>CAYZYG010000053.1:12540-34482 GCA_964481395.1 uncultured Vicinamibacterales bacterium
GCGGCAGGCGGCAGGGGATAGGCGGCAGGCGGCAGGGGATAGGCGGCAGGCGGCAGGGGATAGGCGGCAGGCGGCAAGGGGAGAGCGGGGATCAGGGATCAGGGATCAGAGGGCAGAGCGGCGTCGGCGGGCGGCGGGGCGGCGGGGGAATCACTCGCGGCCACGGGCGCCACGTATCCGGGCACGAGGGTGCGCAGATACGTGTGTTCGAGATCCGGGTTCGGCGCGTGCAACCCTCGAGCCACGCGGTAGCGCAGCAGCGCGAGTTCCGCGGCCGCGTGATGGATGCGACGCGCCTCCCGCCACGCCCGCGGGCCGCCCTGGAACATCGCCCGGGTCGATCCGCGGAGGCGCTGGCGCACCGAGCAGACCTCGCCGTACGAGGAGGCCGGCAGCAGGCCCTGCTCGAATTCGGTGCGCAGGTGTTCGCGCAGGATCCGGCCCTCGCGTTTCAGCGACCACGCCACGACACCGACGAGGGCCCCGAGGGCGGGCAGCATGACGAAGCCGTACACCGCGAAGAACACGCAGCCCGCCAGCGCGCTCGCGTTCCAGAGGGCATGGAGCAGCATCGCGGCGGCGAGTCCGGCGGCCGGGGCGGTCCTCCGGAGCCAAACACGATCGGTCTGCCGGGCCAGCCCGAGACCGACGCCCAGCATGCCCGTGAACAGCGGGTGCGAGTACGGGCTGAGCACGCCGCGCAGTGTGACCGTCACTGCCAGGCCCTGCGTGCCTTCGCTCTGCAGCGACCGCCCGTAGTAGTCGATGTTCTCGGCAAACGCGAAGCCGAGCCCGACCATCGCCGCATAGACGACCCCGTCGACCACGCCGTCGAACTCGTCCGGCCGGCGGGCGAACAGGTAGACGAGCACAAGGCCTTTGAAGATTTCCTCGAAGACCGGTGCCGCCACGACGGCGCTCCACGCCTCGCCGACGATGCCGTCGGCGACGCTGTTGCCGATTCCCGAGCCCAGGATGGCTGCAGATGCGCCCCAGAGAAACGCCATGAGGAGCAGGCCGCGAGGCTCGGGTTCGAAGCGATCGAGCCACAGCGCGCCAGCAAGATAGAGAGGCAGCGGCAGGGCGGCCGCCAGCATGGCGACCGTGAACATGTCGGCTCCGAGGGCCACCGCGCTGCCGAGCAGCACGAGTCCCGTCAGCGCGACGAGATTCGGCAGGGCGCAGCCGAGGCGACGAATCGGCGGCATCCGGGGGCTACTCGCGATAGTTGCCGAACTGCAGCGCGATGTCGAAGTCTTCCTCGCGCAGCAGCCCCATCACGGCCTGAAGCTCGTCCTTCGATGGCGACGAGATCCTCACCTGATCGCCCTGGATGGCCGCCTGGACCTTCTTGAGCTTCCGGTCCTTGAGGAACTTGACGATGGCACGCGCCGTGTCCGTCGGGATGCCCTGCTGCAGGGTGATCACGCGCCGCACCGTGTCCTTCGCGCCGCGCTCGATGTCGCCGAGTTTGAGGTTCTTGACCGGCACGTGACGCTTCACCATCCGTCCCTGCAGCAGTTCCCACAGCACCTGCATCTTGAACTCGTCGTCGGCCACGAGCGTGAGCGTGTGCTCGGCGCGGTTCAGCTCGATGGCAGCCTTCGAGCCCTTGAAGTCGTAACGCTGCGCCACTTCCTTGCGGGCCTGATTGACGGCGTTGTCGACTTCCTGCATGTCGACGGTGGAGGTCACATCGAACGAACACGTGGCCATGGCTGCGCTACCTCCCGGCTGTCAGCATGATCTCGACCAGTCCTTCGGTGCTGACCAGCCCAGTTCCCACGAGTGCGCCCGCGGGAAGGCGCCCTCCCGATCTGGCCTGCACGGCCTCGAGAATGGGACCGGCCTTCGACATGTCGGTGACGTAGACGACCGTGTCGACGACCTGGGGCCAGCCGACGCCGGCCAACGCCATCGTGCGCTCCAGCCGCGCCAGCGTCTCGTTCGTCTGGGCGACGGCGTCCCGGGTCGTGCCGGGAGTGACGCCGAGCATGCCCGAAAGGAACAGGCGCGGCCCGAGGCCGATGGCCGAACTGAGATTCGGGTTGACCTGCCCGGGCGCGCCGTCCTCGCCCGGCGTCGTGTAGACGATCCGTGTCCCTCCCGCCGCTGCCGTCAACGTGACCTCGACGAGGAAGGCCGGATTGGTCAGCGTGGCGCGCACCGTTGCTCGGGCCGGGGGCGTGTCGCCGAAGTACGGCCGGTACGTGGCGTTCATCGGCTGGAAGTCCGAGACGTTCGAGATGAAGACGCGCGAACTCACCACGTTGGCGAACGACAGACCGCCGGCCCCCAGAATCGCGCCGGCGGCGTCGAGGACGGCCTTCGTCTGCGTCTCGATGTTCCCGGCGATGGGCTCTCCGGTTCCCGGATCGCGGGGAACCAGGCCCGAAAGGAAGAGCGTATCCCCGGCCCGGAGCGCGTAGCTGTACGGGTGGGCCGGCGCCTGCCATCCCTTCGGCAGCACCGTGTCGATGGCGACGCCGGGCCTCACGGCGACAGCCGACACCTGGACAAGGGCGGACGCGACCGGAAGCTCCGTCAGGACGGTCGTGCGTGTCGGTGGTCGATTGGGCCAGGTGCGGCTCCAGACGTCGTTCAGGCCGCCGAAGTCGCTGCCCCGCTTCAGGTACACGTTCGTGGATACCACGCGCTCGAGATCCGTGCCGGCCTGGGCCAGCCGCTTCGACAGTTCGGCGATGACGTGCGTGGTCTGGCTCTCGATGGTGGTGCCGTCTGCGGGACCGGGCAGGATGCCCGAGACGTAGACGAAATCGCCGTGGCTCGCGGCCGGCGCGAACGACGGCAGCGCGCGGCCCGACGACGTCAGGTCCTCCGCCTCACGCTTCGCCCAGTCGCACAGCGACTGCACGTCTGAGGCCGACAGCCTCGCGTCCCCGTGCAGGAGCACGTACCCGGCGAGCGGCATGTCTCCCGATTCGACGACCTCGCAGATCTCTTCCAGCATGTGCGTCTGGCGCTTGACGTCGTACGCGCCCCACTCCGAGAAGTTCAGTTTGGCGCGACCGTCCCGAACGTGGCTGGCCAGCATCCAGGACGCGGGGGCGACGTGGCTGTACCAGGGCCAGCGCGTCTGGTTGGAGTGGCAATCGGCGCACGCGCGCGTGACGATGGCGTTGACGTCGGCCGGCACCGGCGCCGCGGTGTTGAAGGCGAGCGCGGGATCGCTCTCGGGGTTGGTCCGGTCCGGGCGGTAGAGTTGGATGGCCGCGGCGAGAATGACGGCGCCGACGGCGATCTTCCTGGTGAGTGACATGCCGATCCTCCATCACCCGCTGCCGCAGTCCAGAACGGGGGCGGGACGTCGCGACTACGCGTGCGTTTCCTCAGTGTCGCTCAGCCGCACCCGCGGCGCGAGCGACCAGTCGAACTGCCCGAGATGCGACGGGCCGAGACGCTCGACCTCCTGCCTGGCCCGAGCCGCCTGCGCGATCAGGCCTGCTACGTCCACCGACTGGCAGGACGGGGCGAACGGTTCCAGGCACGTCGTGCCGCGTTCCAGCATCACGACCACACCGTGGTAATTGCCTCGGCGCAGGTGATGGAACGCGACGCCGATCTGCAGGATCCCCTGGTAGAGCCGGCGGACGGGGCGTGCTTCCGCGCGCCAGAGCTCTTCGAGCGTCTCGTGCTGCTCGAAGAACTCGCCGCGATTGAACTGCGCGATCCCCGCGCGCAGCAGCAGGGGAACCGGCTCAGCGCACGCGGTCATCTGCGGTCGCCCTCCGGGTTCGTGCCCCATCGCTTCGGGTACCGGTGGGCCGGCTCGCCGAGCCGGCCTCGATCAGGCGCGTTCGGCCAGCCTTCGGCCCGTGGGGCCACAGCGCGGCAAGCTGAAGGCGCTCTGCTGAGAGCCAGACAGGCGAATTGGGGATTTCAAAACTGGTCCCCGGCCCCGGGTCCCCGGTCCCGATCAGGTTCATGTTCAAGACCGTTGTATCTTATACCGTGCGCTGGCCCTTGCCGAGCGCGCGTCGAGGGATGTCGAGCATGAAGCGTGGGTCGTTTCCGAAGATCGTGCGCCGGCGGTCCGGCGTACACGGCTGGGGCGTCTTTGCCCTCGAAGCCATTCCCAAGAACAAGCGCATCATTCACTACGCCGGAGAGAAGGTGTCCGCCAGCGAGAGCAAGACCCGCGAGGCACGCTATCTCGAGCGCGGCCACATCTGGTGCTTCACCGTCAATCGCCTGTGGGTCCGCGATGCCGGCGTCGGCGGCAACATCGCGCGGTTCATCAATCACGCGTGCCGGCCGAACTGTTACAGCGAAGTGATCGGCGACATCATCTGGATCCGGGCCGGCCGGACCATCCGTCCCGGGGAGGAACTGACCTACAACTACTACACGGGCGGGACCGCCGGCATTCCGTGCACCTGCGTGCCGGGGTGCCGCCACACGCTGTGACGTGGTATGGTCCCCGAAACCGCGTGCCCGGGCCACGGGCCGTGTATCAGGTGTCATCGGAGGCTCTCATGAGTATCGCTGATCGTGTGCTCCGCGGAGGAGGCGTGCTGGCGGCGCTGGTGCTCTTCGCCGCGCTGGCTGTCGCGGCGTCGGGGCAGGCTCCGGCCGCACCGGCGGCCGACGCGCAGTTTCGCCTGGCGGGCTATGCCAGGCACGTCGAGATGACCGGCACGTCGCCGTTCAAGGCCCAGTCGTGGCGGTTCCTCGGGCCGACCAACATCAGCGGGCGCGTGACCGACGTGGCCGTCGTCACGCCGAAAGGGAAGTCCTACACCGTCTGGGTGGCGACGGCGTCCGGCGGCGTGTGGCGCACGGTGAACGAAGGCACGACGTGGGAGCCGGTGTTCGAGCACGCGGCCTCCACCTCCATCGGAGCCCTGGCCATCACGCCCGGCAAGCCGGATGTGGTTTGGGTGGGCACGGGTGAGGCCAACATCTTCCGCAGTTCGATGGCCGGCGCCGGCATCTACAGGACGGTCGACGGCGGGAAGACCTGGCAGCACATGGGGCTGGCGATGACGCACACCATCGCCCGCATCGTCGTGCACCCGACCAGCGCGGACACCGTCTACGTGGCGGCAGCGGGCCGCGAGTGGACGGACAACGAGGACCGCGGCGTCTACAAGACCACGGACGGGGGAAAGACCTGGCAGAAGATCCTCTACATCAACCCGCGGACGGGCGCGATTGACCTCGTGATGGATCCGCGCAACCCAGACGTCCTGTACGCGGCGACGTGGCAGCGCGTGCGGAAGAAGTGGAACGACCCGAGAAACGAGCCGGACTACAGCCACTCCGGGATCCACAAGACGACCGACGGGGGCCGTACTTGGACGCCCGTCAACCAGGGGCTGCCCGAGGCACGGCTTCGCGGGCGGATCGGCATCGACATCGCGCGCTCCAGGCCCGATGTGCTCTACGCGTTCGTCGACAACTACGAGGTGACGCGCCGGGCGCAGCCGGGCGAGCGCGATGCCTACGGGCGCCAGCGCGCCGACGTCATCCGCGGGGCGGAGGTGTACCGCTCGGACAACGGCGGTCAGGCGTGGCGCAAGGTCAGCGAGTCGAATCCGTACATGGAGCGGCTCGCCGGAACGTACGGCTGGGTGTTCGGTCAGATCCGCGTCGACCCGTCTGACGAGAACACGATCTACGTCATGGGACTCGGCTTGAACCAGAGCAAGGACGCCGGCAAGACCTTCCAGCCCCTGCGCGGCATGCACGGAGACCACCACGCCCTGTGGATCGATCCGGAGAACCCGAACTACCTGGTCAACGGCAACGACGGCGGCGTCGTGATCTCGTACGACCAGGGCCGGACGTGGCGGCAGTATCTCGACAACCTGCCGGCGGTGCAGTTCTTCAATGTGTCGTACGACATGGACGAGCCGTTCCACGTGTTCGGGTCGATCCAGGATCACGGGAGCCGGCGAGGCGTGGTGGACCTGCGCCAGGGACGGGATCAGATCCCGGCGCAGCCGTTCGAGAACACGCCCGGCGGTGAGGGATCCCGCCATGCCATCGACCCCGGGAACCCGAACATCGTCTACTCGGCTGGCTTCTATCACAACATGAACCGGAGCGACCTTTCCCGGGTCGACGGGCGGGGTCGCATCAGCTCGAAGAGCATTACGCCTCGGCTGTCGCCGGCGGACGGCGACCTGCGCGGCCAGTGGCTGACGCCGATCGTCATCTCACCCCACGACGCGAACGTGCTGTACTACGGTGGTCAGTACGTCTTCCGATCGTACAACCGCGGCGACACATGGGAACGGATCAGCCCGGACCTCAGTTACAACGATCCGAAGAAGCAGGGCGACGTCCCGTACCAGACCGTCTTTGCGCTCTCGGAATCGCCCCTGCGCGCCGGCCTGCTCTACGCTGGCACGGACGATGGGCGGCTGCACGTGACGAGGGACGGCGGGCGCACCTGGACGGAGATCACGAAAGGACTCGCCCCGGGCCGCTGGATGTCGAAAGTCGTCGCCTCGGCGTTCGACGAGGGGACCGTCTACGCGTCGCAGAACGGCAAACGCGACGATGATGCCGCCGTGTACCTGTGGAAGTCCACGGACTTCGGTGCGACGTGGACGAGCATCGCCACAGGCGTGCCCGTCGGGCCGGTCAACGTCATCACGGAGGACCCGGTGAGCCCGGACATCCTCTACGCCGGGACCGACATCGGCGCATACGTCACCGTCGATCGCGGCGCGACCTGGCATGTGCTCGGCGGCAATCTGCCATCCACGTTCGTCCACGACCTCGTCGTCCACCCCCGCGACCGGATCATCGTCATCGCGACGCACGGCCGCGGCATGTGGGCCATGGACGCCGTTCCCGTGCAGACCTACAAGAGGTAGCGTGCGCCACGTCTTCTACGTCCATGGGTTCGCCTCCTCAGCCAGGTCGACGAAGGCCGCCATCTTCGCCGACCGGCTGAGGCCGTTCGGGATCGACCTGCAGTGCCCGGACTTCAACGAGCCGGACTTCTCGACCCTGACCTCGTCGCGGATGCTCGCGCAGCTGGAAGCCGCCATGGCGGCGCTGCCGCCCGGGCCCGTGGTGCTCATCGGATCGAGCATGGGGGGCTTCGTGTCGTTCCACGCCGCCGTCCGCCAGAACGCGCAGCGCGCGCGCCACGAGGCCGTGTCGCACCCGATCGACCGCCTCGTGCTGCTCGCGCCGGCGTTCGAGTTCGGGCGGTCGAGCTTCGGGACGCTCGACGCCGAGGGGATCGCGCGCTGGCGGGAGACCGACCGCCTCGACGTGTTTCACTACGGTCAGCAGAAAGTACTGCCGCTGCGGTTCGCGCTGTTCGAAGACGCGCAGCGCTACGACTCCTTCGTTGAGCCGGCGCCGGTGTCCACCCTGATCTTCCAGGGAAGCCGAGACCAGGCCGTTGACCCGGCGATGGTCCGGCGCTTCGCCGGACCTCGGCCGCGCGTCACCCTGCGCCTGGTGGACGACGACCACCTGCTGATGAGCCACATCGACCTCATCTGGCGAGAGACAGCGGCGTTCCTCGGCCTGCCGGTGCGGCCGCAGGATGGAGGGTGACCCGGGAGGACGCGCGATGGCGGCCGTTGTCGCTCGCGTGATGCTCGTCGCCCTGGGCGCGGCGGCGGCCCTGTCTGCCGCGCCGCAGGGCCGTCCGCAGGCTGCCGGGCCCGCGCCGGCCTACCTGCTGGTCGAACTGCCATCCGGCCAGGTCGTCTCCGAGTCGGGGCGGCGGATCCTGGACACACCCGTCGCGCCCGGGTCGATCGCCAAGCTCGCCACGCTGGCGGCGGTGCTCGAATCCGGCGTGGCGCACGACGGTACGCGCATCATGTGCCGACGTCGCGCGGACGTGGATGGGCGAACGATTGAATGCGTTCATCCTGAGCTGAGACGCCCGCTGGATCCTGCTGAGGCACTGGGCTTCTCCTGCAACGTGTACTTCGCGACCGTGGCCCGGCGTCTCGAACGCGGCCGTCTGAACCAGGCGCTCACGAGCCTCGGCCTTCCGCCGCTCGATGCCGGGACGCCCGTGGTCACTGGCGCACTCGGTCTGGACGGCATCCGCGCCACCCCGCGCCAGCTGCTCGAGGCCTTCCTGCGCGTTGCCGGTGCGTCAAAGACCGCGATCGGTCTGACGGCCGCTCAGATGGGCGTGCTGCGGCGCGGCATGGAACTGGCAGCGAGAACGGGCACGGCATCGGCCCTGGCCGACGCCGGTTTCAGCGGCTTGGCCAAGACCGGCACCGCCCCCATGCCCGGGGGCGGGTACGAAGGACTGGTCGTAGCCTTGGTCAACACCGAGTTGCCGACCCACGCCATCGTCGTCGTGGCGCCCGGCGCCTCCGGGGCCGACGCGGCTCGACTGGCAGCGGGCATCCTCAGGAAGCACGGGGCCCCCACCCGGCGCACGGACGAGTCCAATGCGTGGCGCGTTCCCGCTCCCGCCGCGGTGGCGGCACAACGCCGCTCATCGGTGATCCCCTACAGGGTCGTCATTCCGGGGCCGCGAAGCGGAACCCGGAATCCAGTCGTGGATTCCCGCTTTCGCGGGAATGACGTTAACGGACCCGCTTCCGCGGGAATGACGTCGTGGGATTCCACCCCCGCCTACTCCAACCGCCAACCGCGGCCCGGCTCGTCTGTGATCCTCGGGCCAGGCGCACCGCCCGAAGCCCTGGCGTTTCCCTCCCCGCGCGTGTCTGCGGTGCGGCACCCGGGTCCCGGGGCCCGGATCCCGGGGCCCGACGAGGATCACGGTCCTGTCCCCTCCGGCCGCCAACTGCGGCCCGGCTCATCGCCGCCAGGGGAGTCCGGCAGCCAATCCATCAAAATCGGCATCGCGCGGGCAGGCGGCTCGTACGCGGTGGAGACGATGGAACTCGAGTCCTACGTCGCACGGGCCGTCGCGGGAGAGGGAGGCGACGAGTTGCCGGCCGCGGCGCTCGAGGCGCTGGCCATCACCGTCCGGACCTGGGCCGAAGCCAACCGCGGCCGCCACGCCGACGAGGGATTCGACGTCTGCGACCTCACGCACTGTCTCTCGCTGCGCGCCCCGACCACGAAGTCCCGGGCGGCGGTCGCATCGACGTCCGGCCTCAGGCTCTATGACGGGACGGAGCTGGCGGAGGTGTACCTGAGCGCATCCTGCGGGGGGCACACGGAGAAGCCGTCGATGGTCTGGCGTGGCGCGCGAGATCCCCGGCACCTGCCGACGCAGCCGGATTCTGTCTGCGCGCGGGAGTCCGGCTGGGTGACGGAAATTCCGGAGCCCCGTCTGAGACAGGCTCTGCTGGCCGCCGGGCTGCGCGGTGGGCCGGTTCGGGACCTCCGGGTCGTCGCGCGTGCGCCATCGGGACGAGCCCGGCATCTCGCCGTGGACGGCATGGTGCCGGAGGTCGTCGATGCGGGAGCGTTCCGCCTCGCTGCGGGACGCGTGCTCGGCTGGCAGACCATCAAGAGCACGCTCTTCCAGATCGAGCGCGTCGCAATCGGCTACCGGTTGACCGGACGGGGGATGGGGCACGGTGTCGGGCTCTGCGTGCGCGGCGCGGCGGCCCGTGCCGCGCGGAGTGACTCCCGGGACGCCATCCTCGCGTTTTACTTTCCCGGGTTGCGAATCGGCTCGGCGTCCGCGGACATCCGCGTCGTCCTGCCCGAGGCCGACCGCGACTCACTCCCGGCGATCCGGCGCAGCGCGTCGGCGGCGATGACCGAACTGGCGGGCAAGCTGGGGGTGCCTGAACCGGCGCTGGTTGAGATTCGCTTTCATCCCACGGTCGAGGCCTACACGCGCGCGACGGGCCAGCCGTGGTGGACGGCGGCAGCCACCGCCGGGGCGCGCATCGACCTGCTCCCACTGGACGTCCTGCGCCGGCGCGGGATTCTCGATCGGACCATGCGGCATGAGGTCGTTCACGTGCTGACCGCCGGGACGCTCGCCAGTCGTCCGCTCTGGGTGCGTGAGGGGCTGGCGGCCGTCATGGCCGGCGACGAGCTGCCGGCGGCGTCCGCTGCGGTGCCTGCCTGCCCGAGCGACGCCGAATTGAGGGCGTCAGGCGATCCCGACGCCTGGAGAGACGCCTACGCGCGCGCGGCGCGATGCGTGGCCGCGGCGCTGGCCCGTGGAGAGAGTTGGAGGGATCTCCGCTAGCGCGAGCGCCGGCCGAACCCGCGGCTTCGCGGGCTGCGGCTGGAGTGGACGACTGGGACCGCGGCCTGCGGCCGGGGTAGTCAGGGTTGTGATCCTGCGACGTCATTCCCGCGGAAGCGGGAATCCAGAGCTGGATTCCGGGTTCCGCGACGCGGCCCCGGACTGACGGTCTGTGGAAGGATTACAGCTGAGGTTCCGCCGCCGGTGCCGGGGCCGGAACGGCGTCAGCTGCGGCCGGCTTCTGTTTCGGTTCACGGCCCACCGCCCACAGCGCGGCCGCCCACAACGCGTTCGCCAGGACGAACAGCACGCCCAGCTTGACGGCGGCGAATGCAGGTTGCGCCCAGGTGGCCGGCAGACCGGACGGACGCCAGTACGCCAGCTGCCAGGGACCGGCCCACATCAGGAGGACAGCTCCTCCCACGACCGCCAGCGTCCGCCAGGACAGGCCTCGACGCACCCACGTGAGGCTGGCCACACGCCCGGGGCCGAGACCGAGCCCCGCCGCGAACAGCGCGAGCGCCAGCGACAGGCCGACCGCGAAGCGTACGGCGTACAGCACCCACCGGAGTGCGGCGTGCAGCCACGTCGTGCCGACCCAGCCCGCGTTGGCGATGAACCAGGCGTCGATCTCACCGGCGTGCGCCGCGAAGTAGTCCAGCCCCGCGTCGGTCAGCCACCAGATGACCCAGAACACCAGGAGGGCAGGGACGATCCACGCCACACGCCTGGCGACCCCGCCGAACAGGCCGATCACCGGGCCGGTGTGTCGCCACCCTCTCAGGCCGACGCCCGTGACGAGGCCGATCCAGACCACCATGAGGAGCACGAGGATCGCCGAGACCGTCAGCATGAAGACATTGGACTCGGGCGTCTGGAGCAGGGCCCAGAAGAGCCCGCCGAGCACCAGGTGCCCGGCGACCAGCCAGGCCAGGATCGCCATCGACCGCCGGATCACTGTTGACCTCCACCCGGCTGCGCCGCTGGGCGCTCAGCCGCTGATACGACCGTTACCGTCTGAGCGGCGCTGGACGCCGTGCCCTCCGGCACGTACATCGCCGAGATGCGGGCCGGCGATGCACGGAACACGCCTGGGGTGACGGCCTTGAGCAGATATGTGTACTCGTACCGGCCCTGAGAGAAGCTCTGCTGGAAGAACACCACGCGGTTGTCCCGGTACTCCCGCTGACTGCCCCACCAGTCCGTCCGCCTGCGCTCGAGCTGGTAGAGCCCGTCCTGCTGGATGGCTTCCATGCCGGCCGGGATCGGATCCTCGAGCATCAGGTAACGCCAGTCTGTGGATCCGGCGGCGGTCAGGCGGACCAGCAGCAGATCGCCGGGCCGCACCTGTCCGGTGAATGGCGATTCGCGGTACACGACGCGGTTGTTCACCGTGACGGGGGCGAGCGTGAAGTACTGCCGTTCGAGCGCGAGGCGCCGGGTACCGGTTCGCTCTTCGGCGGCGGCCGTGTCGAAGTACTCGGCCTGCGCACCCCAGTAGATCGTGCCGACGCCCTTCGTGACGACGCGCACCCGGTTCGGGCCGGCCACGGCGGACGCGGTGAACTCGATGGGGTCCGGCGCAGCGAGATCCGTGCCGGTGAGCGTCCGCGTTCCGGCCGACGCGCCGTTGACGAACACCTCGACCGTGACCTCAGCGCCCTTCTCACCCCTGGCCCGCATGTAGTCGATGAGGCCGCCGAGTACCATGGCCGTCTGCTTGGTGCTCGCCCAGTAGGTGCCGTACGTGCGGTTCAGCAGCAGCCAGCGCACGGCCTGCTCCAGCGTCGGGTTCGCGGGCTCTCGCGGCGCCAGCGCCCGCACGATCGTGGCCGTCGCCTCCACGCTCGTGTCGACGAAATCCTCCAGCAGCGGGTCGTGGTCCGTCGTCCACCACGCGAGATCGCCCTTCCGTTCGACCGAGTTGAGCAGTTCGCGCGCGAGATCGTTCCCGCGCGCGTCGGTGCCCAGGTCGAGGGCCATCAGCAGCAGGCCGCGCCCGTAGGTCGTCATCCGTCCCCTGGCGTTCCACAGATCGTTCAGGGCCGACGACTGTTCCCACGACGGCTGCTCGCCCCATTCCTCGGCCTCGACGCCCCGCGCCTTCGCGAGCAGCACGACCCAGGTCGCGTACGCCTTGAGGTCCGGGATCGCGCGCGGGTACTCCGCATAGAGTTTTTTCAGCGCGCGGACGCCCTGGGAGATCTTCCACTCGTCGACCTTGTAGCCGGCCTGCTTCGCTTCCAGCAGGCCTGCCACCGCGTACGCCGTCATGAACGGGTGGTTCTCATCCGTCTTCCACCATCCCCATCCGCCATCCTCGTGCTGGTAGTCGTACAAACGGTTCAGGCCCTCGGTGACCTTGCGATCCAGACTGCGCAGCTGCTCGGTGGGCGGCAGTTGTAGATCCGTCAGCGCCCGCTGCACGAGAATGTTCGGCACGAAGCTCGACAGCGTCTGTTCGGTGCACCCGTACGGATAGGACGAAAGGAACTCGAGCGCGCCGAGGAGCGGGCCTGACAGCGTAGGGGCGACCTGAACCCGTATCGATCGGGCGGCCGCGTTGGAGGTGTCGGGCACCTGCAACTCGGCGGTCTGTTCACCCGCCCCGACGATGGAGCCGGCCGCCCCGGCTTCCTTCTTCAGACCGAACGGATGGACGGGCAGCGCCAGTTCGAGCGCGTCTCCGTCGGTCGGGGCGACGGCCGTGCCACTCACGAGGGCCTGGCCGACCTGGTCGGCCCGGAGCCGCCAGTCGATGCGGGATTCCCCGTTCTCGGCAATGCGCAGCTCTCGCGGCTCCCCGAGGCCGCCTGCCGGCTGGTCAGGATCGGGTGTGAGGCCCGTTGCCGCGCCCGTGAGCGTCACGGCCGACTCGCCCGGCAGGTAGTTGTGCACGATGTACGGCAGCTCGACGCGGTCGCCTTCCGTCAGGAACCGCGGCGTGGCGATGCGCAGGATGAGGTCCTTGGTCGTCATCGTGCGGGCCACGCCCGTGCCGGCCCTGGTGTCCGGAGTGACGGCGCGTGCGGTCAGCCGCCACGTCGTCAGCGCGTCCGGATAGGGGACCTCGACGCTCGCCTTGCCTGCCTCGTCCGTGACCAGGTCCGCGACCCAGAAGATGGCGTCCGGGAACTCCTTGCGTACCTGCGGACGTTCCGGCTTGTCGCCCTTGAAGTCGGCCAGGGTAAACGGACGCCGGCGCTGTGTCAGCAGCAGTTGCTGGCTGCCCGCGTACCCCACGAAGGAGTAGTCGCGCGAGAAGTCCGTCCAGACGCGGCTGTAGGACAGACGGTAGAAGAACCGGATCGGATCCGGCGTCGTGTCCGGCTTCACGCCGTAGACGGCCTCGTCGATGATGCCGACGCTCAGCTGCGCCTTGACCGGCACGCCCTGCGCATCCGTCACCGTGAGGGCGAACCGGCCCGTCTGCCCGGGCTTGCCGACCTGCGGCTCCGCCTCGACGGCGATGGAGAGCTGGCGCGATGTTGCCGGAACCCGGACGCGACGTTCGGCGCGATAGAGGCGGTCGTTCTTCAGGAACACCACGTTGACGTAGGTGTCGCCGAGGTCGTTCTCGTCGATGGGGACTTCGACAGTGGCCTCGGGGCCCACGTCGGCCACGCGGTGATAGGAGATGTACTGCGCCTCCTTTGTCACCAGGACCGGCGCCGACACTTCGCCCCCGCGAATGACGAGACGCGCGGTCTCGCCGGGCGCGTACGTCTTCCGGTCGGCGATCAGTTCGAGGAAGACGTCACCATCGTCCCACGTCTCCGCCCGTTCGCCAGCGACCCAGAGGCCCGACGTGTCCTCGACGGTCCGGCCGTTGCTCTGGGCCGTCACGGTCACGCGATAGCTGCCCGAGTCTCGCGGGATGGTCGAGGACCACGACGCCAGGCCGTCCCGGTCGGTCCGGACGTTGCCCTGGGCGACCGGGGTGATCGTCGGATCGGACCAGCGCCCGTCGGGGTACGTCAGGCGCTCGAGGCGCACGGACAGGGGGACGTCGACTTGCGCCGCACCGGCGTAGTCGAGGGCCTTGGCCGAGATCTGCAGAGGCGCACCGGCGCGGTACACGTACCGATCGGTTGACGAGGTGACGAAGAACGTGCCGTACGTTCCGTGCACCGTGGTGGAGCCGGTGACTTCCCGGTTGCTCGCGTCGGTGACCCGCGCCTCGATCCGGAGCGACATGTCGCGCCGCTCGTCGGAGACCGGCACCGGGATGGTGACCGTTACCGTTCCGTCGGGGCCGAGCCTGGCCGTCTGCTCGCTGAGTTGCTCACCTCCCCACCAGCCGCCGCCTTCTTCTTCGGCATCGTCGCTCCAGCGCAGCGGCGAGTAGTACGGCTGACGGTGTACGACGTACTTCACCGCGCCGTTCGCGACCGGCTGCCCGAAGTAGTACTTGGCCGAGATGGCGGTGCTGACCGTCCCGCCCTGCACGACGAAGCGGTCGGGCGCGGTCACGGTGACCTCGAACTCCGGTTTGCGGTACTCCTGGACCTCGAAGGAGCCGTTCGCGCGCAGGTCCCCGCTGGCGACGCCGATGGTGTAGTAGCCGAGTGCCGCCCCCGGCGGCAGGACGAATCCGGCGCTCACGCTGCCGAAGGCGTCGGGCTTCACCGTCTGGCGGAACACGACCTTGTCGTTGCTGTCCGCGATCGACACCTCGGCGTCCTGCGCGTCGAAGGCTGTCAGCATGCCCCGCGTCCGCCACCGCAGCACGCCCTTCAGGTTGACCGTGTGTCCCGGACGGTAGATGGGCTTGTCGGTGTAGACATACCCGACGAGCGACCGCGTTTCCTCCTGGAGCGACCAGCCGCCCGGATCGCTCGCGGTCACCTGGTTGCCGCAGCGGGCCACCGTGACGACCGTGTCGGGGCGGACCACGTTGATGTCCCAGACCGCGATCCCGTCGTCGCCAGTCTTCCCAGCCTGGAGCGGCTCGCGATCGATGAAGGTCTGGACCTCGCAGCCTTCCTGCGGTTCGCCGGACGTTCGGTGGGCCGCGAACACGAGAATCTGGCCGGGCGACGTCTTCGTCACGAGGCCGATGTCCGAGACCATCACGATCGTGTAGGCCTTCAGCGGCGCGTTGACCGCCTCGACCACGTACACGCCCGGGTCTTTGACGTCGAGCGGGATGCGGCGCGATTCGGGGTCCCGAACCGGGGGCAGCATCTCGCGCCAGGATGCGACCAGCCGCGAGGGATTCAGCAGCGGGACCTGCGCGAACGTGTTGTGCTGCAGCGTCTGCCGCAGCGCGACGTTCGTCTGATCGGCCTGCTCCCGGCGCTGCCGCCGGTACTCGTAGCTGACCTGGCGCCGGAGGAAGTTGCGGATGGCCGAGCGGTGCGCGGACTTCCAGAGGGCGATGCGCTCGATGAGCGTGCGCTCCTGGGGGACGATCGGCTTCTCGCTGCCGAGTTGGTGCGGATCCTTCAGCCCCGCGAAGAACGCCAGGGGATCCTCGACGCGGTAGACGCGGAAGTCCAGGTGCTCGACCTGCCTGAACGTCAGGTCGAACGAGGGGCGCTCTCCCGTCGTGTAAATCTGGCTGCTCCACAGGCTGAAGGCTGGCCCGCGGTCCTCGTCCGGCACTTGCGCCGGGGCCGGCGCGGGCAGGAGGAGCGCGAGCGCGGTCAGGACGAGCAGGACACGAGTGTTCATAACCAAGCCAGGCGAAAGACCCCGACGAAGGCGGGGTTGTGTGAGACGGGCCGCCACCGCGGCGCCGGGTGCTGCAGGAGGTCCGACAGGCGGACTTTCCGCACCTCGCCCGGACCCGTGTCGGTTGGTCCAGTATGGTACACGATCCAGTCGCGCCCCTCGGCCTCGAAGGCCGACGGGCCGACGAACACCATCAGATGGTCCGGCGTGCGTTGCTGCGGCTGGTGAAAGTACAGCAGATCCCCCGGCCGGAGGGCCCCGACCTCCCGTCCCAGCCGCTTCGCGTTCAGCCCGATGATGGTCTTCGCATCCGCGAATTCGGCGTGACGGCCACCGCCGACGTGGAACAGCGGAACCCCCTCCGGCCCAGACTCGGGACGGACGCGGACGTCCGGGATCGCAGGGGCCAGGGGCAGGGCCGCCAGGCGGTGCCACTCAGGGGTGTGCTGCCGCAGCGCCTCGCGCGCCGCATGGCGGACGAGCCCCGCGCAGTCGTTCACGTCGGGCGTGGCACGGTAGAACTGTGCGTCAGCGAGCAGCGCGAACCACGCGCGAAACGCCTCACGATCGGCGTGGTCGGCCAGCCTCACCTGCGCGCCGACGGGCGGAGCCGCCAGCCACCCGGCGGCCAGGATCGAGCAGACGTACCGCCTCACGCCTGGAACCACTCGCGCCGACGGCCGTGCTCAAGCGCGGGAAGGGGCGCCAGGGGGCGAGGTGCGAAGAACACCACGGGCCACGTGCCTCCTGAACGGGAGTCTGAAGGGGCAGTGTACCAGAAGACAGGGACCGGTGACCGGGGATCGGGGACCATGACCGGGAGCCGGGAGCCGGCAATCGGGATTCGTTTCAGTCCGACTCCCGGAGCCCCAATCCCCAATCCCCAGAGCAGGGGTTACAGTAGAAGCCGCTTCTGAACCCGCGCGGGCTCTGGCGGCGTCAGAACCATGAGGGATCCTGCTTATGCTCATCAAGCCCCCGGCCGATCTCCGTGCGTCCGAGATCACCGACGAGAAGTGGTACCTGCGTCGTCGGGAGTTCCTCCAGACCGCGGCCTTTCCCCTCGTCGCCGCGGCCGCCGGTCTTCCCGTCGCGGCCCTTGCGGCGGGGCAGGCTCCGCTGGACAACGTCAGGAAGGGCCCCTTCGGCACCAGCGAGAAGCTGACGCCGTGGGACGACGTGACCACGTACAACAACTTCTACGAATTCGGAACGGACAAGAGCGACCCGGCCCGGTACGCCGGCACGCTCAAGCCGCGCCCATGGACCGTCCGCGTGGACGGGCACGTCAGCAAACCTGCCGACTATCAGGTCGAGGACCTCATCCGCCCGCATCAGCTCGAGGAGCGCGTCTACCGTATGCGGTGCGTCGAGGGGTGGTCGATGGTCATCCCCTGGGTGGGCGTGCCCCTCGGCGACCTCATCAAACGGTTCGAGCCGACGTCGAAAGCGAAGTTCGTCGAGTTCAAAACGCTCGTCGACGTCAGACAGATGCCCGGGCAGCGGTCGCGCGTGCTCGACTGGCCGTACCTGGAGGGCCTCAGGATGGATGAAGCCATGCACCCGCTCACCATTCTTGCCGTGGGCCTGTACGGCAAAGTGCTTCCGAATCAGAACGGCGCGCCTATCCGGCTGGTCGTCCCGTGGAAGTACGGCTTCAAGAGCATCAAGTCAATCGTCAGCATCCGATTCGTCGAGAAGCAGCCGGTGAACTCCTGGCAGCAGGCGAACGCACAGGAGTACGGGTTCTACTCGAACGTGAATCCCGAGGTGGACCACCCGCGGTGGAGTCAGGCCAGCGAGCGCCGCATCGGGGAGTTCTTCAAGCGCAAGACGCTGATGTTCAACGGCTACGCGGACCAGGTGGCGGGCCTGTATGCGGGGATGGACCTCAGGAAACACTACTGATCGGGGCCGGGGACCAGGGACCAGGGACCGGTTCTGACGGTCCCCAATCCCCGAGTCTCCAACCAATCCCCAATCCCCAATCCCCGTCATGACACCTACCCGCGCCGCGATGCGCAGCATGAAGGTGCTGGTCTTCCTGGCCGCCCTGGGCCCGCTGGCATACCTGGTGTGGGGCGCGTTGGCGGACAGGCTGGGCGCGAATCCCATCGACGTCATCACGGATGAGACGGGGACCTGGACGCTGCGCTTTCTGGTCGCGACGCTCGCGGTCACGCCGCTGCGGCGCCTGACCGGCTGGAATCGACTGATCGCGTTCCGGCGGATGCTCGGCCTCTTTGCCTTCTTCTACGGGACGCTCCACCTCGTCACCTACCTCTGGCTCGACCAGTTCTTCGACGTCGGCGCAATTCTGAAGGACATCGTCAAGCGGCCGTTCATCACGGCGGGGATGACGGCGTTCCTGCTGATGTTGCCGCTCGCGGTGACGTCGACGACGGCCATGATCCGGCGGATGGGCGGCACGTGGTGGCGGCGCCTGCACCGGCTGGCGTACGCGGCGGCGATTGCTGGTGTCGTCCACTACTGGTGGCTGGTCAAGCTGGACGTGACGCGGCCGCAGGTCTACGCGGCCGTGCTCGCCGTGCTGCTGTTGCTGCGCGTGGTGTGGGCCGTGCGTGCGCGGCGTGGAGGGATTCGGGCCGCGGGCTGAGTGCTTCGACTCGGAGAACCGGCGACCTGTTGCAGGTGGGCGTCAGAGACGGGCCCGCTCGCTCAGCACTCAGTGGTGAGGGAGCCACGGCCGCCATCGAGAGCGCGCCTGAAATGAGGCCGTACTTGCGACTCGCACCGCCGATACGCGCGGCCGCGTCGTCCCGTCTGTCGCGTGCGCTGCGCAGACAGGCTATGCTGGAGGCGGCCATGCGCCAGGAGCCGTCCGGCCCTGCACCTGGCCCCAGGACACCGACCACGGGCGTTTCTCTCATGCCACTGCACGAGCACGCACAGGGCCTCGCCGCCGCGCTCCGCGCGCGGGTCGATGGCGAAGTTCGCTTCGATGCCGCCAGCCGGGCGCTCTACGCGACCGATTCGTCCAACTACCGGCAAGTCCCCATCGGCGTCGTCGTCCCGCGCTCGATCGACGCCGTCGTCGAGACCGTTGCCGTCTGCCGGGAGCACGACGTGCCGATCCTGGCGCGGGGTGCCGGCACGAGCCTGGCGGGGCAGTGCTGCAACGTGGCGGTGGTGATCGACACGTCGAAGTACTGCCACCGCATCCTCGAGATCGACACGGCCGCCCGGCAGGCGCGGGTGGAGCCGGGTCTGGTGCTCGACCGGCTGCGAGACGCGGCTGAGGCGCACCAGCTCACGTTCGGCCCGGATCCCGCCACGCACCGCTGGTGCACCCTCGGCGGGATGATCGGCAACAACTCGTGCGGCGTGCACTCGGTGATGGCCGGGAAGACCGACGACAACACCGACGAGCTGGACGTCCTGACCTACGACGGCACGCGGATGACCGTCGGCGCCACGAATCCGGATGCGCTCGACGCCATCGTCCGGGCCGGCGGCCGCCGGGGGGAGATCTACGCCGGGCTTCGGGACGTCAGGGACCGGTACGCGGATCTCGTCCGGGCTCGATTCCCGAAGATTCCGAGACGCGTATCCGGCTACAACCTGGACGCCCTGCTGCCGGAGAACGGCTTCCACGTGGCGCGCGCGCTCGTGGGATCGGAGGGCACGTGTGTCACGGTGCTCGGCGCCACGCTGCGGCTGGTCGAGAGCCCCCCGGTACGGACGCTCGTCCTGCTCGGCTTCGATGACGTGTTTGCCGCGGCGGACGCCGTCCCGTTCGTGACGGGATTCGGCCCCATCGGCCTCGAGGGCATCGACGATCTGCTCGTCCGTCATTCCCGGAAGAAGAACCTGAACACGAAGGGACTGGCGCTCCTGCCCGAGGGCAACAGCTGGTTGTTCGTCGAGTTCGGCGGCACGACGCGTGAGGAGACCGAGGGCCGGGCCCAGGCGCTGATGGAGGCTGCCCGCTCGGGTGGGCGCGCGGTTTCGGTGAGGGCGTTCACCGACCGGGTCGAGGCGCAGCAGGTCTGGGCCGTGCGCGAAACGGCGCTCGGTGCGACGTCGTTCGTTCCCGGGGAAGGCAAGAACTGGGAGGGGTGGGAGGATGCGGCCGTCCGACCCGATCAGCTTGGAGACTACCTGCGGGGCTTGCGGGCGCTGATGGGGGAGTACGGGTACACGGGATCGCTCTACGGGCACTTCGGCCACGCGTGCGTGCACACGCGGATCAACTTCGACCTGAAGACGACCGAGGGCATCGCGAAGTACCGGCGGTTCGTCGAAGAGGCGGCCGATCTGGTCGTGCGCTTCGGCGGGTCCCTCTCCGGCGAGCACGGCGACGGCCAGTCGCGCGCCGAGCTGCTGCCGCGCATGTTCGGGCCCGAACTCATCCGCGCGTTCGAGGAGTTCAAGGCGATCTGGGATCCGGCGAACCGGATGAACCCCGGCAAGCTGGTCCATCCGTTCAAGCTCGACGAGCACCTGCGCATGCCGCAGTACCACCCGCCTGCGCTCGAGACACACTTCGCGTATCCCGTCGAGGGCAGCTTCGCCGACGCGGCGTTGCGCTGCGTCGGCGTCGGGAAGTGCCGTAAGACGGACGTGGGAGCGATGTGCCCCTCGTACATGGCCACGGGGGACGAGCAGCACTCGACGCGGGGCCGTGCGCGGCTGCTCTTCGAGATGCTGCAGGGCGAGGTTGTGCAGGACGGCTTCCGCAGCGAGGCGGTGCGCGAGGCGCTCGACCTCTGCCTGTCGTGCAAGAGCTGCAAGACCGAGTGCCCGACCGGCGTGGACATGGCGACGTACAAGGCCGAGTTCCTGGCGCGCTACTACGACGGGCGGCGCCGGCCGCTCGCCGCGTACGCCTTCGGCCTGATCCACCACTGGGCTGCGCTCGCCGAGCGCGCGCCACGCCTGGCCAACCTCTTCACCCAGACGGCGCCGATCAGCGGCCTCGCGAAGTGGGTCCTCGGCATCGCGCGCGAACGCCGTCTGCCGGCGTTCGCCCCGGTCAGCTTCCGTCGCGCCTTCCTGTCGCGCGGACAGCACCGGCCCCCGGTCCCCGGTCCCCGGTCCCCGCAATCCCGTGTGCTGTTGTGGCCCGATTGTTCGAACAACTACTTCCACCCCGAGGTCGCGCACGCCGCCGTCGCGGTCCTCGAAGCGGCCGGCTTCCAGGTCACGATCCCGCGCGAGCGCCTGTGCTGCGGTCGTCCGCTCTACGATCACGGGATGCTCAGCGTCGCAAAACGCCGGTTGACGGAAATCCTCGACGCGCTGAAGGACGAGATCGAGGCGGGCGTGCCCATCGTCGGGCTCGAGCCGAGTTGCGTGTCGGTGTTCAGGGACGAGCTGCCGCGCTTCTTTCCCCACGATCCCCTCGCGCGCAGGCTGAGCGGCCAGGTGTGGTTCCTGAGCGAGTTCCTCGAGCGTGAAGGCCTGACGCTGCCGGCCCACCTGGCGGGGAAGGCCGTCGTGCAGGCGCACTGCCACCACAAGGCGTCGTTGAAGCTGGATGATGAAGTGGCCGTGCTGCGCAAGCTGGGGCTCGAGTTCGACCTGCTCGACGCCGGCTGCTGCGGCATGGCCGGCGCCTTCGGGTTCGATGCCGAGCACTACGACGTTTCGCTGAAGATCGCCGAGCGCGGTCTTCTGCCGGCCGTGCGCGCGGCCGCGCCCGAGACGTACGTCGTGTCGAACGGCTTCAGCTGCCGCGAGCAGATCACGCAGACGACCGGCCGCCGCGTCTGGCACATCGCCGAACTGTTGCAGGAAGGACTGGCGGCCGACGTGGCCCCGGGGAAGGGGAGTCGGCGCGGAGGGGCGTGAGCGCGCCTGACGAGATGGCGAAGGCCGCACAGTCATCCCGTGCGGCCTTCGTGGTTGCGGGGGGCGAGGCAACGCGGCGCCACGGTGCGCGCGGGCGCCGTGGTTGCCGGCCAGCAAGCGGTTCAAATCCTCTCGGGCCGTACATGGCGAAGGCCGCACGGTCATCCCGTGCGGCCTTCGTGGTTGCGGGGGGCGAGGCAACGCGGCGCCGCGGGGTGGGGGGCGCCGTGGTTGCCGGCCAGCAAGCGGTTCAAATCCCCTCGGGCCGTACATGGCGAAGGCCGCACGGTCATCCCGTGCGGCCTTCGTGGTTG
>CAYZYG010000054.1:0-32789 GCA_964481395.1 uncultured Vicinamibacterales bacterium
GATGCCGAGGCCGAGGAGGCGCTCGGCGCCGACCATGACGAGCGTGATGGCCACGACGGGCGTGCCGAGGATCATGATGAGCGCCGTCGCGTAGTGCGCCCAGATGAAGAGGGGCAGGCGGAACCACGTGAGCCCCGGCGCGCGCATCTTGTGGATCGTGACGATGAAGTTGAGGCCCGTCAGGATCGACGAAAACCCGTTGATGAAGATCCCGACTACCACCAGCGCGACGTTGGAGTTCGAGAACGCGCTGCTGTAGGGCGTGTAGAACGTCCACCCCGTGTCCACGCCGCCCATCACCAGCGCGATGAGCGTGAAGATGCCGCCGAACGTGTAGACGTACCAGCTCAGCAGGTTGATGCGCGGGAACGCCAGGTCCTTCGCGCCGATCTGCAGCGGCACCAGGAAGTTGCCCAGCACGGCCGGGATGGCGGGGATCAGGAAGAAGAACACCATGACCACGCCGTGCATCGTGAACGCCTTGTTGTAGACGTCCGATTCGACCAGGTCGCCGGCGGGCGTGAGCAGTTCCAGGCGGATGAGCCCGGCGAAGACCGCGCCGAGGACGAAGAACGCGGAGACGCTGAGCAGGTAGAGGATCGCGATCCGCTTGTGGTCCTTCGTCAGCAGCCAGGACTTCAGGCCGTAGCCGTCCGTCAGGTAGTTCGTGTGGGGCGTCGGGGCGGTTTCCATAACGTCTACTTCTTCGCGGGGGCGGCCGGCGCCGTCCCGGCGGCCGGTTCACCCGTGACGATGCCCGTGGCGTTCGAGTCCACGGCCTTCAGCGACTTGATGTATTCGATCAGCAGCAGGAGGTTCTCTTCGGTGATGAGGCCCTGGAACGTGGGCATGAGGGGCTGGAAGCCCTTCACCATCTTCGCGCGCGGGTTGACGATGGACTCGCGCAGGTACGCCTCGTCGGCCTCGACCGACCGCCCGTCCTCCAGGGAGACGGCCTTGCCGTAGAGGCCCACGAGCGTCGGGCCTCGACCCGTCGTGTCGGCCTTGTGGCAGGTCGAGCAGGCGAGGTCGTTGAAGAGTTTTTCGCCCGTCTGGGCCATCGTGCCCCGGCCCATGGCCCCGGCCAGCCACTGCTGGTACTCGGCGGGCTCCATGACCGTGACCCAGCCGCCCATGCCGGAGTGGTTCGTGCCGCAGTACTCGGCGCAGAACATCCGGTACCTGCCGGGCTTGGTCGCGTTGAACCACAGGTGGGTGTAACGGCCCGGGAGCACGTCGGCCTTCACGCGAAAGTCGGGGATGTAGAGGTCGTGGATGACGTCCTGCGACGTCATCGTCAGCTTGACGTTGACGCCGACCGGCACGTGCAGCTCGTTGACCTCGGCGTGCCCGTCCGGGTGCTGGAACTTCCACATCCACTGCTTGCCGACCACGTAGACGTCCATCGCATCGGCGGGCGGCCTGGCCATCGAGAAAAAGATGGTCGTGCTCCAGCCGAAGATGAAGAGCACGATGAGCAGCGGGATGATCGTCCACGTGGCTTCGAGCCACATGGCTCCGTGGACCGGCTCACCGGCGTCCTCCTTCTTCTTCCGCCGGTATTTGATGGCGAAATACACCACCGCCGCGGAAATCAGGATCGTGAAGAAGGCCGTCAGCGCGACCAGGAAGAAGTACAGCGCGTCCACGCGCGCGGCCATCGTGGACGCCTGTTCGGGGAAGATCTGGGTCTGAGGCATACGCGATTACTGGGCCGCCGGCGCATCCGGCGCCGCGGCCTTCGATTTCCGGCGATCCCGGCCCCACATCACCACCATGAAGCCGCCGACCAGCAGGATGGTGGCTGCCGCCGCGAGACGCAGCACGTTCATCACGATCATGGAGTAGCGGCCCGAGTGCGGGTCGTAATGGAAGCAGTAGAGCAGGACCTGATCGACCGGGTTGCCGATCCCACCGCCGGACGCGTCCACCAGGCCGAGCCGCAGGTCCTTGGGCGGGAACTCGATCCCGTAGAAGTACTTCGAGACGCGCCCCTCGGGCGTCAGCACCATGAGGGCGCTGGCGTGCACGTACTGCTGAGAGGCCTCGTCGAAGGTGTACCGGAAGCCGACCGACTCGGCCAGGGCGTCGATGGACGGCTGGTCGCCCACCAGGAAGTGCCACCCGTCGGCCCCTTCTGGACGTCCGTACTTGGCGATGTACGTCGACTTCTTCTGCGCGGCGAGCCCGGCCGGCTCCTTCGGGTTGAAGCTGACCGTGATGACCTCGTACTCGTCGCCGATGGTGAAGTTCAGGACCTTGAACGCCGCGACCGCGCCGTTGAGCACCTGCGTGCACAGCATCGGGCACTCGTAGTAGACGAGCGACAGCACGACGGGCTTCTTGCCGAAGTAGTCCGCCAGGCGAACCGTCCTTCCGGTCTCATCGCGGAACGACAGGTCGAGCGGCACCTGCGAGTCGAGCTTCTGGTCGATTCCGACCTTGGCCAGGATGTCCGGAACCAGTTCCGAGGGCGAACCCGGGTCGGGCCCGCCGCCCGCGCCGCCGGTGAACCGGGGCCGCTGGGCGTCGAGACCGGACGCGGACGCCAGCGCCAGCATCAGAACGAGGGCGATGAATCTCATAGCGTTACTTACCTTGGAACACCCGCGACCGGCGCCGGCGAGGCGGGCGCGGCCTCACGGACGGGCAGCCCGTCCTCGAGCACCAGCTTCATGGCCACGTCGATCGGGACGCGCACGATGCCTGCTTCACGATCGACCCAGCCGTACGACTGCAGCACCGCTTCCTGCTCGGCGCGCAGCCGGGCCATGTCGTCGGCCGGCGCCTTCTGGATCCGCGGCTCGGGCCACTGCTGGTCCGCGTTGGCCGGGGCCGGGCCGAAGGCCGGGGCGGTCACGCCCGCCGAGGCGTCCTTCGCCGCCTCCTGCGCGGAGAAGAATCGGAAGAGACCGACCGTCAGTGCGTAGGTGCCGATGACGACCACCGCCAGCGCGAGCAGCCACTTGCCGAGCGCGCCCGTCTTGACGTCGCGGACCTCGTAGCCCTTGGAAGCCGAAGCCCGATCGTCGTTTTCCTGTCCCTGCGAATGTCCTGCCATAAGCGTCACTTCCCGACACAGGGCCCTGACCCCTGGTTCCTGACCCCCGCTCTTCCTGTCGCCTGTCGCCTGGTCCCTGATCCCTGGGCTTCAGTGGTGCGCAGGCGCCGCCAGTGCGTTCTCCATGCCTTCGTCGCGCACCGGCAGCAGCGACCCGCAGCTCTTCAGATTCGCGACGAACAGCGAGAGCCAGATCCCCCCGATCCCGACGGCCGCGGCAGCGTCCATCCAGTGGAACCCGAGTCCCTCGGGGTACGCCTCCGGTCCGATCAGGTAGAACACGTCCACGAACCGCATCAGGATGAGCCACACGGCCATGCGGGCCAGCACGGTCGAGTTCTTCTTGGTCCGGCTCGAGAGCAGAACCAGGAAGGGCACGGCGAAGTGGAACGCCACGAGCGCCAGCCCGATGTACTGCCATCCGTGCCCCGTCCGGTGCAGGTACCAGGGAATCTCCTCCGGCAGGTTCGCCGACCAGATGATCAGAAACTGCGAGAAGGAGAGGTACGCCCACACCATCGTGAAGGCGAACAGCAGCTTGCCGAAGTCGTGGAAATGGCCCCGGTGGTACACGCCCGCCATGGGCGCTTCCTGCGAGAGCCGGTTGGCGAACACGATGGCGAGCGCCAGGCCCATGAGCGCCTGCCCGATCACGAACAGGAACCCGTACATGGTCGAGAACCAGTGCGGCTCGAGGGACATCGCCCAGTCGATCGACGCGAAGGTCATAGACAGGACGTAGATGACGAGTCCGCCCGCGCTCAGGCGCGTCATGCGTGCCGCGAGCGCCGGGTCGCCCGTCCGATCCTGCTCGGCCGACCACCGGGTCAGAAAGTACGCCAGGGCGATCCAGATGACGAAGTACAGCGCAGCCCGCATCACGAAGAACGGCGTGTTCAGGTACCCCGCCTTCTTGACGAGGATGTGGTCCGCCGCTACCTTGGCCTCGTCGGTCCAGGGGTACAGCTCCTTCAAGCCGAGCAGGATCGGCACGAAGAAGAGCGCCATCCAGGGGAGCGTCCTCGCGGCTGATTCGAGGATCCGCCGGATGACCACGCCCCACCCTCCGCCCGACATGTGGTGCAGCATCGTCAGGGCGAGCCCGCCAAGCGCCGCGGCCAGCCAGAAGAGGAAGGCCAGCAGGTACGAGTGGAAGAACTGGTCGGCGTCGAGGAATGCGCCCGCGCCGGCGGCCGCGAGGCCGGCCACGCCGACGATGAGCGCACGTCGGCGCAGGGGCTCGAGACTGGCGGGCGGGGTATAGGTCGCGTGCTGCATGCGAATCGCTCGTGGTTCCTGGAATCGTCAGCGCTGGGCGCCAGCATCCAGCCGCGCCCGCTCTCCGGCCGGCACGTCCCCGATCGTGGCGTGCTGGCTGCGCTGCAGGGCCCTGACGTAGGCGACAATCGCCCAGCGGTCCTCGACCGGGATTTGGGCGGCGTAATCGGGCATCGCCCCGAACCCGTTCGTGATGACGTCGTAAACGTAGCCGGGCGGCACCTGGCGCAGCCGCTCGTCGTGGAACGACGTCGGCCGGCGGAAGCCGCGGCGGACGATCATGCCGTCGCCCTGGCCCGCGAGGCCGTGGCAGGCCGAGCAGAAGATATTGAAGCGCTCCTGCCCGCGCGCCATGACGGCCGCCGTCACGGCGAACGGGAACACCGTCGCGAGCTGGCCGTCGACTTTGCCCTCGTAGAGCAGCGCATCCGCCCTGAGGTGCCCGCGGGCGACCGTGCCGGCGACGAGCGGCCTGGCCGAGCGCCCGTCGGCGAAGAAGTCGCTGGCGGAGTACGGCGTGTACTTCGGCTGGTCGTGCATGTCCTGCCGGCAGCCGGTCACCAGGAGGCCCAGCGCGAGGCAGCAGACGGCCACCGCTGGACGCCGCCGGCTGCGCCGCGGCCTGCGGTCCGCAGAGCCAATCCCCAATTCCCAATCGCCAATCGCCGGGACGAGCGTCGATGAACAGGCCGTCGAATTAGTGCTCAACGTCGGACACCTCGCGCGGGTCCAGGCTCTCGAGGAACTGCCGGGTCGCCGCCGCGTCGAACAGCGGGTCGCCGGCCTCGATGCACAGGAAGAACCGGTCGCGGCTCGCCATCGCGAACCGCTTCACGTTGAAGACGGGGTGGTAGGGCATCGGCAGTCCGTTGAGGAGGATCATCCCGAAGACCGCCGTCAGTGCCGAAAACAGAATGACCGTCTCGAAGGTCGGCACGATGAAGGCGGGCCAGCTGTGCAGCGGGCGGCCGCCGATATCGAGCGGGTACACCAGCGCCGAGGTGACGTACTGGAGGCCGTACCCCGCCACGAGCCCGGTGAGCCCGCCGCCGAGGACCAGCCAGCCGAGCTTCGTCTGCGGCAGGCCGAGCGCTCCGTGCAGTTCCTCGATCGGGATCGGCGAGTAGCCGTCCATCTTCCGGTAGCCGGCCTCGCGGGCCTTCCTGGCCGCCCGCACCAGCGCCGTCGGACTGTCGAACTCGGCCATGAGGCCGTAGAGACCGCTTGGTTTCATGTCTCTTCACCGGGGACCGGGGTTTGGGGATTGGCCCGACTCCCGAATCCCGATTCCCGACTCCCGTCCTAATGCTTCTCCTGCACCCGCGCTCCCGGCACCAGCGTGCGCATCTCGAAGATGGCAATCATCGGCAGGAGCCGGATGAACAGGAGCATCAGCGTCATGAACAGCCCGATCGTGCCGATGTAGGTGGCCCAGTCCCAGAACGTCGGCGTGAACATGCCCCACGACGAGGGCAGGAAGTCGCGGTGCAGGCTCGTCACGATGATGACGAACCGCTCCAGCCACATCCCGATGTTGATCACGATCGACAGGAGCCACAGCACGACGACGTTGGTCCGGAACCGCTTGAACCAGAGCAGTTGCGGGATCGCGACGTTCGTCAGGATGAGCATCCAGTACGCCCATCCGTACGGGCCCGTCATGCGGTTCCACATCATGAACTGCTCGAAGTGGTTGCCGCTGTACCAGGCGATGAACGCCTCCATCGTGTAGCCGTACGCCACGATCAGGCCCGTCGCCAGCATGACCTTGGCCATCACGTTGAGGTGCTTCATCGTGATGAAGTCGCCCAGGCCGTACGCCGCGCGGATCGGGATGGCGAGCGTCAGCACCATCGCGAAGCCCGAGTAGATGGCCCCCGCGACGAAGTACGGCGGAAACACCGTCGTGTGCCAGCCCGGCAGCAGCGAGACGGCGAAGTCGAAGCTCACCACCGTGTGCACCGAGACGACGAGCGGCGTGGCCAGGCCGGCGAGCAGCAGGTACGCCAGCTCGTAGCGGTGCCAGTGCATGGCCGAGCCCCGCCAGCCCATGGCCAGAATCCCGTAGATCCCGCGGCCGATCTTCGACGTCGCGCGGTCGCGCAGCGTGGCCAGGTCCGGGATGAGACCGACGAACCAGAACAGCGCCGACACCGTCGCGTAGGTGGAGACCGCGAACACGTCCCAGATGAGCGGGCTCCGGAACTGCGGCCACATGCCCATGGTGTTGGGGATCGGAAGCAGCCAGTAGGCCAGCCAGGGCCGGCCGACGTGAATCAGCGGGAAGAGCCCGGCGCAGGCCACGGCGAACAGCGTCATCGCCTCGGCGAACCGGTTGATGGACGTGCGCCACTGC
Organism: uncultured Vicinamibacterales bacterium; assembly: GCA_964481395.1. Classification (GTDB taxonomy): domain Bacteria; phylum Acidobacteriota; class Vicinamibacteria; order Vicinamibacterales; family JAKQTR01; genus JBFMFH01. The sequence continues at coordinate 6,696 of CAYZYG010000054.1, forward strand.
TGCCGCAGGAGCAGGAGGATCGCCGAGATCAGCGTGCCGGCATGCCCGATCCCGATCCACCACACGAAGTTCGTGATGTCGAACGCCCAGCCGATCGGGATGTTGTTGCCCCAGATCCCGATGCCCTTGACGAACAGGTAGCCGACCGCCACGAGCAGCAGGCTGGCGACCGCCCCCGACAGCAGGACGCCGAACAGCCAGCCCTTCGAGATCTTCTGCGTGAGGACGATCGAGCTGATCTTGTCGGTGATGCTCGCAAAGGTGTGGCCCGGCGCCAGGTACGCCGACGGCTTCTCGTGCGCCACGCCGCTCGCGGTCGACATCGCGTTGGGTTCGGACATACGGTTGATCCTTGTCAGGCGCCGGAATTCAGGAGCCAGGAGTCAGAATCGTGAATGCCCACGCGTCTTCTGACCTGGTCCTTCGCCGATGCTGACTGCCGACTCCGCTCTCCTGTGTTCGTCTGGAACCAGGATTCGGGAGTCAAGGTCAGAGTCGTGGTCGAGTCCAGTCGACTTCTGACGCCGTTTCTCTCCTGACTCCTGACTCCTGACTCCTCTTCTTCGCTACCCGTGCTTCTCGTCCTCCGCCGGCTCGCCCAGCGCAGGACTCGTGTTCTTCAGCGCCGCGAGGTACGTCGTCCTCGGGCGGGTCCCCAGCTCGCCGATCAGGGAATAACTCAACGCCTCGGCGCGAAGCTTCGACACGCGGCTCTCCGGGTCGTTGATGTTCCCGAACACGATGGCTTCGGCCGGGCAGACCTGCTGGCACGCGGTGACGATCTCCCCGTCGCGCACCTGGCGGTCTTCCTTCTGGGACTCGATCTTCGCCACGTTGATGCGCTGCACGCAGTACGTGCACTTTTCCATCACGCCGCGGCTCCTGACCGACACGTCCGGGTTGCGCCCGATCTTGAGGCTGGGCGTCTCCCAGTCCTGGTAGAGCAGGAAGTTGAAGCGGCGGACTTTGTACGGGCAGTTGTTCGAGCAGTACCGCGTCCCCACGCAGCGGTTGTAGACCATGTCGTTCAGGCCTTCGTCGCTGTGGACCGTGGCCGCCACCGGGCAGACGACCTCGCACGGCGCGTTCTCGCAGTGCTGGCACATCACCGGCTGGTGGTACGCCTCGGGGGCGTCCTCGCTGCCTTTGTAGTACGTGTCGACCCGCAGCCAGTGCATCTCACGGCCCTTCGCCACCTGGTCCTTGCCGACCACCGGGACGTTGTTCTCCGAGGTGCACGCCACCACGCAGGCGTTACAGCCGGTGCAGGCGCTGAGATCGACCGCCATGCCCCAGGCGTATCCCGCGTGCTCGTGTGGCTGGTACATCGTCAGGGTCTTCGCGGGCTCGTGCTCCATGGCCTTCACGAAGCCCGGATCCTTGCGGTACTGCTCGACCGATCCCGCCCTGATGAGGGCGCGCCCTTCCATGCTGTGGTGCAACTGCGTGCTCGCCAGTCCGAGGCGCCGCCCGGTCTTTGCAATCGCGGCCGCTGAGGCGGTCCACATCGCCGTCGTGGTGCGGAGGCGGTACGCGTCGAACCCGATCCCGTTGGCCACCCGTCCGGCCCGGGTGCGGCCGTATCCGAGGTGCACGGTGAGGGTGTCCTCCGCCTGGCCCGGGAGGACCCAGACCGGCCCCTCGACGCGGCGTCCGTCGAACGTCAGCTCGACCACATCCTCGTTCTTCAGACCCAGGCGCTTCGCCGTCGCCGGAGCGACCAGGACGGTGTTGTCCCACGTCAGCTTGGTGAAGGGCTTCGGCGTCTCCTGCAGCCAGCCGTTGTTGGCGAACCGGCCGTCGTGCACCGTCGGGTCGAGCCGGAAGAGGAGCTGCAAACCGTCGGTTTGCGGCGCAGGCGCGCCCACGGCCGCCCAGACGTCACCCACGGTCGGGTTCTTCGGCTGCAACCCCGTGCCGGGCACGATCCCGTCGTGCACCGACGCCCGCCAGAACGCCTCGAAATCCGGAATGCCCGCGGCTGCCGCGTGCGTTCGCCAGGTGTCCCGGACGATGTCGTAGGCCGACCGGCCCGGCGTGTCGGACAGCACACCGAGGACGTCGTGAGCCGACCGCCCGCCCCAGAGCGGCGCGATGAGCGGCTGCACGATGGATACCGTTCCGTCCAACGCGCGGGCGTCGCTCCAGGCTTCGAGGTCATGGGCCGCCGGGACGTGCCACTGACATGCGGCTGCCGTTTCGTCGGCGTACAGGCCCAGGTGCACGGAGAAGGCGACCTTCTTCAGAGCCTCCCCGAACCCGAGATCCGCGGGTGCGCTGTAGACGGGGTTTCCGCCCAGGATGAGCAGCAGGTCCACCTTGCCGGCCTGCATGTCCGCGGTCAGCTCGCGCAGAGACTGGATCTGATCGACCGGCTCGGCCCCCACCGGATCGGTGTAAACGACCGTCACGCCGGCGTTGCCAAGCGCCGCGTTGATGGCGTGCCCGAGGGCGTGCACGGCCGCGGGCTGCTCGTCGCCCACGACCACCACCGATGCGCCCCGGTTGGCGGCCAGATCGGCTCCCGCCGCCTCGACGAACGCGCGCAGACGTGCGGGCAGTTCACCTGCCACGGCGCCCGGCACGCCTGCGGCCGCGGCCAGTGCTCTGGCTACCGCCTCGATTTCGCCGGGCCTGACCGCCAGACGGTGATCCGCCTTGGCTCCCGTGTTCGTGGGTGTGCTCTCCACCATGAACAGGCGAGTCATGGCCGTCTCGGTGTTTCGCACGCGGCGGCCGGCCGAGAACTCGCGGGTGTACCGAACGGCGCCGGGCATCGTCCCCAGGAAGTCGCCCTCGAGCGAGACAATGACCTTGGCCTGGTCGAAGCGGTACCGCGTTTCGACGACCGACCCGAACGCCAGCTTGGCACCCGCGCGAACGGCATCCCGGCCCGCCGGCTCGAACTGGTGCCATCGGGCCGCCGGCATCCGGGTCAGCAGGTCCCGGAGCTGGCGAGCCAGCGTCGGGGAGGTGACGGTTTCGGTCAGGATCCGGAGTCCTTCGCCCCGACTGGCCGTCTTGGCGAGGCCGACCGCGCGCAGCGCGTCCAGAAAGGCGCTCCAGGTCCTGATGTCGCCCTTATGGGTGAGCGTCTGGGACCGGTCCGGATCGTACAGACCGAGGATGGATGCCTGGGCGAAGAGGTCCGTCGCCCCAAGGCTCGACGGGTGATCGGGGTTGCCCTCGATCTTCGTCGGCCGGCCCTCATGGCTCTCCACCAGCAACCCTGTGGCCACGCCGCCGAGTGACATCGCCGTGGCGAAGAAGAGGGGTTTGCCCGGAATGACCTCCTCGGGCGGCTTGACGTACGGGAGGATGGTTTCCGTCGGTTGCTTGGTGCAGGCGCTGACGCCGGCGAGCGCCAACGAGGCGCCCATCAGGCGGAGGAACTGCCGGCGGCCCACCGGGTCCGTAAATTCGGAGGCCTGTTCCGGGAACTCCCGGTGGAGAAACGTCTGGAACTCCTCCGTGTTGGCGAGTTCCTCGAGACTGCGCCAGTATTCGGGACCGGTGGCCGTATCGAGCCGGGACCGCAACGAATCGAGATCGTGGTTGTGCATCGAAGAACCTAACGGTGACACGTGGAGCAGTTCGTCATCCGCTGGATGTCGTACTCCGCCACGAGTTTCCGGCCCAGCGCCACTTGGTCGGCCGGGGGGCGGTATCCCACTTGAAACACGGCCTCACGCGGGCGCACGTACTTCTCGGGGTTCCGGTGGCATTCGAGGCACCACTCCATCTGGAGCGACTGCACCGTCCACATGAGCGGCATCTTGTCGACCTCGCCGTGGCAGGTCGTGCAACCGACGCCCTTGCTCACGTGGATGCTGTGGTTGAAGTACACGAAGTCGGGCAGATCGTGGACCTTGACCCACGGGATCGACGTGTCGGTGCGGAAGCTGGCCCTGACCGGCTCCAGATACTCGCTCTGGGCGAGAATCTGGGAGTGGCAGTTGATGCAGGTCTTGGTCGGCGGAATGCCCGCCGAGGCTGAGGTTTCGACCGCTGTGTGGCAGTAGCGGCAGTCGAGGCCGTTTCCGGCCACGTGGCGCGCGTGGCTGAACTGGACCGGCTGCTGCCGGGCTTCGTACTGCCGCGTCACGTACGCCGACTTGCCCAACTGGTAGACGATGTAGCCACTGGCGGCCACAAGCACAATCGCGGCGAACAGTGTGATTCGCGCGATACCATTAGCGCTCGGGTGAAAGACCTGAGACATAGTTGTGGCGCTTGTTAGGGTAGACCCAGTCCACAAGCCTACTACACCTGCAGGATCGAGGTCGAGCAGTCCAGTGTGCGGACGGAGAACGGGCCGCGGCGCGGCTCGTTTGTGCTCTTCGCGTCGGGGATTGGCGATTGGGGATTGGTTCCACCGGAGCTGAATCACGAATGGGGACTGGGGACTCCATCACGGGCCCCCGGTCCCAGGTCCCAGATCCCCGGTCCCGACGACGATCACTGTCCTGTCCACTCCGGCCGCAGGCCACAGCCGGCTGTGGTAGAGTAACGGCGACGTCAGCCCCTGCCGTCCGCGCTGTCTCGACGCGAGCGTCCGAAACTCCGGTGCGCGCCCCCGCCCGGGTGATCTGCTTACGGAAGCCGGTTCCACGCCACCTCGGTCCTTCGATACGCACGGACGGCCCCGTGTCTGCGTCCTTGGGACTCGGTCCTTCGATGCGCACGCGTGGGAGTTTGGGCCCACAGGATCGGGTGCCGCGCGAGCGGGCAGGTTCCGACGCCCGACTGTACGGCCTCGCCGACGGAGCGAGCCCACGCAGTGAATCGCTGCGTCGCGTCGAGAGGGACAACGAACATGAGCGACCGGAAGTACCGCCAGCGCGGTTATCAGGACAGCGGTGCGCGCGACCGGGACCGTGCGAGCGGCCGGACGGGACCCGAGGGCGGGCCGCCCCCGCGGCCGAGCCGGTACGACCGGCCCGAAGGGCCGCGGACGCCGAATATGCCGGGCTTCAAGACCATCGTTCGGTGTCATCGCTGCGGCACGGTCGTGACAACGGCGATTCTCGCGACGACTTCCTGTGCGAAGTGCGGGTCAGCGCTGCACAGCTGCGCGCAGTGTCTCTCGTTCAACCCCGCGGCCCGCTACGAGTGCAGCCAGTCCATCAAGGCCCGGATCGCGCCGAAAGACGCCTTCAACACGTGCGAGCTGTTCGAGCCGCGCACGCGGGTCGAACGCGAGACCGGTTCGACGCAGCAGTCCAGCGCCCGGAACGCGTTCGACGATCTGTTCAAGATCTGAGACCGGGGACCGGGGACCTGGGGCCGGGGACCAGATATGGACGGGTCCAGCCCGCCGATCTCGTCTGTGAGCCTTCCCTCGCGGGTCCTGTCGCCGGACAGCCCACCGCTGCTCAGACCCACAAACATGCCCACGGCTGAGGGTCTTCCGCCGCGGCGGGCGCCCGTCCGGCGCCACCCGCTCGGGTTCACACCCTTGTCTACTCCGGCCGCAGGCCGCGGCCCCGCTTGTCTGTGATCCTCGGCGGCCGCGCACGCGTGTCTGCTGGAGGCCTGGGCTTTCAGCCCCGGCGGACCTGCCGGCCCTGCAGGGCCGGCCTCCAGCCGGACACGAATGGGGACTGGGGACATCCACAACCGATCCCTGGTCCCCGGTCCCAGGTCCCCGTCGTGAGATAATTCCCCCATGCCCGTCCTTTCCGATTCCGATCGCGTGCGCGTAGGAGAGATGCTCGCCGGCATGAGCGGTGCCGTCCGGCTGGCGTTCTTCACCCAGACTCTGAATTGCGAGACCTGCCTGCCCACGAAGCAGATCCTCGACGAGCTCGCCAGCCTCACCGACAAGCTGTCGGTCGAGGAGCACAACTTCCTGCTCGACGGGGAGTCGGCGGCGACATTCGGCGTGGACCGCGTACCGGCCATCGTCCCGCTGGGCGAGAACGGGCACGACTACGGCATCCGTTTCCTCGGCATCCCGTCCGGCTACGAGTTCATGTCGCTGATGGACGCCATCCTGCTGGTGTCGAACGGGCAATCGGGACTGACCGAGGAGAGCAAGACGCTGCTATCGAGCGCGACCGAGCCCATCACGCTGCAGGTGTTCGTCACGCCCACGTGACCGCACTGTCCCCGGGCGGTCAGCCTGGCCAATCGGATGGCGGTGGAGAGTCCGAACGTCACCTCCGTGATCGTCGAAGCGAGCGAATACCCTGATCTGGTGCGCCAGTACCGTGTCAGCGGCGTGCCCAAGACCGTCGTCAACGGCACCGTCGAGATTCTCGGGGCGCAACCTGAGGACAGCTTCGTCCGCGCGGCGCTCGAGCCGCCGCCGGCATCGGGTCTGGTGTGACCTCGGCCCCGCTCTCCTCTTTCGTGTCGCCGCGCTTCTCGCAGCCGGCGACGTTCATGCGGCTGCCCCGCGCGGATTCTTTCGAGGGCCTCGACGCCGCGCTCCTCGGGGTGCCGTTCGACGGCGGCGCCTCGTACCGGCCCGGCGCGCGGCTCGGGCCGCGGGCTGTCCGGGAGCAGTCCTCGCTCATCCGGACGTACAGCTACGCCCAGAAGGTGCATCCATTCGAACGGCTGAACGTGGCCGACGTGGGTGATGTGGACTGCCCGCCCACCGACCTCGCTCAGTCGTATGCCGCGATTGAGGGACGCGCGGCCGAGATCCATGCGGCCGGCGCGGTCCCACTCGCCGTCGGTGGCGACCACGGCGTGTCGCTGCCGCTGCTGCGCGCGGCAGCCCGTGCGCACGGGCCGCTCGCCCTCGTTCAGTTCGACGCGCACATCGACACCTGGGACGACTATTTCGGCGGCAAGTACTTTCACGGCAGTCCGTTTCGGCGGGCCATCGAGGAGGGGCTCATCGACGGGCGGCGGTTCATCCAGGTCGGCATCCGGGGGCCGGGCTACGGGGATGACGACTTCGACTTCCACCGGGCACACGGCATCACGGTGGTCGACATCGAGGGCGTGCGGGAGCGCGGGCTGAAGCGGACCATCGCGGAGATCGTCCGGGTGGCGACGGGTCCCGCCTACGTGACGTTCGACATCGATGCCGTCGACCCGGCCTTCGCGCCCGGGACCGGCACGCCGGAAGTGGGCGGGCTGACGAGCCACGACGCGCTGACGCTCGTCCGGGGGCTCGCCGGGCTCGATGTCGTCGGCGGGGACGTGGTCGAGGTGTCACCGCTCTACGACGGACCTGGCCAGATCACGGCCCTCCTCGCCGCGAATCTCCTGTTCGAGCTGTTGTGCGTCGTCGCGCAGCGGCCAGGCAGGTCTCGCTGAGCGTCCCCCGAGAGGCGCAGCGTGCGTTGGGGCCGGCATCCGGGCAGTGGGTGCCGTTGGGGACGGGGCTCGCCGCCGCGGCGCCGGGTCGAGTATCATGAAAAGTTCCATCTCGCGAGATCGGCTGTTTCCTGTGTGCTGAGCGAGCGGAAGGTCCTCGACGTCCAGTTGGTCGTACGTCGGCGGATCAGCGAGGCTAAGCACTGAGAGGGCCCCGGCCATGCCGCATCGCTTCACCCTCGGCGTCGAGGAGGAGTTCCAGATCGTCGACCCGCAGACGTGGGAGCTGAAGTCCCATGTGGCGGAGTTCATCAGCCCCGGCGCGACGACGCTGGGCGATCAGGTCAAGCGGGAGCTTCACCAGTCCATCGTCGAAGTGGGCACGCCCATCTGCGCCGACGCGGACGAGCTCGAGCACGAGGTGCTGCGCATGCGCCGCGAACTCATCGCCGCGGCTGAGAGCCGGGGCCTGGCCATTGCGGCGGCCGGAACCCATCCGTTCTCCCACTGGATCGACCAGGGCATCTCACCGGGTGAGCGCTACGACCACATTCTGGAAGAACTGCAGATGCTGGCGCGCTCGCTGCTCATTTTCGGCCTACACGTCCACGTGGGCATGCCGGATCGGCAGACGACCATCGACCTCATGAACATGGTGCGGTATTTCCTGCCGCACGTGCTGGCCCTGTCGACCAGTTCGCCGTTCTGGATGGGGCGGGTGACCGGCCTGAAGTCGTTCCGGACCTCGGTGTTCAGGCGCTTCCCGCGCACCGGCGTGCCCGAGCACTTCGAGTCGTGGGGGGAGTTCGAGACGTACGTGCAGACGCTGGTCGAACTCAACTGCATCGACAACGGTAAGAAGATCTGGTGGGACGTCAGACCGCATCCCCAGTTCGGCACGCTCGAGTTCCGGGTGTGCGACGTCCCGACGCGGCCGAAGGACACCGTGGCGCTGGCCAGCCTCATCCAGGCGATCGTCTACAAGCTCTTCACGCTCTACCGCCGGAACCAAGGCTTCCGGCTCTACCGGCCGCTGTTCATCCAGGAGAACAAGTGGCGCGCCGCGCGATACGGCCTCGACGGCAACCTGATCGACTTCGGCAAGAAGGCCGAGGTGCCGATGCGGCAACTCGCGCTCGAGCTGCTCGAGTTCGTGGACGACGTGGTTGACGAACTGGGGAGCCGCAGGCAGGTCTCGGGGATTCTGGACATCCTCCGGGACGGGACCAGCGCCGACCGGCAGATTCAGGTGTACGAAGACACGAAGGACTTCAAGGCCGTCGTCGCGCACCTCGTGCGGGAGACCAAAGGGGAGTAGGACCGGGGACCGGGGACCAGGGACCGGGGACCAGTTGTGCCAATCCCCAATCCCCAGTCCCCAATCCCAGAGATGGAGTCAGCAATGCTGAAAGTGGGTCTGTTGTGCGGCCGTGAGTACGCGTTTCCGCCGGCCTTCATCAACCGGGTGACCGAACTCGGGAAGGACAAGGGTGTCGTGGGCGAGTCGGTGAAGCTCGGCGGCACGGTCATGGGTGAGGAGCCCCGCTACAGAGTCATCGTCGACCGGATTTCGCACGAGGTCGAGTACTACCGGGGCTACCTGAAGCACGCGATGATGCAGGGTACCTACGTCATCAACAACCCTTTCTGGTGGACCGCCGACGACAAGTTCTTCAACTATTCGGTCATGGCGAAGCTCGGGCTGGCCATCCCGAAGACCGTGCTGCTGCCCCAGAAGGGTTACCCGGTCGACGTGGACATCACGGCCGAGTCGCTCCACAACCTCCAATATCCGCTGGACTGGGAGGCGATCCTCGACCACATCGGGCTGCCGGCCATCCTCAAACCGTTTTCGGGCGGCGGCTGGAAGCACGTCTACAAGGTCAACAGCAAGGAAGAGCTGTGGGCGGCCTACAACGGCACGGCGCCCTACTGCATGACGCTGCAGGAGTTCATCGATTTCGATCAGTACGTGCGCTGTTTCACTTTCGGCAAGACCGACATCATGCCCGTGGCGTACGACCCGAAGGAGCGCCGGTACCTGGTCGTTCACGACTACCTGTCGCCGGAGCTCGGCGCACGGGTGGTGAAAGACGCCCAGACGATCAACCAGGCGCTCGGGTACGAGATGAACACGATCGAGTTCGCCATCAAGGACGGCGTCCCGTACGCGATCGACTTCCTGAACCCGGCACCGGACTTCGAGCGCGATCGCATCACCCAGTTCTACTTCGACATCGTGCTCGACAAGATGGCGAACCTCGTGATCGACCGCGCCCTCACCGGCGACACGGCGAACACGTGGCCGCAGTGGCCGGAGATGATCAAATAACAGGGACCAGGGACCAGGGACCAGGGACCGGGGATCAGGGGCCGGGGATCAGGGGCCGGGGGGAAGCGTCGGCCTGATCGGCCGACCTCGGTGCTGGAACAAGAAGCGACCGGTTGGGCCGTGTGCGACCTCGGGCAGAACTGGTCCCCGGGCCCAGGTCCCCGGTCCCGGACATGATGATGAGTGCAGACCCGATCTCCGTGTGGCACGCCCTGCTCTCCCCCGAGGAGCGGTCGGCGGACTTCTTTCGGCGCTTCGCCGCCGACATGCGCGCCGCTCGGCTGACCTTCGGCGATCGCGTCCACAGCCCGTTCCTGCGTCCGCTGTTCCTGAGCGGCGGTGACGAGGCCCGCGTGCGCGCGTTCGCAGAAACCCTGGCGGCCATGGGCGAGCGTACGGTTGCCGCCGCGATGGAGGCGCCGTCGCTTCTCGACGAGCTTGGGCTGACCGAGGGCGAGCGGCGTCTTGTCCGGATCGACCCCGGCTACGCCACGGCCAGCACCTCGTCGCGCATCGATACCTTCCTGTTGCCCGATTCGCTCCAGGCGGCCGAGTACAACGCCGAGTCGCCCGCTGGGTTCGGCTACACCGAGCGCCTCGCGTCCGTCTTCGAAACCCTGCCAGTCATGGCGAGGTTCCGTGAGCGCTACGCCGTTCGGGCCTATTCCCTGACCGCGCCGATGCTCGACTCGCTCCTCGCCAGCTACCGCGAGTGGGGAGGAACGGCCGAGCCGCCTCGGATCGCGATCGTCGACTGGCGTGACGTGCCCACGTGGAGCGAGTTCGAGATCCTCCAGGAGCGCTTCACCGAGCTCGGCGTGCCGACGATCGTCTGTACGCCGCAGGAACTCGAGTTCGACGGCCGCGTGCTCGCGGCGCGCGGGCAGACGATCGACCTCCTCTACCGGCGCGTACTCATCAACGACATCCTCGCGCGCGCCGAGGAGTGCGCGGCCCTGGTGAAGGCGGTCGAGGCGAGGGCCGTCTGCATGGCCAATGCCTTCCGCTGCAAGATCCCCCACAAGAAGGCGTTCTTCGCGGTGCTGACCGACGATCGGTTCGCCAGCCTGTACGCGGCGGCCGACCTGCGGCTCGTCCGCAGCCACGTGCCCTGGACGCGAGTCGTCCGCGAGACGCGCACCTCGCGCGACGGCCGGGAACTCGACTTGGTCGCGTACATCCGGGAACATCGCGACGAACTGGTGATGAAGCCGAACGACGAGTACGGCGGCACGGGCGTGACCCTTGGCTGGGAGCAGAGCGTGTCGTCGTGGGACGACACGCTGCAGCAGGCGCTCACCGCGCCTCCAGGCACGTGGATCGTGCAGGAGCGGATCCGGATCCGCCGCGAAGTGTTCCCGTACTTCCAGGGCGGGCAGGATGCCGTGATGCAGGACATGCTCGTCGACATGGCGCCGTACCTGTTCCGCGGGAGGCTGGCGGGGTTTCTGACCCGTCTGAGCGCGAGCGGCCTGGCGAACGTCACGTCAGGGGGAGGCCAGGTGCCCGCCTTCCGGATCGAGGCGCAGTAGGACCATGCCGTACGACTGCCGCCACCGCCAGCGGCGCGGCGCGGACATCTGCCGGACGGCCTGCCTCGCCGATCCGGTGTTCAGCCTCATCGGCGTTCCGTCCGACGCTGGCGTGCCGCCCGCCGATCCCCACGTGATCGACGTCGCCCTGCTCGACATGCACCATGGCTGGCCGAACCTGGGCCACGACGCCATCGTGCACGCGATGCGCAACGCCGTCTGCGACATCAGCCGCCAGCTCGCGCGCGCCGGCCTTACCTTCCGCGTCCTGTCGTACGACGTGCGGCGCGGTCACGCGATTCCCGCGCCTCCGGGGTCACGACACGTCCTCTACGTCGGGACCGGCGGGCCCGGGCACCTCGATCCCGCCCTGAACGACGGCATCGACCCTGGATCCCAGGGGATCCGGGAGGACCCGGCGTGGGAGCCGCGGTTGTTCCGCCTCTTCGACGCCATCCGGGAGTCCGACGAAGCGGTGCTGCTCGGGGTCTGCCACACCTTTGGCGTCATGTGCCGCTGGCTCGGCGTGGCGGACGCGGTGGCACGCGGTCCGGAGAAGGGCGGCAAGAGCGCGGGCATCGTGGAGAACATCCTGACCGACGAGGCCCTGTCCCATCCGTGGTTCTCCCGCCTGGCCGAGGCTCTGCCCGATCACCGGCGGCTGCGCGTCCTCGACAACCGTCTCTACGATCTCGTGCCACGGGAGGGTGCGCGTGCGCTCGGCCGGGGCCTGACCCCTATCGGGTTCGAGACGCTTGGCGTCGGTGGTCCGCGCGGCCATGGGCTGACGATGATCGAGGCGGCCCGGGATCGAGCGGGGGTGATGCCTCGTGTCTTCGGCGTCAACCACCACCCCGAGGTCGTCAACCGGTCGCGGCAACGGCTGCTTCTCGAGCAGAAGTTCGAGCGCGGCGACGTGACGCGTGAGTGGTACGAGGAGCGCCGGCGCACACTCGAAGAACCGATCGCAGACACCTGGGGAGACTGGCTCCTGCACCTGACGTCGAGCTACACGCTGATGGCGCCGTTGCGCTTCTATCTGTATCGTCTGGCCAGGGAGCGCGGCGAGACGCTCGGATGTCCGCTGGGCATCGACGAGGCCATCCTGCCCGTGTCCGCGGACTGGTCCCATCGGGCTTCGGCTCGCTGAGCCGGCGGCGCGGCCGCTCCAGTTGCCGGTATCATGTGTGGAGACTGCAGCGGACATCGGTGGAGGTCCGGCCGGGCCATGACGCGACGGCCGCTGGCCTGCGGCATGGCAGTCCCACGCGACTGGCTCGTTTTTCTCCCCACGCGATGAGGTTCTGACAATGGCGCATATGCATCGGGCGATGGTTGTGGCTTTCGTACTGGCCTGCGTCCTGACCGCCGTGGCGCAGCACAAGACCGTGTCAGGGGACAAGGACTGGAGCCAGCAGTCGGCGGCCATGAAGGGCGCCCCGGACGCCGAGTACGTGATCCGCGTCGGAGACGTCGACAACCTGGGCTTTGGATGGCCCGACGACTTCGACCCGTTCTGCGGCCGCATGACCGAAGCGCATGCCTACCCATGGGACGCGGCCAAGGCTGATGTCTCAGGCCTCGACCGGATCCTGCTGTCGTCCAAGTTCAAGCCGGCCGAGGAGTACGCGTGCGGAAACGACGGCTACACGGCCTCGTACAACCCGTCGACGTCGAAGCCCGTCGCGTATGTCATCCCGACCGCGTTGCTGAAAGGCGCGACGGTCAGGGACGCGTTTCTTCAGGTCTTCATCGACGACTTCCAGGCCCCGTCGTTCTGCTCGAAGTACCAGGTGACGCTCAACGGCACGCGGTGCGTCGAATGCGAGAAGATCCTCAACGCCATCGATCAGACCGGGCCCGTCGGTAAGCTCGTCACGATTCCGCTACCCGAGGAGTTCCACGCCGCGCTGACCGGCGGTTCGCCCCTGTCCGTGACGATCGACGAGAGTACTGGAGCGGCGGACGGATTCGCGATCGATTTCATCCGCCTGCTCGTCAACCGCACACGCGAGAACACCTGCAAGGGGACCATTCGGGGCGTCGTGCTGGACAAGGACGGCAACGCGCCAGTAGCGAAGGCGCGCGTGACGCTTGCGGACGGGACGGCCACGCAGACGGACGCCGACGGAGAGTTCTCGATCCGCGACGTGCCGACGGGCTTCGAAGTGGTCACAGCGTCCGCGTCGGGCTACAACGACGGGACCGGTGCGGCCGACGTGGGTCCAGGGGACGACAATCCCGACGTGACGATCTATCTGGAAAAGGGCAAGCAGGCCGTCTTCGATCAGAAGCGCGTGAGCGTCGGTGACGCGGTCAGCCTGGCGAACATCTTCTTCGATCAGGCCAAGGCCGATCTCAGGCCCGAATCGAGACCAGAACTCGACAAGGTCGTGGCGTTCCTGCAGAGCAACCCCGGCGCGGAGATCGAGCTGTCCGGGCACACCTCGTCGGAGGGAGACGCCGCGTACAACCGGTCGCTTTCCTACCGGCGCGTCAAGGCCTGCAAAGACTACATCGTCTCGAAGGGCATCGATCCCGGGCGGGTCGTGGCCCACGGCTACGGACCCGACCGGCCCGTGGCGCCGAACGACACCGAGGCGAACCGCGCGAAGAACCGGCGCGTGGACATGCGGATCGTGAAGCTGTAGCAGCCGGCGCGCCGGCCGATGTCAGGTGCCCAGCCGTCCGGCGGCGTCTTCCACCGCGTACAGTGCGGCCACGGAGTTGTGGGCCAGGACGCGGTCCTTGGCGACGAAGGTGACGACGGGAACCCGGAGCTTCGCCATCGTCGCCGAGTCGTGGCCCACGCACTGGCCCATGAGCAGCACCAACTGGGCAGCGTCCCCCTCGAGCAGTTCCGCCTGCGCCAGCGGGTTGCAGATCATCTCCGGTGTGCCCGGCCGGATCTTCTGCGCGTCGTCGATGCCGATCCGGTCCTTCGGCACCGAACCCGACTTGCAGCAGACCGACGACACCACGAACCCGTGCGTCACCAGCACCCCGTGCAAGGCCTCCGCCTCGTCGCGAAAGCCCACGCAGTACGCCAGACCGAGATGACGGACGCCGGCCCTCCACGCGAAGTCGATGATCTCCTCCAGACGGCAGGGAGGCGTCGCGCGCGCGCGGCCGGCATCGCGAACGTCCCGCGCGACCGAACGGATCAGATCGTCGGTCCACTCCGTGAGGCGGCTGGGAGGCGGTCCGGAGGGCGCAGCGGATAACGGCTCCCTGAGATAGCTCTTGCGGGTGTAGAGGGCCGCCACCGGGTTGTGCCTGAGCCGGAGATCGCGCACGACGAGCGACGTGACCGGGGCGCGGGAACGACGGATGAAGAGCGTGTCGTGGCCGACGCACATGCCGACGATGACGTTAAACTGCGTGTCGGCCTGCGCGAAGAAGTCCGCCTGGCCCTCCGGATCGCAGTCGCCGGGTGACGGGGCCCGAACGGCCTCCAGGCCCTGGTCGCGGAGGTATCGCTCGGCAATCGCGGCCTCCCGGTCCGTCTCCGGACAGTGCGCGAGGCCGAGGCGTTGGAACCCCATGCGCTGCGACAACTCGACGAGTTCGCGGAGCCGGGTCCAGCGGCAGTAGCCTTCCGCTTCGACCCGCGCGGCGTGGTAGGCCAGCGTCCGCGTGCCGGGATCCGCGTAGAGCGTCTCGAAGTCGGGGAACGGCCCTCGAGTCGGGCAGTCATCGGGCATGCCGTCGGGCCGGCCGAGCCGGCAGGCACACGAATCGCACGTGGCGCAGTGCACAGTCATGGCCGCCCGCTCACGGCTTCGGCAGCATATGTGCCGGCATCTGCACGGCGACGACTTCGCCAGTGGCGCACAACTGGCCCTCGGCCGAGAGAGTGGCCTCCACCACGACCTTGCGCGCCCCAATCTCCTTGATCCGGCCACGGATCTCCAGCGTCACGCCGTTCGGCGTCGGCCGCAGGTAGTTCACATGCAGCGACGCCGTGACGTACCGGAAGGGCGGCTGGCTGTCCCACGATCGCCCGTCCGCGCGATACGCGGCCATTGCTGCCGAGCCCGTGCCGTGACAGTCGATGAGCGAGGCAATGAGTCCGCCGTAGACGTAGCCCGGGATTGCGGTGTGATACGGCTTCGGGAGGAAACGGGTGACGGTCTCGTCCCCGTCCCAGCGCGTCTTGATCTGATGGCCGTGCTCGTTGAGCCGACCGCATCCGTAGCAGTGGCTCAGATCGCTCGGGTAATAATCCTGAACAGCGAGGTCGCTCACGATGACTCCGTCAGGGGCTGTCGGGGGATTGCGCGAGTGGCGTCAGGCCTGGCTGCATTCTACCCGAGGCCACTTCCACGATGGAACCCTGGGCAGCGGAGCCAGGGGTATGATGAGGCGTGCGCGCACGGGCGTTGGCGATCGCGCTCCATCCCGCGGTGGTCTCCGGCGCCGTCGCGGCGGCGACCCTCGCGCGGCAGGGCTTCGAGTTCGGTCTCAACAACAACGTCTTCCACGTGCCCATCGTCCTGGGGTGGGCATCGCTGCCGCAGTTCGCCACCGACCCCACGATCCGGTCGCTGTCGGCGTTCGTGACGCCCGTGTTTCCGGCGCTCGCGTTCGTGCTGGACGAGACGACCATTCGTTCGGGCTTCTTCGTCCTCCATGTCCTCACACGGCTGCTGACCTGCCTGGCGATCTATCGCCTGATCGGTATCTGCGGAGTCGAAAGCCGCGTCTGGCGGGCGGGAGCCTTGGCCGTGGCTTGCCTGGTGGCACCGGCCTACGGGTTCACACCGGTGGCGAAAGCCGGGATGTTCCTCAGCTACTTCACGCACACCGAACTGGCGCAGGCCGCGGCCCTGCTGGCGCTGGCCGACCTGGCATCCGGGCGGGTCGCCCGCGCCGGATGGCTGGCGGGAGCGGCCTTCCTCGTCAACGCGTTCGTTGGCGTCTGGCTGCTCGTCCCGCTGGGGCTCGCGTCGGTCGGTCTCCTGACCACACCCACGCGGGCCGCCGGCGCACGCACGCTCGTGGTCGGGGTGACCGGCGTCGGGCTGCTCGCGCTGCCGGTTGTCGTCTGGATGTGGCGGCTCCCGGCCGATCCGGTGACGTTCGACTACCGCGCGTATCTGGCCTACTACTTCCCGGACCACTTCATGCTCGGCGGGCAACGCGCGGACGAGTTCATCCGGGCAGCCGGGATACTTGCCGGCGGGGTTTCGGGGCTGGTTCTGCTGCCACGCGGTGGTTCGACGGCGATGGTGCGAGTGCTGGGATCGCTCCTTGCGGTGTTCGCGGCCGGGGTCGTCGTCGGCGAGTTCGCCACGAGCCGGTTCGTTCTCAACCTGCACCTGCTGCGCGTCGACGGCCTGATCACCTGGCTGTGCCTGGCGTCGGTCGGGGCCGCCGTGGCCACGGCGCTCGCCGGCCGACGCGTTGTGGCGTCGGTGACGGCTGCCGCAGTGATGGCAGCGCTTGCCTTTGACACCGTCTACCCTGGGGCGCTCCTGGCGTCCGTCGCGGCCCTCGCGCTCGCCGGACTGGGGCGAAGCGCGTGGCCGCTGTCGTGGCGTGACGCGAAACTGGGCGGCGTCACGATGGCCGCGCTGTTCGCGACCACGCTCGGGCTGTCGCACTGGGCGGGCTGGGTGGATCGGTCCATGCCGTGGCCGATCGGCGCTGACGACCCGCCGACCGACCGGCACCTCGTGGGCGCGTCCCCGGCCAGACCCGAATGGGCCGAGGTCAAGGCGTGGGCGGCGGCGCATTCCACGCCGGAGGCGCAGTTCCTGATACCGCCCCAGTTCGAAGACTTCAGGCTCGGGTCGCTCCGCCGTCCCTGGGTGGACTGGAAGGAGGGGGCGGCGGCGATGTGGGCGCCCCGCACGTACGCCCGATGGCGGCAGCGGATCGAGGAGGTCAGGAGTCTGACATCGGTGGCCGACACGATGGCCTATGCCGACGATCACGCGATCGACTTCGTCGTGCTCGACAAACGGCGCTGGCCAGACGAGGCGCTGGAGCCCCTCCACCCGCGCCTGGTCTTCGAGAACCGCTGGTTCGGCGTCGCGCGCGGACGGTGAGCGACATCCCCATCGCCGGGTCACGGCACCGGGTACGCGTTGCCCTCAGCGCCTTACAATGGGGGCAACTGCCGGCCAGCAGGACGGGCCGGACTGGAGCGACATGACCGACACGATACAGATTCCCGTCCGCCGTCCCGTGCCGTCGCCGGCGCCCCCTGTCGATCCGTCTCTCGACCTGTTCGCCGAGATCGCGCGACTGAAGCGCGAGCTGAACGCCGTTCTCCTGGCGCACTTCTACCAGGAGCCCGACATCCAGGACATCGCCGACGTCATCGGCGACAGCCTCCAGCTCGCCCAGCAGGCCGCGAAGACGAAGGCGGACGTGATCGTCTTCTGCGGCGTGCACTTCATGGCCGAGACGGCGAAGATCCTGAATCCCGACCGCCTCGTGCTGCTTCCGGACCTGAACGCGGGGTGCTCCCTTGCCGACAGCTGTCCGGCCGAGGCGTTTGAGCCCTTCGTCAGGTCGCACCCCGGCCACACGGTGATCAGCTACATCAACTGCAGCGCCGCCGTGAAGGCGCTCAGCGACATCATCTGCACCTCCAGCAACGCCGAGCACATCATCCGGCAGATCCCGCCCGATCAACCCATCATCTTCGCGCCAGACCAGCAGCTGGGCCGATATCTGATCAGGAAGACCGGCCGCGACATGGTCCTGTGGCCCGGCGCGTGCTCGGTGCACGTCACCTTCTCGGAGCGGGCGATCGTGCAGCTCAAGGTGCGGCATCCCGCCGCGCTGGTGCTCGCCCATCCCGAGTGCCCGGAGAACATCCTGCGGCTGGCCGACCACATCGGGTCCACGACATCGATTTTGAAGTACGCCATCAACAGCCCGGCGAAGGCCTTCATCGTCGTCACCGAGTCGGGGATCATCCACCAGATGAAGAAGGCCTGCCCGGACAAGACGTTCATTCCCGCACCGGCGGAGGAGGAAGGGTGCTCGTGCAACGAGTGCCCGTACATGCGGCTGAACACGCTGGAGCGCGTGTACCTGTGCATGCGCGACCGGCGGCCCGCCATCGTCCTCGACGAGGATCTGCGTCTTCGGGCGCTGGCGCCCCTTGAGCGCATGCTCCGCATGGGACCTCCGCCGGCGTCGTCGTCCGGCGCGGCCGGTGCGGGGCCGGCATGACGCCCGATCCACTCGCCCCGTCTGGACCCCGTCTCGACGCCGAATTCGTGCGCCGCGAAGTGCGACGGTTCCTCGAGGAGGACATCGGTCCGGGAGACGTGACGACCGCGGCCGTCGTGACCGACGACGTGCCAGCTCGGGGTCTGGTCAACGCCCGGCAGACGTGCGTCGTCGCGGGGCTGGAGATCGCGCGGGCGGTCTTCGAGGTGCTGGACGCGGCCGTATCGTTCGAGGCGCTGGTACAGGACGGGAGTCGTGTCGACGCAGGCCGGGCGCTGGCCAGACTGCACGGGCGCGCGGCGTCGATCCTGACTGGCGAGCGCGTGGCGCTCAATCTGCTGCAGCGGCTGAGCGGCGTGGCCACGCTAACTCGGCGCTTCGTGGACGCGGTTGCCGGGACCGGCGCCGTCATTTCCGACACGCGGAAGACCACCCCAGGCCTCCGGCTGTTCGAGAAGTACGCGGTCCGGGCCGGCGGCGGCCGGAATCACCGCACGGGCCTCTACGACGCGGTGCTGGTCAAGGACAACCACGTCGTGGCGGCAGGCGGACTCGAGGCCGCCCTGCGGGCGCTCGACCGCGCCAGGCCGGTCGTGCCCGTGCAGCTCGAGGTCGATTCTTTGAGCCAGCTCGCGATCGCCCTGCAGCGGGGCGTGCGGGCGTTTCTCCTCGACAACATGACTCCCGCGCAGGTGGGCGACGCCGTGCGCGCGATCCGCCGGATCCCGGACGGCACCGGGTGCTGGATCGAGGCATCCGGCGGCATCACCATCGCCAACGTACGGGAGTACGCCGAGGCCGGCGTCGACACGATCTCGATTGGCGCGCTGACCCACTCGGCCCCGGCCGTGGACATCGCCCTCGACTTCGAGCCCGTTCCCTGAGAAGGAGTCCCCCATGGCCAGGCGTGAGACAGACGTGCTGATCATCGGCAGCGGCCTGGCGGGCTGCGCGGCCGCCCTGGCAGCAGCCCGCGGCGGCGCCCGCGTCACGATTGTCACCAAGGCCCGGGAACCCAACGACACCAACACCGTCTGGGCGCAGGGGGGCATCATCTTCCGAGGCCACGACGACTCGCCCGAGAAGCTCGCGGCGGACATCCACGAGGCCGGTGCCGGGATCTGCGAGCCTGCTGCCGTCGATCTCCTCAGCCGGGAAGGCCCTCGTCTGGTCCAGCAGGTGCTCGTCGAGGACGTCGGCGTGCCGTTCGATCGTGCGCGGGACGGCTCCGAGGAACTGGACCTGACCGCGGAAGCCGCGCACTCGGTGCCCCGCATCATCCACCACGCCGACAGCACGGGACGGTCCATCGAAGAGTCCATCCTCGCCAGGCTGCAGCGTGAACCGAACGTCACGTTCCGGCCCGGACACACGGCGATCGACCTCCTGACGCTGTCACATCATTCCAGGAATCCCCTGGACGTCTACGCCGCACCGACTTGCGTCGGCGCCTACGTCTTCGATCAGGCGAAGGGCCAGGTCGAGACGTGGATGGCCAAGGAGACGATCCTCACCACCGGCGGGCTCGGGCGGATCTTTCTCCACACGAGCAACCCCGAGGGCTCCTGCGGCGACGGCGTCGCGATGGCGTATCGGGCAGGCGCGCGCTGCCTCAACATGCAGTACGTGCAGTTCCACCCGACGACGCTGTTCGTGGGTGACGAGCGGTTCCTGCTGTCGGAGTCACTGCGCGGGGAGGGCGCGAAGCTGGTCGACGAGGACGGCCGCGAGTTCATGACGGCCTACCACCCGGACGGGTCCCTCGCGCCGCGCGACATCGTCGCGCGCGGTATCCACCAGATGCTGCACGAAACCGGCGCGGCCTGCGCGTACCTGGACATCAGCCACAAGCCGACGGACTGGGTGCGGGCGCGCTTTCCGCAGATCGACGCCAGGTGCCGCGAGGCCGGCCTGGATCTCGCCACGCAGCCGATTCCGGTCGTCCCGGCGGCGCACTACGCCTGCGGCGGCGTCGCGGTCGATCTCTGGGGGCGGACGAGCCTGTCGCGCCTCTGGGCCGCCGGCGAAGTCTCGTGCACGGGCCTGCACGGAGCCAACCGTCTCGCGAGCACGTCACTGCTCGAGTGCCTCGTCTGGGGCACGCGGGCGGGCGAGACAGCCGCCGCGAGCATCGCGTCCGGCACGGACGACTACCTGCCCGAGATCGCGCCATGGGTCTACGAGCGGGAACCCATCGACCCGGCGCTCATCGCTCAGGACTGGCTCACGATCCGCCAGACGATGTGGAACTACGTCGGTCTGGTTCGAAGCCGGCGGCGGCTCGATCGTGCGCACCAGATTCTGCGCGAGCTCCACATGGAGATCGGCAGGTTCTACGCCCGGGCCGAACTCAGCGACGGCCTCATCAGCCTCCGCAACGGCATTCAGACGGCGCTGGCGGTGCTGCTGGCGGCGATGGAGGCGAGAGAGAGCCGGGGATGCCACTTCAGGGTGGATTAGAACAGGGACCAGGGACCGGGGATCGGGGATCGGTTCTGAGGACGGGAATCGGGAACCGGGAGTCGGGATTCGTGCCGGCCCGGCAGACGCGCTTGCGGTCGGCCACGCCAAGGCCGGTCAGGCAACAGCGGAGGCGAGGAGTACAAATGAGTCGACCTCACGCGTCGCTCAGTGCCGTCGCAATCTTCGTGTGCGCTGCGGTGGCGTGCACTGCATGCGGCAGGGGAGAGACATCATCGGGCACGAGGCCGGCGAATGTCGAGCTGGCGACGTTCCCCACTGAATGGACCTACCGGCCCGGCGCGACGGCTCCCACCGCCGAGCACGGCATGGTCGCGTCGAACTGCGCGCTGGCGACGGAGGCGGGGGTCGAGATCCTCGCGGCCGGCGGCAACGCGGTCGACGCGGCGGTAGCCGTGGGCTTCGCGCTGGCGGTGGCCTACCCCGAGGCGGGCAACATCGGCGGTGGAGGCTACGCGGTCGTACGGATGGCGGATGGACAGTCGGCGGCGCTCGACTACCGGGAGACGGCTCCTGCCGCTGCGTCACGCGACATGTTCATCGGTCCTGACGGCAAGCCTACGGACGCCTCGCTCGTCGGCCATCGGGCGTCCGGCGTGCCCGGCAGCGTGGCCGGCCTGCTGACCCTGCACGAACGTTACGGCACGCTCTCGCGCGACCGCGTGATGGGGCCCGCCATCCGGCTCGCGCGCGAGGGTTTCGCGGTGGACGAGATCTTCAGAACGTCCATCGAGCAGAACGCGAAACTCATCGCGCGGTTCGACGGGCGGACTCTGTTCCTGCCGGAGGGCCGGCCGCCGGCTGTCGGCTCGCGCTTCGTCCAGGCCGCGCTCGCGCAGACCCTGGAGCGGATTGCGGCAACGGGGGCCGCTGGGTTCTACGGGGGTCCCGTCGCGGCCGCCATCGACGCAGAAATGCGGCGGGGCAGCGGTTCGATCTCGGCCGCCGACCTGGCCGGCTACAAGCCCGCGTGGCGCGATCCGGTCGTGTCGAGCTACCGTGGCCACGGACTCCTGGCGATGCCGCCGTCATCGTCGGGCGGCGTCACGCTCATCGAGAGTCTCAACGTGCTCGAGACGTGGGACCAGCCAGCGCCCTGGGGCAGCGCCTCTCACTGGCACCGGCTGGCCAGCGCCTTCCAGCGGGCCTTCGTCGATCGTAATGCGCTGCTCGGCGACCCGGACTTCGTCGATGTGCCGCTCGCGAAGCTCGCCGACAAGGCCTACGCGCGCGCCCTCCGGGCGGGCATCCAGGAGGACCGGGCCACTCCCACAGCCGCATTGACCCCGATGGTGCGGGAAGGCGATCAGACCACGAACTACGCCGTCGTCGATCGCTGGGGCAACGCCGTCGCGACGACCACGACCATCAATAGCCTGTACGGGTCCGGCGTGTGGGTGCCGGAGGCGGGTTTCTTCCTGAACAACGAGATGGACGACTTCGCCGCCCAGCCGGGCACACCCAACCAGTTCGGCCTCGTGCAGGGGGAAGCGAACGCCATCGCGCCCGGCAAGCGCATGCTGTCGGCAATGTCACCGACCATCGTCCTGGATCCGCAGGGGCAGGTACTGATGGTCGCGGGGGGGCGCGGCGGGCCGCGCATCATCACGGCGGTCGCCCAGGCCATCGTCAACGTGATCGACCACGGGATGTCGCTGGCCGACGCGGTTGGCGCGCCGCGCATCCATCACCAGGCGCTGCCGGACGAACTGCAGTACGAAAAGGGCGGAGTGCCCGACGCGGTGGTCGCCGAGCTGCAGAAGATGGGCTACAGGACTGCTCCGGGCGCGACGGGGTCGCTCACCGCCATCAAACGCGCCGCCGCCGGCTGGGAAGGCCTGTTCGATCCCCGCAAGCACGGGCTGGCAAAGGGGTACTGACGATTCCAGGGACCGGGGACCAGGGACCGGGGGCCGGTTGACGAGGTTCCCAGCTCCGGATTGGACGCAACCCAGCTCGGAAATGAGCTCCGACCCCTGACTCCAAGAGGCAGAACACAGGAGACGGGCCCCGTTAGCCACCGGCGGCCGTCAGATCAGATCCCCGGTCCCCGATCCCCGGTCCCCGTTTTCCTACCAGTACCCCAGGTACTCCCGCATCATGTGCTTCCAGTACGGCCAGTCGTGTCCGCCGCGCGGGCCCCAGTCATCGAGGAAATGGCTGACGCCCTTGCTGCGGAGCACCTCAGCCATCCGGTAGGTCGGGCCCTTGTCTTCCCACGGCCCGTGCCCGGTCACGAGGTGGATCTCGCACGAGGCGAGGTGAGAGCGCGCCCAGGGGTCGTCCGTACCGGCCATGTAGTCGACGGGGTTGTTGAAGTAGAAATTGTCGTCGTAGAAACCGTCCATGAACCGCTTCATGTCGTACAGGCCGGAGATCGCGTAGCAGCGCTTGATCACGTCCGGATGCTTGAAGAGGGTGTTGGCCGCGTAATAGGCGCCGAGCGACATGCCCATCGTGCTGATGGGCACGGCTGACTGGCAGGAGTGGTGGATGAACGGCACCACTTCGTCGCGCAGGTACGCGTCGTACTGAGCCTGCATGTAGCTGCGGTGATACGGGTGTGCGCCCTTGTTGTAGAACGAGTCCCCGCTGTTGATGTTGACGCAGAACACCTTCACCCGGCCCGCGTCGATGAAGTCGGCCAGCGCGCCGATCATCCCCTGGCGATCCATTTCCCACTCGTCGCCGCCGCTCGTCGGAAACACGAGCAGCGGAGGGCCCCAGTGGCCGTGGACGACAACGCCGAGTTCGCGGTTGATCCGGTGCGAGTACCAGTGGTGATAGTCGGTGCGCATTCTGGCTACCTTAGCACGCTGACTCCGGATCCGGCCCTTCGACTCGCGGTGCTCGCTCAGGGCCGCCCCGAGCATTGCCGAGGGGCGGGGCCCGGGAACCGGGATCCGGAAGCCCAGGGTTCGCGCGGAACCGGGTTCACGGCGGGGCGCGCCAGGGCCGGTCGGTGCGGCCCGCGGCCCCTTCGCGGTATGCTGATGGTGATACCACAAACGGAGGGCACATGAGAGTTCGTGCGTTCGCACTCGGCGCGCTCATCCTGGCGCTGCCCCTTGCCGGCGTGGCGCGGCAGGGTGGCGACTCGTCGGTTCCACGGATGTCGCAGGCCGATTTCAAGAAGGGCCTGGCGGCGGGCGAGATCCTCGCTATCGACGTCCGCGACGCCCAGTCCTACGCCATGGGGCACATCCCCGGGGCCATCCTCGTCCCACTGTCGGACCTGCAGAAGCGCGCGCCCGAGCTGAAAGCGGCGAAGAAGACGATCGTTGCCTACTGTGCTTGAGCGGCCGAGCACACGAGCGCCGGTGCGGCGCTGGAGCTGGCGAAATACGGCGTCCCGGGCGTCAAGGCCCTGCTGGGCGGCATCGGGGCGTGGGTCAACGCGGGCAATCCGCTGGTGAAGGGAACGAACCCGAAGTAGCAGGAGGCGCAGCCTCGCAAGACCCGGGATGGCGGGCTGCCCGTCAGGCCGCCTTCTCGAACCATCCCCTTCGGATGCACCACTTCGTGGCCTCGAGGACAGGCGACACCGAGAAGGCCACCCCCCCGACAATGAGCCAGTCGACGAGCGGGAGGCTGTAGGTGTTGAAGGATTCGTGCAACATGGGGAGGTGCACGACGGTCACGAGCAGCAGCAGCTCCCATCCGACGGCGAGCTGCAGCCACTTGTTGGCAAAGGGGCGGTGCAGCACGGATCGATGGTCGGATCTGAAGTTGTAGGCCTTGAAGAACTGGATGACCACCAGCGATACGAAGGTCATGGTCATCGCTTCGTCCACGCTGCGCCCCGAGCGGAGGGCCCAGGTGAACAAGGCCAGGTTCGCAATCGTGGACCAGACCCCGCCCACCGCCATCAGCGTCACGACCGCAGGCGTGAAGATGCCCGTCCGGGGATTGCGCGGCGGGGTGCGCATGATGTCCGGGTCGGGGGGGTCGACGGCGAGCGCCAGGGCCGGCAGGCCGTCGGTGGCCAGGTTGACGTAGAGGATCTGCACCGCGGTGAGCGGCATCGGCAGGCCCGCCAGGGTGGCCGCCGCCATCAGGCCGATCTCGCCGATGTTCGAGGAGAGCAGGAACATCAGGTACTTGCGGATGTTGCCGAAGATCCCGCGGCCCTCCTCCACCGCAGCCACAATCGAGGCGAAGTTGTCGTCGGTCAGCGTCATGGCCGCGGCCTCGCGGGCCACGTCGGTGCCGGTCACCCCCATCGCCACCCCGATGTCCGCCTGCTTCAGGGCGGGCGCATCGTTGACCCCGTCGCCGGTCATCGCCACCACCTCGCCCCGGGCCTGGAGCGCGGTGACCACCCGGACCTTGTGAGCCGGTGCCACCCGCGCGAAGACGGCGATCCCGTCGATCGCGGCCCCCAGGGCCTCGTCCGATAGCGGGTCGAGCTCCGCGCCGGTGACCACCCGGCCCTCCCCCAGCAGTCCCAGCTCGCCGGCCACCGCCTCGGCAGTGAGGGGGTGGTCCCCGGTGATCATCACCACCCGGATCCCGGCCTGCCGGCAGCGCTCGAGGGCGGCCCGGGCCTCGGGGCGCGGCGGGTCCATGATCGCCACCAGGCCCAGGAAGGTCAGCCCGGATTCCACGTTCTCGAGGGTCGCCCCCTCCCGGGTGGCCACCGCCAGCACCCGCTGTCCCTCCGCCGCCAGCCGCCGTGCCACCGCCAGGAGCGCCTCCCGGGACTCGGCGTCGAGCGGGGCCTCGCCCCCGGCCAGTTCCTGCCGGTCGCACGCGGCCAGGATGACCTCCGGCGCTCCCTTGACGCAGGCCCGCACGGTGCCCTCGGCCCGGTGCAGCGTGGTCATCCGCATCGACTCGGCGGAGAAGGGAATCTCCTGGAGCCGCGGGTGGCGGACGTCGAGATCGGTGCGCGGCCACCCCGCCTTGGCCGCGGCCACCACCAGGGCGGCCTCGGTCGGGTCGCCCTGGATGGTCCACCGGTCGTGGGCAGGCTCGTGGACCAGCCGGGCGTCCGAGGCGAGCACAGCGGTGGTGAGCAGCCGCTCCAGCGGCCCCGCCAGCGGCGAGGCCCCCGGCCCCGACCAGGTGACCGGTTGCCCCGCGGCAAGGAACTCGCCCTCCGGCCGGTAGCCGGTCCCGGTCACCTCCACCGGCTGGCCGGCCACCCAGGCCTGCCGCACGGTCATCTCGTTGCGGGTCAGCGTACCGGTCTTGTCGGAGCAGATGACCGTGGTGCTGCCCAGGGTCTCCACCGCAGGCAGCTGGCGCATCAGGGCCCGCCGCCGCACCAGGCGCTGCACC
>CAYZYG010000055.1:0-32506 GCA_964481395.1 uncultured Vicinamibacterales bacterium
CAGGACGCACAGGCTGGCGCCCCGGCCGTGCTGCCGGCCGCGCCCCCGACGCTCGACGGCATCCTGACGGCGCTCGCCAACTACGACGGCGGGATCGATTCGGTGCCCGTGTGGTGGCTCCGCGACTACGTGTACGCGAGGAAGGACGACCCGGTCGGGCGCGCCGAGTGCGAGTCGAAGCTGGTGCAGTTCCTCGGGACGGAGGCGAACCAACCCGGACACGCGGCCGCGGCGAAGTACCTCCGGGTGATCGCCGGTGACACAGCGGTTCCGGCGCTGGCGAGACTGGTGGAGCATGCGTGGTCGGCCGACCGCGCCCATGCGATCGACCACGCGCTCTACGTGCTGCAGTCGATTCCAGGCTCGGCGGCTGACCAGGCACTCGTGAAGGCGCTGGACGCGACGACCGGCGAGACGACGATCGCCGTCATCGCGGCCCTCGGCGAGCGGCGCGTGACGGCAGCCGTCCAGGCCCTCGCACCGTTGCTGCAACAGCCTGATCTGGCACCGGCGGCAGCCGTCGCGCTGGGGCGCATCGGCGGACACGCTGCCGTGGCGCCGCTGATGGCGGCGTACGCCTCGGCGAAGGAGCCCCTCAGGACGGCGATGGCGGGCGCGCTGCTCGAGGCGGCACCCGGCTTCGAGCTGGGGCAGGAGCAGCGGCGCATCTACGACACGCTCGCCGAAGACACGTCACGCCCAGCGTCT
Organism: uncultured Vicinamibacterales bacterium; assembly: GCA_964481395.1. Classification (GTDB taxonomy): domain Bacteria; phylum Acidobacteriota; class Vicinamibacteria; order Vicinamibacterales; family JAKQTR01; genus JBFMFH01. The sequence goes on from CAYZYG010000055.1 coordinate 709, forward strand.
CAGCGGCTGGCGGCTCTGGCCGGCCGCATCCGCTCGACCGGAGACGTGCGGCGCGCCGTGCTCGAGATGCTGTCCAGCCCCGACGCTCTCACGCGCGAGGCCGCGCTCTCGCAGGTTTCTCTGGCGTTCTTCCCAGACACCATCGCGGAACTCTGCGCCCGGCTGCCGGAGCTCGGCGAGGGCGAGCAGATCGTGCTCATCAACGCGCTCGCGACCTATCCGGAGGACGGCGTGGTTCCGGCGTTCCTCGAAGCGACGCGCAGCCCGAGCCAGGGCGTGCGGCTGGCCGCGTGGAACGCCCTGGGTGCCAAGGGCGATGCGTCGATCGTGCCCGTCCTGGCCGACGCTGCGGCGACGGCCCGCGGAGAAGAGCAGAAGGCCGTCCGGTCCGCGCTCGGCTCGCTCAAGGGACGTGCCGTCGACGATGCGATGGTCGCGCTGCTGCACAAGGAGCCGCCCGAGACCATTCAGGGCGAGCTGCTGCTGGCCGCCGGGGAGCGGCGCATCTACCTGGCGCGATCGCTGGCGGCCGAGGCGCTCGGCTCCTCTTCTGAACACGTTCGCGTCCAGGCGCTCAGGGCGCTGCAGACGATCGGCACGCCGTCCGATGTCGACGCCGTGCTCGACCTCCTGCTGGCGGCGGAGGAGGATCCCGAGCGGATCGAAGCCGCGAAGACCGTCGCCGACCTCGCCCGGATGACCGTGTCGGCTGACGGACGCTCGCGTGCGGTCCGGACGAGACTGGCAGCCGAAAAGGACACGGAGGCTCGCAGCCGCCTCATCGGCTTGCTTCCGCTCATGGGCGATCCCGCCGCCCTGCCGGTCCTCAGGTCGGCGCTTGCGGACGCGGATCAGGCGGTCGTCGATGCCGCCGTGCGTGCGATCGTGGCGTGGCCGACGAGCGACGCCCGCGACGACATCCTGACGCTGGCGCGGGGGCCGCGGAACGAGACCCACCGCCTGCTCGCACTGGCTGGATTCGTGCGCGTCGTCCGCCTGGACCGCCACCGGAGCCCGCGGGCCGCGGTGGCCGACCTGCGTCTGGTCGCGGAGTTGTCCTGGCGGCCGGAAGAGCAGAAACTGGTACTGGGCGCGCTCGCCCAGTTCCCGTGCCGGGAGGGGCTGGATCTGGCTGCCGCCTTCCTGCGCGACGAAGAGACGCGCGCGGAAGCGCAGGCGGCCATCGATGCCATCACCGCACGGCTGCCGAAGGAGGCCATTCGCCAGTGACCAAGTACATCGTGTCCGGACTGTTCGCCGGGATTCTCGCGCTGGCGTCGCTCGCGGCGCCCGAGGCCCAGCAGAAGGTCGAACTCAAGCTCACACTCCCGAAACCGATGTTCGTCGGCACCCCGACCAACCTCAAGAGCGGCAATCTCGAGACGGTGACCGGCAAGTCCCGCGGCCCGTTCATGGTTCCGGCCGGGACCAAGCTGCTGTCGCTGAAGCGGACCGTCGCGTCGAGCGACGTGCAGCCGGTCATCGGCGAACTCGACATGATCACCGACGGAGAGAAGGAAGGCAGCGAAGGTTACTTCGTCGAGCTGGGTCCCGGGAAACAGTGGGTGCAGGTCGACCTCGGCGCGTCGTACGCGCTGCACGCCATCCTCGTCTGGCACTACCACACCCAGGCCCGTGTCTACCGTGACGTGATCGTCCAGGTCTCGGACGACAAGGACTTCCTGAAGGGCGTGCAGACCGTCTTCAACAACGACCACGACAACTCGGCTGGCCTCGGTATCGGCAAGCAGAAGGAGTACATCGAGGTTGCCGAGGGCAAGCTGTTCGACCCGCAGGGCATCGCGGGGCGCTACGTGCGCCTGTACTCGAACGGCAACACCACGAACGACCTGAATCACTACGTCGAAGTCGAGGTGTACGGCACGCCGCGCTCATGAGCAAGGCCGTCTACGGCAGCCTGATGGTCGTCGCGCTTGCTGTGGCGCTGGCGCTCCGTCTGGTTGCCGCGGACGCCCGCCCCATGCACCACGACGAGGCGAATCAGGCCGTTCGCTTCGGCGCCCTTCTGGAAACGGGACGTTACGAGTACGACCGCACCGACCACCACGGGCCGACGCTGTACTACCTGACGCTGCCCGCGGCGTGGGGCCGCGGACAGGCGACCCTGGCGTCGCTCGACGAGCGCACGCTCAGGCTCGTCCCGGCGCTGTTCGGCGCGGCCCTGCTCCTGCTGATGCTGCCGCTGGCCGAGGGCCTCGGGCGTGGCGCGACCGTGGCTGCCGCCTGGCTGGCGGCGCTGTCTCCCGCGCTGGTTTACTACGCGCGTGCCTACATCCAGGAGACGCTGTTCGTCTTTTTCGTGCTGGCGTTCCTGCTGGCGCTCGGTCGGTACGCCGAGCGTCCGCGCGGGCTCACGGCCGTCGTGGCCGGCGTTGCGGCCGGACTGGCGTACGCGACCAAGGAGACGTCCGTCATCGCCCTGCCAGCGGCGCTGGTCGCGGCCCTCGTCGCCGGCGCAGGCCGCCACGCCGGACGCAGGCCTGCGTGGTTTCGTGACGCGGCGCTCGCGCTCGGCATGGCGTTGGCCGTGGCCGTCCTGTTCTACTCGTCGTTCTTCAGCCACCCAGCCGGCTTCGCCGAGTCGATCCGGGCCTTCGACGTGTACTTCGACCGCGGGATGGGCGCGAGCGTCCACTTGCAGCCGTGGGACTACTACCTGCGCCTGCTCGCCTGGTCTCGGGCGGGCGGGCCGGTCTGGACCGAGGGGCTCGTGCTCGCGCTCGCGCTCGTTGGCCTCGTTGTCGCCGTGCGGGCAGGGGCGCGGCCGTTCTGGCCCCGGTACGTGGTCGTGTATACGGTCTTGTCCACGGTCGCGTTCTCGGCGATTCCCTACAAGACGCCGTGGAATCTGCTGCCGTTCTATCTGGGTGCCGTGCTGCTGGCGGGGTTCGGCGCGGCGAGCCTCGCTGCCGCGCTGCGCCCGCGCGTCGTGCAGGGCCTCGCCGTCGCGGCGCTGGCGGCCGGCTGCGTACACCTCGGTCTGCAGGCCTGGCGTGCCAGCGTCACGTACGGGGCAGATCCTCGTAACCCCTACGTCTACGCCCAGACCGTGCCCGACTTCCTCCGCCTCGTGCGCCGCATCGACGATCTGGCAGCGCTGCACCCGGATCGCGAGGCCATGTCGATCAGGGTTGTGGCCGGACCCTACGAACAGTGGCCGCTGCCGTGGTACCTGCGCGCGATGACGCGCGTGGGCTATTGGACCCAGACCGACCAGGCCGGCGCGATGGACGATGGGCCGATCGTCGTCGTCTCCCAGGAGAACGAGGCCGCCGCGGAAGCGGCGCTGGGGGAGCGATACGTCTCCGAGCACTACGGCCTCAGGCCAGAGGTGATCCTGACCCTGTTCGTCGAACGCGGGCTCTGGGAACGGTATCTCGCCACGCGGGACGGGCCGTCCGAGAAGTAGATAGACTGTAGGCAGTTCCATGAGGCGGATACGCCGGTCCTTCACAGTCGCGGCCATCCTGGCGATGGCATGGGCCTCGCGAACGCCGCTCGCCGGTGAGCCGGCGCAGTTCCCGCCGCCCGATTCGGCGTCTCAGGCGTTGTCGGCGTACCTCGACGTGGTGAATCAGTACCGAAGCGGCCGTCCAGGGCTCGCCACGGTTCGGGCCCTCGGCTGGACGCGCGGCGACGTCGAGGCCTTCAGACGCGCGCTCTCGGATTCCGGGGTTTCGGTGGAGGTGGTGCGGGCTGGCCGGGGCAGCGTTGCCGTCGCGGACATCGAGACGGCCATCCTCCTGCACACGGACGCGTCTCTGGCGTTCGCCGACGTGGGCGACGGCGACGGGGCCTGGCTGCACCTCGACGCCGCGCAGTCGCTGCTCAACTGGCTGGAGCAGCTCTCGGTCTCGCGCCCCAGCCTGCGAATCCGGCCCGTGCTCGTCCCGAGGCGAGACTGGTACGAAGCGGCCGTCACCGCATTGAACGGCGCGCGAATGCCCGAGCTGGCCGAACCGCTCGTCGCGACGGCCATCCGCGACTACCCGACGGATTCGGGCATGCTCCTCGCGGCTGCCGTGAACGGCGAGGCCCGCGCCCTGATCCAGGAGCAGCTCGGGGATCTGGGTGAGCAGCTCGGCACTCCCAGCCTGGCGAACAGGGCCGGCCAGCCGGATCACGGGCGCTACGACGTCCTGCGGTTTCTCGAGACACGGCGGCGCGACCTCCCGAGCGTGCGCGCGCTCAGGCTGGAGGCGCTCGTCTACCTGTCGGGCGTGCTGGCCGCCGACCGGGCCCATGCGGACGCGCACCTCAGGAGCGGACGGTTGCTCGCGCTGGTCGGGCAGGTGGACAAGGCACAGGCGGAGCTGGCGACGCTGGCGGTGAGCGACGCCGCCATCGAGATTCGATACCTGGCGTGGCTGTTCCTTGGGGGCGTGCACGAGGCCGAGGGCCGGCTCTCCGATGCCGAGGCCGCCTACGTGAGGGCCGCGGAGCTGCAGCCCATGGCGCAGAGCGCTCGCATGGCGCTGGCTTACGTCAGAACCTCCGTGAACCGCCGAGCCGATGCCCAAACCGCGCTCGGCCCCGCGCTGGACGGGAGGCGTCCTGTCACTCTGACGAGCGACCCGTTCTGGACCTACCCGTTCGGCCATCCCGTCACATCGCGAACCAAGCTCGAGGGCCTGCGGGCCAGGGTGATGCGATGAGGTGGACCGCAGCCGGTGCTCAACGACGACAGCGCGGTGACTCTCCAACGTCATTCCCCCGGAAGCGGGAATCCAGGGCTGGATTCCGGGTTCCGCTGCGCGGCCCCGGAATGACGCTCGCAGGGGATCAGGAATGATGCCACGCCTGGCCGTGGCGTGCGCGCTGGCGGCGGTGTCGTCTGGGGCCCTGCTCAACGGGCAGCAGCCGACCTTCCGTAGCGGCCTCGAACTGGTCCGCGTCGATGTGGCCGTGACCCGCGACGGTCATCCGGTCACCGACTTGGGGCCGGGCGACTTCGTTCTGCGTGACAACGGCGTGCCCCAGAAGGTCCGGGAGGTCATTGTCGAGCGTGTGCCGCTCGACCTGACGCTGGTGCTGGACGTGAGCTCCAGTGTCAAGGGAGAGAAACTGGCCCGGCTTGCGGACGCGGCCCGGCAGCTCGTGCAGGGCATGGCAGCCGACGACCGCGTGTCGCTGGTCACGTTTTCGCACCGCGTCACGCTGCGACAGCCGCTCGGGGCCGGCGCCGAAGCGGTGCTCCGCGATCTCGGGGCCCTCGAGGCCAGCGGCGCAACGGCCCTCAACGACGCCATCTTCTCGGCGCTCATGCAGCGGGAGCCCAACCTGCACCGAGCCATCGCCGTAGTCTTCAGCGACGGACTCGACAACGCCAGCTGGCTGAGCGAGCGTCAGGTCGCGGGGCTCGCCGCTCGCAGCGACGAAGTCGTGCACGTCGTCGCCGAGTCGCCCTACGCCGACCCGCCCGGGAGGCGCAGCAGACCGAGACGGCCGTTCTTCGACGATCTCACCCGGGTCACCGGGGGCCGTCTCTGGTGGGTGGCTGATGCGAATGCGCTGGCGGGGGCCTTCGTCGAGATCCTGAGCGACATCCGCTCGCGGTACCTGCTGGTCTACGAGCCTCAGGGCGTGGCCCGATCCGGATGGCACACCCTGGACGTCCGACTCACACGCGCTCGGGGAGACGTCACCGCCCGCCCCGGCTACTTCCGGCAGTGACCGGCCGCGGCGTGGCTCATCTGTGATCCTCGGGGCAGGCATGTCGCCACCGGCCCGGTCGTCGCCCGTTCCGGGCGCCTGTGCCGTGCAGTACCGGATCCCGGGTCCCGGGTCCCGGGCCCCGACGAGTCCCGGCCGTCCCCGTCGTCTGTGGTATTCTCGAAGCATCCCGTAAGGATGTTGTTTGTGTGAAGGAGGGAAGTCCCCATGCGGAGATTCGTGCCTGCCGTCGTGTGTCTGCTCGTGCTCGCGTTCGCCGCTTCGCCCGCGCTGGCCCAGCAGTGGGAGTCGTACAGCAGCGAGAAGCACAACATCAAGTTCAGCGTGCCCGGCAAGTGGAAGACCACGTCGGGGACCAACCCGAATGGCGTGCCGTTCCTCGAGTCCGAGAGCCCTGACGGGTCTCTCTATCTCATGGTCTACGCCTACACGGACTCGAGCCTCTCGACCGAAGACCTGCTGGACAAGGCGGTTGACGACCTCGGTCTCAAGCTGACGGGCGAGGCGAACGAAGAGGAGATCAACGGCCTGCACGCCTGGGTGGCGGAGGCGACGGGTCGCATCGACGGCCAGCCGGTGGGCCTCTTCATCATGGCAGCCACCTACGACGAGCACAACTACGTCGCCTACGTGTTCACCGAGCAGTCGAAGTTCGACAAGAACGCCGACGTGATGAACAAGATCCTCGACAGCTTCGCGCCGATCCGGAAGTAGGCGAAGGCTCGTCAGGTGGAGCACGACGAGGCCGGGCGTCGAGTGAGCCCGGCCTCCTGTCCGCACCGCACAGGGTCGATATGACACGTATCCCGCGCCCCATCGCCGTCGCGCTTACCGTCCTGCTGGTCGGACCGTTTGTGGGACCGGCGGACGTGGAAGCCGCCGGCGGCCAGCAGCATCGCGTCGGGCAGCCCTCGGGCAAACGCTACTCCCGCGGCATCAGCCATGCCAAGTCGGCTCCGGAGAGTCCTGCCAGGACAGCCCTGGCCTGGGAGCCGTTCGTCGGGATGGACGAGCAACTGTTTCCGTCCTTCATCGTCTCGACGGCGACGCTGCGGCTGCCGCAGGAGGAGGACGCCGCGGACGACCCGCGCCAGATCGGTGAGGCGCTGGGGTTCATCGGCGCAGCCGTGGACGGCGTACCGGCCGGGAGTCGCCTTAAGGTCGAGGTGAAGCCGAACGCGGTGATGGACGTCAGCAGCCTCGAGGCGATGGCGTCGACCGGGTCCGGCGCCTACGAGCTCTATCCGAAGATCAATTTCAAGTACGACGCCCTGCTCGACTGGCGCCAGCCGATGCCCCTCAACATCGTCATGGAGCTGTTCGTCGACGGCCGGTCACTGGGGACGCAGGCGAGAACCGTCACGGTCAGGTCCATCAACGACTGCCCGCTGGCCATCGTTGCGGACTCCGACGACGAGGACGATCTCGATCTGTCGTGGATGTTCGCGGCGTACGTGAATGAGAACCACCCGTGGGTCGACAAGTTGACCAGGGAGGCGCTCGACGCGAAGGTGGTCGATGCCTTCACCGCCTACCAGGACGAGGATCCCGCGAGCGTCCTTCGCCAGGTGTACGCGATCTGGGACGTCCTGCAGCGGCGCGGAATGCGCTACAGCGACATCAGCCAGGCCTCGGCCGAGTCGCCGGTGGTGTTCAGCCAGCACGTCCGGCTCTTCGACGAGGCGCTCGACGCGCGGCAGGCCAACTGCGTCGATGGTACGGCGATGATCGCTGCCGTGCTGCGGAAGGTGGGAATCCAACCCTATCTGGTGCTGATTCCCGGGCACATGTTCCTCGCCTTCGATCTCGACGAGGACGGCAACGAGTCGCTCGGGCTCGAGACGACCATGATGGGGACGGCCGTGCCGTCGACCGCCGCAGGAAGCGAACTGATGCCCGGTGCGCTGGCCCGGCAGTTCCGCGGGCGGCCCTCGTTCGCGAGCTTTGCCGCGGCCATCCAGGAAGGCACCAGCCTCCTCGACGAGCACGCCGAGGCGTTCGAGGGCGACGACCCGGAGTACCAGGTCATCTCGCTCAGCGAAGCACGCCGGATCGGCATCCTGCCGCTGGCGTTCCGGAAGCCAGGTTCCGGGCGCTGACACGCGCGGCTGCGCTTCCGGCTACCGGCGTGTGGGTGCCGGCTGCGCGTACGGGTTCCCGGGCTTCGGATCGTCGCCGGCGCCGGGCACGCGCGCGGCCCACAGCAGGCCCCGCTTCATCATCTCTCGCGCCTCGGGGACATCGAAGTCGGCCGCGGCGTGCCCGAGCGTCGAGTGGAAGACACGGCCCTTGCCGTAGAGCTTCCGCCACACGACAGGCATGACGACGCCTCTGGTCCACGGCACGAATTCGCCGGAGAACGTTGTGGTCGCCAGGACCTCCACGCTCGGATCCACGAGCATGTAGTACTGCTCGGACTTCATGCGGAAGTCGCGAAGGCCGGCGGTGACGGGATCGTCCTGCCTGACGATGTGGACGTCGTACTCGATGATGCCGCCGGGATGCGCCGCCCACGAGCCGCCGACCATGAACTCGTACTCGGTGTTGGACCGGAACGCATCGCTCAGGCCGCCGTGCCAGCCAGCGAGACCGACACCGCCGCGGACGGCGTCGAGGAGCCCCTTCTCCTGCTTCGCGGTGATCTGGCTCATGGTGACGGCCTGCACCACGAGGGACAGGCTCTTCATCTTCTCGGCATCCAGATACGAGTCGAGCGAGTTCGAGATCTCGACCTCGAATCCCTGCTCGCGCAGCCACGGCGCGAAGACATCGACGGTCTGCTTCGGCTCATGGCCTTCCCAGCCGCCCCAGACCATCAGGACCTTCTTTGCCGGCGCCCGATCCTGCGCGCGCGGGGCAGGCGTCAGCCAGAGGCCCGCGAACGCGCACAGGACGGCCGCCAGCCGAATCCGACCGGGGACGGTTGTGATGACCATGATCGAATGAGGTCGCGCGTCCAGCGCGACGCCTCCTCCTGCTGTCTACTATCTACGATCTACTGCCTTGTCTCTTACCTGTCCAACTCCCTGATCCAGATGTTCCTGAACCGGACCGGGTGCGCGTGGTCCTGCAGCGACAACGGCAGCCGCGCCGCGTGAGCCTTGTATGGCGGTCTCGCTTTGTGGGCCGTCGGGCCCGTCAGCTCCTGGTTGTCGTGTACGAGGACGCCGTTGTGGAACACCGTCATCCGCGCACGTGAGACGACCGCGCCGTCCGCCGCGAACCGAGGCGCGTGAAAGACGATGTCGTACGTCTGCCAGTCGCCCGGCTTCCGGCTTGCGTTGACGAGGGGAGGGAACTGGCCGTACAGCGCAGCGGCCATGCCGTCCGCGTACGTCGTGCTCTGATAGGAATCGAGCACCTGAACCTCATAGGTGTTCATCAGGAACACGCCGCTGTTCCCCCGGTCCTGACCCGAGCCGACCGCCGGCGACGGCGTGGCCCACTCCACGTGGAGCTGACAGCTGCCGAACTCCCGCGCGGTCCTGATGGCCCCCGCGCCCTTCACGGCTTCCATGTAGCCGTCCCGTACGACCCATTTTGCCGGTTCGCCCTTGGCGCTGGTCCAGCCCGAGAGGTCCTGGCCGCCGAACAGGACGACCGCATCGGCGGGAACGGAGGCCGGCGGGCCCGCCGGCCCCGGGTCGACGACCGGCGGCATCGGGCGCGCCGTGTCGTGAACACCCCATTTCTCCAGCTCGTCGCCGCGCTGGATCTGGGGTCCGAAGGCCAGCAGAGTCGCGCCTGCGACGGCAATCGACACGGTGATGAGTGGCTTCAGCGTTGTCACGGGTCCTCCAAGGCGTCCGGATGTGGACCGATTCTAAGGCGAAATGTCCGGATTGTGATCGGGCGCACATGCCTGAGCCTCGCGGGGGTGGTCATTCCGGGGCCGCGCCCTTCGACCCTTCGACACACTCAGGGTCGTCCCGAGCCTGCCGAGGGACGACGTCGCTCAGGGCGCCCCGAGTCCAGTCGAGGGGCAAAGCGGAGCCCGGAATCCAGCCCTGGATTCCCGCATCCGCGGGAATGACGCTGGAGGACTACAGCGTTGTCCACTTCGGCCCGCGGCCGCAGCACGGTTCAAGAGCCGTGGACGATCGCATAACATGTCGCCGGTGCGAAGGTTGTACGTGGCGCAGGGTGACACGGAGAGATTCGCGATGCTCCAGCAGTCCTATCGGTCCTTCACCTGCCTGTTGCTCCTGTTCTCGCTCCTCGCGGCGGATCCGCTCGCGGCGCAGGGTTCCGGTGATCTCGCAGGTCCGTGGACCGGCCGAATCGAGGTGTCGGGCGTCACCCTCCAGATCCACGTGGTGTTTGCGGATGGATCCGGCGGACTGTCCGCGGCGATCGACATCCCCCAGCAGGGCGCAAAGGGCCTGCCGCTGCGCGCTGTCCGTTTCGAGGGTGCCGCCGTGCGCTTCGAACTGCCCGCCGGGCCTGGCGTGGCCGTCTTCGACGGCACGCTCGACGGCGACCTCATCACGGGATCCTTCACACAGGGGCTGGCGAAGGGGACGTTCATACTGAAGCGCGGGGAGACGGCACCGCCGAAGGCCCCCGATCCGGTCGAGACTCCGCCCTATCCAACCGAAGAGGTGATTTTCGGTCACGGCGACGTGTCGCTCGCCGGGACGCTGAGCGTTCCCACTGGAAAAGGGCCCTTTCCCGCTGTCGTGCTGATCTCGGGCTGCGGACCGCAGACGAGGGATGAGGAGGTGGCCGGCTTCAAGATCTTCCGCGTGCTTGCCGACGGCCTCACGCGCCAGGGGATTGCCGTCTTGCGCTTCGACGACCGGGGCGTCGGCGGATCCACCGGGGGACCGGCCGGGGCCACGACCGCAGACTGGGCGGACGATGCGCTCGCGGGTGTCCGGCTGCTCTCGGCCAGATCCGAGGTTGACAAAGCACGGATCGGGTTAGTCGGTCATAGCGAAGGGGCGCTGGTGGCCGCGATGGCTGCCGTGCGCAGTCCGGACGTGGCGTTCATCGTCCTCATGGCAGGTCCGGGCGTGAACGGGGAAGCGATCGTGCGTGCCCAGGCCGAGGCGATCGCGCGCGCCTCAGGCGCGACGGACGCCGACGTTGCCGCGCTGCGTGCGCAGCAGGACCTGCTGTTCAAGGCGATCCGGACCGGCGAAGGCTGGGAGCAGGTCGTGGAGCATGCCCGTGCCCAGGGGCGGTCGCAGATCGAGGCATTGCCCGAGGATCAGCGGAAAGCCCTCGGCGATCCCGAGCAGTACCTGAACAGGGTGATCCAGCAACAGGTCTCTGGTGCGAAGACGCCTTGGTACAAGTACTTCGCGGAGTACGACCCGGCGCCCACGCTGGCGAAGGTGTCGTGCCCGGTGCTGGCGCTCTTTGGCGAACGGGACCTGCAGGTGCCGCTGTCGCAGAACCGTCCCGTCGTGGAGCGCATCATCGGGGCGGGCCATGCCCGGTCGACCGTGCGCACGTATCCTGCTGCCAATCACCTGTTTCAGACGGCCGTGACCGGCAACCCTGCTGAGTACGGGACGCTCCCGAGGGCCTTCGTCCCGGGTCTGCTCGACGACATCGCGACGTGGATCAGGGAGGCGAAGTAGGCGCGCGACGCCTACACGTCCCGAAGCACGGCGACCGGGTCGATGCGGGACGCGTGTCGGGCCGGCAGCATCGCGGCGGCGAGCGCCGTTCCGAGCAGCACCGCCGCGGCCGCGGCGAAGGTCGCCGGATCCCTGGCCTCGATGCCGAAGACGAGCGTCGTCAGGAATCGGGCGGCCCAGTAGCTGGCGATCCCGCCGAGGACGATGCCCGTCCCGACCAGCAGTGCCACACGGCGCAGCATGAGCCGGACCACGCTTCCCGGGGCTCCACCCAGCGCCATCCTGATGCCGATCTCCGCTCGCCGCCGGCTGACGTTGTGAGCCGTCACGCCGTAGAGCCCGAGCATGGCGAGCAGAAGGCCCAGACTCCCGAAGAACCCGGACACGGCGGCCAGCAGCCGTTCCTGAATCAGCAGCGCGCTCACCTGGTCCGACAGCGGGCGGAAGGTCAGGGCCAGGTCAGGGGCCGCGGCCTGGAGCGCGCGCGTGATCGGCGCGATCAGCGTGGCGACTGGCGGCCCGGCAGACCGCACGCTCAGGGCCCCGCGCGATCGCATCAGGCCTTCCTGCTGGGCGTGCGCCAGGTACAGAGTCGGAGGTGCGTCCGCACGAAGCGACCGGTAGATGGCGTCATCCACGACGCCGACGATGGTGACCGGGGGCTTCGGCTCGCGTGCGGGAACTTGGCGGACGAGACGTCCGATGGGATCCGAACCGGCGAAGAACTTCCTCGCGAACGCCCGATTCACCAGCGCCACCGAAGGCGCACCGGCCACGTCGTTCGGGCCGATGTCGCGGCCCGACACGATCGACGTGCCGTAGGTGTCGAACCAGCCCGGGCCGACGGCGTTGACGTACACGCCGCGCTCGTTCTCGCTCAGCTGAGGCTCTCCCACGACCTCGACGCCGAACTGCCACGAGCCGCCGCTGACCGGCATCATCACCGACGAAGCCGCGGACGCGACACCCGGAACGCCGCCGGCGGCTTCCCGTGCCCGTTCGAAGGACGCGTACCGATCCGTCGATGCCGCCGCCTCACCACGGGCGCTGAGCGCGACGAGGAGGATCCGGTCGGGATCGAAGCCGAGATCCCGGGAGGCCAGCGCGGCGAACGTCCTCCCGAACAGGCCCGCGGCGACGACGAGGACGAGTGACAGCCCGACCTGCACGACGACCAGCGCGCCGCTCATGCCCAGCGACGAGCGACTCGCCGTCGTGCCGCGCTGCGCGAGCGCGTCGCGCGGTTCGGCCCTCGCAGCCCGCAGCGCCGGAAGCGTGCCGAAGAGGATCGCCGCCAGGACCGTCACGCCGGTCGTGAAGACGAGGGCTCGCCAGTCGAGACCGACATCGAGGAAGACCGGCCGCCCGGGCGTCGACAGCCACCCGACGAGCAGCCGGCTGGCGGCCTGGGCGAATGCGACGCCGAGCAGGGCGCCCGCACCGGCAAGCAGCAGCCCTTCGACGAGCATCGGCCGGGCGAGCGACCAGCGGGACGCGCCGAGCGCGGCGCGCACGGCGACGTCGTGCCGGCGCGCGGTCGCCCGAGCCAGCATGAGATTGCCGATGTTCGCGCAGGCGATGAGCAGCAGGACGCCGACCGCCGCCAGCAGGGTTACCAGCGGTCGCTGGTATCGCGTGCGCAGCGTCGATTCGCCGGACCCCGCCGGTTCCAGCGCGAATGGCTTCTCGAGGTAGCTGGCCAGGAGCGTGGCCGGCCAGTCGCCGGGGAGTGTGGCCTCCCGCAACTGATGCTGGATCCCGCGGACAGCTGCCGTGCCGGCGTCGAGGGTCTGACCAGGTGCGAGCCGGACCAGGATCGTCAACCACCAGTACGAGCGGTGGTCCAGGGCGCCTTCGCCCCCGCGGAGCAGCGGATCGGTGCCGATGGGCACCGCCACGTCGAAGTGCCGGCCGACCGTCGTGCCGAAGAAGCCGGGTCCCGTCACGCCGACGATGGTGAACGGCACGCGGTTGAGCGTGATCGCGCGGCCCACCACCTCCGGATCGCCGCCGTACTGCCGATGCCAGAAGGCGTAGCTGATGACCGCGACCGGACCGTCCGCGCCACCGCCCCGCCGGTCGTCCTCCTCGGTGAGCGTCCGGCCGAGCACGGCAGGGACGCCCAGGACGTCGAACAGGCGGCCGCTCGCCCAGAGTCCTTCGACCGGTTGCGTTTGTCCCGACGTGGAGATGTCCAAGGTCTCGGCTGAGGTGGCCGCGAGTCCGTCGAATCTCAGAGAACCGTCGCGCAGGTACTCCCACTGGACGTTGGTCCACGACGTATTGCCGCGGGCGTCCGACAGCAGGGCGAGCCGACCGGGATCGCGTACGGGCAGGCTCTTCAGGAGCAGGGTGTCGAAGATGGAGAACAGCGCCGTGCAGGCGCCGATCCCGAGTGCCAGCGACAGGATGGCGACGATCGATGACACCGGCGACTGTCGGAGCGAGCGGAACGCAATGCGCCAGGCCATACCTTGTCCTCCCGGGCGGATACCCGCTTCCGGGTTTGACGGGGTCGGGTGACGTGCGGTTTGCCCGTGCCGGTCGTGGGCGGCGAACTTTCCCTCGGCGGCCGACCCGCCTCCCGGGTAGAATCTGGCAGGCCGTGCCTGCCGGCGGCCGTGGAGATCAAGGACAGCCTGGCTGGAGAGACAACGTATGGACCACCAGAAGACCAACCCCACGCTCGTTTCGCGACGAGCCTTCGTCGGCGGCCTGGCGGCGGCTGCGGGCGTCATGATCGTGCCGCGTCACGTGCTGGGCGGCACGGGCTACCAGGCGCCGAGCGACTCGGTCAACATCGCGACCGTCGGCTACCGGTTCGGGATGGGTTCGAGCAACACCAGGAACCTGCTCAAGCTCCCGAACGTGAACATCGTTGCCCTGTGTGACGCCGACGACAGCGAGGCGGCGCAGAAGGCCGCGACCAAGCTGCACGCCGCCGTTCCGAAGGCCGTGTTCTACCAGGACTTCCGCATCATGCTCGAGAAGCAGAAGGACATCGATGCCGTGGTCGTGGCCACGCCCGACCACACGCACGCCGTCGTGGCGATGGCGTCGATGCAGCTCGGCAAGCACGTCTACGTCCAGAAGCCCCTCACGCGCACAGTGTCCGAGGCCCGGGCCCTGACCGAAGCCGCCCGCCGGTACAAGGTCATCAGCCAGATGGGCAACCAGGGCCACTCGGGCGAGGGCGTGCGCCTCATGGAGGAGTGGATCACCGACGGGGCCATCGGCAAGATCCGGGAAGTGCATTGTTGGACGAACAGGCCCATCTGGGCGCAGGGGATGCCGCGTCCGACCGACACGCCGCCCGTGCCTGCCGGGCTGGACTGGGATCTCTGGATCGGGCCCGCGCCCCTGCGGCCGTACCACACCGCCTACCACCCGACGAGCTGGCGCGCGTGGTGGGACTTCGGGAGCGGCGCCCTTGGTGACATGGCGTGCCACGTCATGGACCCCGCGTACCAGTGCCTGAAGCTCGGCTACCCGAGCAGCGTCACGACGCACATGGCGTACAACGTGATCCCGAACGAAAAGGGGCCCTGGGGGCGGCGCGTGAAGTACGACGACGGGTTCCCCCCGGGAACGATTGTCTACTTCACCTATCCCGAGCGCGGGCCGAATCTGCCAGCCGTGAAGCTGCACTGGTACGACGGGGGGCTGCTGCCGGAGCGGCCGGAGGAACTCGAGCCCGAGCGGCGGATGCCCGAATCCGGGACGATCTTCATCGGCGAGAAGGGCAAGATCATGTGCGAGACCTACGGGGAGAGTCCGCGCCTGATTCCCGAATCCGCGATGCAGGCGTACACCCGGCCTCCCAAGACGCTGCCACGAGTTCCGGGCGGCTGGGATACGGGCGGCCACGAACAGAACTGGGTCGATGGCATCCTGGGTAAGGGGGCGCCGAACTCGAACTTCGACTACTCGGGACCGTTCACCGAGACCGTGCTGCTCGGCAACGTCGGGATGAGATTCCCCAGCCAGAAGCTGCTCTACGACGGCCCGAACATGACGATTACGAATGTTGCGGAGGCCAACGCGTTCATCCAGCACCACTACCGCGAGGGCTGGTCGCTGTAGCCTCCGCATGTCGGGTGTCGAATACCTCCTCGTCACGCTGGCGGCCGTCGCGGCCGGCGCGGTCAACGCGCTGGCCGGCGGCGGTACGCTCATCACGTTTCCGATGCTGACGGCCGTCGGCGTGCCGGCCGTGGCCGCGAACGTCACCAACACGGTCGCCCTCTGCCCCGGCTACCTGGGGGCGACCTTCGCGCAATCGAAGGACCTCGCCGGCCAGCGCCGGCGTCTGTGGCTCGTGCTGCCGGCCGGGGTCGTGGGCGGGATCGTCGGGGGTATCCTGCTCCTGAATACCGGCGAGCGCCTGTTCCGTGCGCTGGTGCCGTTTCTGATCCTGGCCGCGTCGGGGCTGCTGGCCGTGCAGGATCCGGTCCGGGCATGGTTGGCCCGGCGGGCCGCCGGCACCGGCCGGCGCGCCGTGTCGGAGCAGGCCGCCGCCTTCCCGGTCGTGCTCGCCGCGGTCTACGGTGGCTACTTCGGCGCCGGCCTGAGCGTCATCGTCCTGGCCGTGCTGGCCCTGACGCTGGACGATTCGCTCACCAGGCTCAACGCGCTCAAGCAGGGCGTAGCCTTCGCCACGAACATCGCTGCCGCGATCTTCTTCCTGTTCTCGGGCCAGGTGCTCTGGAGCGTGGCCGGCATCATGGCCGTCGGGGCCCTCCTCGGCGGGGTGCTGGGCGGCCGCCTCGCAGGCCGAATCAAGCCCTCCAGCCTGCGCACGGTCGTCGTCGCGATCGGCATCGTCGTGTCGATCATCTATTGGGTTCGCTGAACGACAACTCCCGACCAAACCCGGGACGACCCCCGCTCTAGGGCGGGAGTCCTCGGCGCGTACTCACGGCGTAAACGGCGCCTCGGCTACCGTCGTAACACTGTTACTCGGCCCGGCCAGTCGGCCGCCGAGCCGGCCGGACGCCGTTCAGAATGTCGAGTCCGAAGAAGTCTCCGCCTGCTGCTGAGGCGCCCAATCCTCCACCGTTCGTCGTTCCCCGAATCTGGCTCATCACCCTGGTCGTGCTTGCGGTCGTGCCCTGGTTGGTGGTGGCGGGAGTCCTGTACCTGCGGCAGACCGCTGAGGCCGTTCCGCCTCCAGCCGCTTCGTCCCAGGGGCCGGACACGGCCGAAGCG
This sequence comes from uncultured Vicinamibacterales bacterium, assembly GCA_964481395.1. Taxonomy (GTDB): domain Bacteria; phylum Acidobacteriota; class Vicinamibacteria; order Vicinamibacterales; family JAKQTR01; genus JBFMFH01. The sequence continues at coordinate 17,199 of CAYZYG010000055.1, forward strand.
CCGGGTCCCTGGGGCAGGCTCACCTCGACGCGCATCGTGATCTCTCCACCGCTGGAGCTCATTGCCGACGACTGGGGGCGGTCGGAGGGCTCAGGCAAGTACTGGTTCTTCCCTGACACGGGTCCTCCGCTGGCCGAGGTGTTCCTGTCGTCCACCGGACTCACGCGGGCGGAGGTGTCGAGCCTGTTGGCGACGGCGAGGCCGGAGCCCAGTATCAAGGGGCTGGTCATGCTGCCCGACCCGGCCCTGTTGAGGAGCCTCACTCCCGAGGTGCGCGCGCGGCTGTACACACAGCTGGGCCGCAGCTCGCTGAACGTGAACATCTCCCACGCGTTCCGCTTCGAGGGCACATCAGCCGAGGACTGGATCGGCCGGTCACTGGTGTCCCCAGCCACCAGGGCGCTGGTAGACCCCTTGACGTACCGCCACGGGCGTCACATCTATTTCGGGGACGTGGACCTGATCCGGTCGGTGATCCCCGACATCGAAGAACGACGGAAACTCGCCAAAGCACTCCTTCGCCAAGTGGCGTACCGGGTCAGGCTGTCGGTGCCGGATCTCGCGGAGGTTCCGGGACTCGTCACCTACTGGGGCCGCGGCGGGCGCCGCACGGACATCAGGCCCATTATCGAGTCCATCGTCGGTGCCGACCCCCAGCAGTCCATCGATATCGTGCACCTGCTGCCGTCATTCGCGCGGGAGCGCCTGTACCGGTATCCACGCCGCACGGGTCAGGACTTCGATCGTCCGATCCTCGCCAACTGCCTCTGGACGGCGTTGAACTTCTTCGACCTCGACCCGGACGACCGGTACCTCGACGTGAACTACGCTGTCGAACGGCTCAAACAGGATTACTACCTGGTCGAGAACAGCCCGGAGTTCGGCGACGTCATCGCACTCGTGGACGAGCGGGGCAACATCTTCCACGTCGTCAACTACCTGGCCGACGATCTGGTCTTCACGAAGAACGGGATGTCGCCCATGTCTCCCTGGGTCATCCTGCCGCTGGACGACGTGCTCGACTACTACCGCCCGCGATCGGAGAACCCGCGCCTGCTCTATCATCGGCGCAACGACTTCTGAATGCCGCGAGGGGCGGCCCCGAAGGGCCGCCCTCGGGCTTCTACCGCGCGGGCGCCGGGCGGACGCTGGCCCGGCGCGTCACCTTCTTCTCTCCCACCTCCAGCGTGACGACGTACTCGCCGGGAGGTGCCAGACGCACCTGGCCGCGGCCTCCGCCCTGGGCCGGCGCTGCGGGCGCCTGGCCGGCCGCAGCCCGCCTGAAGTCCCAGACGACACTCTGCAGGCCAGCCTTTGCCGGGCCGTCCAGCACCGCGATCGACTCGCCGTACGGATCCGTGATGCGGACGGTGACCTTGCCGGCGGCGTCGGACTTCAGCCAGTAGTTGATCACCAGACCGGACGGTTCGTTCGGGCCGACGAACTGGCGGTCGCCGTCGATACTGCCGCCAATCGTCCGGCGCGGCCACTGGATCTTCGGCTCCACCTCGAACAGGTACGCGTCCTCTCCCCACAGCTTGGCCGTCGTGCCCTGCAGCGGCGTGATATCGGTGACGAACAGCCCCCGCCCGTGCGTCGCGGCTATGAGGTCGTTGTCGCGGGGATGGATGAGCAGATCGTGAACCAGCGCGTACGGGGGCAGACCCGTTCCGAAGGGATGCCAGCTCTTGCCGCCATCGAGGGTGGCGAACACGCCCACCTCCGTGCCGACGAACAACAGGTCGGCGTTCTTGCGATCCTGGGCGAAGCTGTACACGGTACCTTCCGGCAGTCCGCTCCCGATCGCCGTCCATGTGTCGCCGTAGTCGCTCGTCCGCAGGACGTACGGCGCGTACACGTCACGGTGCCAGCCCGACTTGGTCACGAACGCCGTGCCCTCGGCGTGGGGCGAGGCGAAGATCCGGGTGACGAAGTACTCGGCCGGCGCCCCAGCCGCCGCGACCTTTGCGGTCACGTCCTTCCAGGTGCCGCCCCCGTCCCGGGTGATCTGGACCTTGCCGTCATCGCTGCCGGCCCAGAGGATGCCCGGCGCGATCGGCGACTCCGAAATCGTCGTGAGCGTGCAGAATTCGATGTTGCCCTTGAGCTTCTCGGGATCGTTGGTCGTCAGGTCCGGGCTGATCTCCTGCCACGTGTCGCCGCGGTTCACCGACCGCAGCACGACCTGAGCGCCGAAGTAGACGATGCGGCTGTTGTGGGGGGAGAGGTGGATAGGGGCGGTCCAGTTGAAACGGTACGGCGGACGTCCCTTCGGCGGCACCGGCCGGATCGACCGCGATGTGCCGGTCAGTTGGTCGACCCGCTGGATCGCGCCGTTCTGGGACTCGTTGTAGAGCCAGCGGCTGTCCTCCGGATCGACGACGTTGTACATGCCGTCGCCGCCGCCGACCATCTCCCAGTCGTCGCGCGTGATCGAGCCGCGAGGCCCGTTCGACGGAATCTTGACCGATCCGTTGTCCTGGAGCCCGCCGTAGACGTGGTAGGGCTCCTCCATATCCACGCCGATGGCGTAGTACTGCGCGAGGGGCAGGTGATCGAACACGTCCCAGGTGGCGCCGAAGTCGTACGAGACGGCGAGGCCGCCGTCGCTGCCGAGGATCAGGTGGTTCGAGTCGCGCGGATCGATCCAGAACGCGTGATAGTCGACGTGGAAGGAGCTCGCGATGTTCTCCGGACCCTTGGCGCCCCACGTCTTGCCTCCGTCGACCGAGCGGTAGAAGCTGACGCTCGGGACGTACACGGTCTTGTCGTTGTTCGGATCGATATAGATCCAGCCGTACCACTTGCCGCCGCCGATGCTCTCGCCGGGCGCGTTCATCTTCGTCCACGTCCGCCCCTCGTTCTCGGAGCGGTAGACCTCGCCGCCGATCGGCCGCGGCGCACCGCCCCGGCCCGTCGCCGGTGCTGCCGGCTGTCCCTCGGCCTGCGGGCGCGGGTTGAGGTTGTCGATGACGGCATACATGATGGACGGGTTCTTCGGATAGATCGCGAGGCCGCTTCGAGCGAGTTTGCCCGTCGGCAGCCCGCCCGCCAGCCGCGTCCACGTCTTCCCGGCGTCGTCCGACTTGTAGATGCCCGTCTCGGGGCCGCCCTCGTCGAAGTTCCACGGGATGCGCCGCTTGTCGTAAGTGACGGCGAACACCGTATTGGGCTTTCTGGGGTTGATGACGACGTCGACGACACCCACGTGGTCGCCCTTGTAGAGGATCTTCGCCCAGGTCTTCCCGCCGTCGGTCGTCTTGTAGAGGCCCCGATCGGGCCCGTTCGAGAAGTGGTAGCCCACCGCGGCGACGTACACGATGTTCGGGTCCCGCGGATGGACGGCGATCCGTCCGATGTGGCGCGTCTCCGTGAGGCCCATGTGGGACCAACTCTTGCCGGCGTCGCTCGACTTCCAGACGCCGAAGCCTCGAAGCGGGATGCGGCCGGATGCCGCGTCGCCCGTTCCGACCCAGACGATGTCCGGGTTCGAGGGCGCGAGCGTGGCATGACCGATGGACACCATGCTCTGGTCGGGGAGCACTGATGCGAAGGTCGTGCCCTTGTTGGTGGTCTTCCACAGTCCGCCCGTTGAGGGAGCGATGTAGAACGTCGACGGCTTCCGTTCGTCGACGAGCAGATGCAGCACGCGGCCGTTCTGGCGGGCCGGGCCGATGTTCCGGAACGCGGGTGCGCGCAGCAGGGCTGCCGGGCCGTTCTCGGCGGACTGCGAGGACAGGTCAAGGCCCATGAGCAGCGCCAGGGCCAGCGTCGGGAGCATGATGGACAAGGTGCGGCGATTCAACATGGGGCGGAGTGTAGCAGAACAGGGGACAGCCGGCAGGCGACGGGCGACAGGGGAGGGAGCCGGGATCTGGGATCCGGGACGCGGAGGGGCCGTGGCACAATAGGGGACCCTCGACACGAGAGATGGACCGCAGACACCTGACCCGTTTCGCTTGGCTCTCGGTCGCCGCCGCGGTGGTGACCATCGCGCTGAAGACCGTGGCCTATCTGGTGACCGGGTCGGTCGGTCTGCTCTCCGACGCGCTCGAATCGCTCGTCAACCTCGTGGGCGCCCTCATGGCGCTGGCGATGCTCACCGTCGCCGCGCGCCCGCCCGACGATGACCACGCGTACGGCCATACGAAGGCGGAGTATTTCTCGAGTGTCCTCGAGGGCACCCTGATCCTGGTGGCGGCGGTGAGCATTGCGGTGGCGGCCGTGCAGCGCCTGATCGCACCGCAGCCGCTCCATCAGATCGGTCTGGGGCTCGGCGTGTCGGTGCTCGCGTCGCTCGTCAACCTGGGCGTCGCGCTCGTGCTGCTGCGGGCCTCTCGCGCGCACCACTCCATCACGCTCGAAGCCAACGCGCGGCACCTGTTTACAGACGTGTGGACGTCGGCCGGCGTCCTGGTTGGCGTCGGGGCGGTCGCGCTGACCGGCTGGCAGCGGCTGGATCCCTTCGTGGCCCTGCTCGTGGCCGCCAACATCGTCTGGACCGGGACGGCCATCGTGCGCCGGTCAGTCTCGGGCCTGATGGACTCGGCGCTGCCGGCGTGTGACGTGCGCGCCGTGCTGGACGTCCTCGAGCGCTATGCCGAGTCGGGCGCGCAGTTCCACGCGCTCCGGACGCGGCAGTCTGGGCCGCGGCGATTCGTGTCGGTTCATATCCTCGTGCCGGGCCAGTGGACGGTCCTTCGCGGCCACCAGCTGCTCGAACGGCTGGAAGCGGATATCCGCGCCGTGCTGACGAACGCGACGGTGTTCACGCACCTCGAACCGCTCGACGATCCGGCCTCCTGGGAAGACCTGTCGCTCGATCGGGAGCCCAGACGATAGGCCCGTTCAGGGCACTGAACTCCGGGATCACAGACGTGCCATGCCGCGGCCTGCAGCCGGGGCAGACAGGACAGTAATCCTCGTCGGGGCCCGGGACCTGGGACCCGGGCAGGCGCCAGTCGTCGGCACGGTGTCTAATGCATCAGAGGCGACACGCTCTGGCCAGAGTCGGCGCCTCGTGACGTGCACCTGACCACGACACGAGGAGGAGTCATCATGCCGCGAGACCTGTTCAGGGACGTCGTCCATCCACAGCCCGGGGTCGGCAGCCGCCGCTGGTACACCCTACCGGTATCGATCCTGGTGCACGCCGGCATCGTGCTGGCGATGATCGTCCTGCCCTTGCTGGCCGCGGACGTGCTGCCGGTACCGCGATCGGTCCTGACGTGGCTGCTGGCGGCCCCGGTTGCGCCGCCAGACGTGCCGCCGGCGCCTGTGCCCCGACAGACCGCCGTCCGGCCGCTGACCCGCACGGTTCCCGCCGGACCTCCCGTCGAGGCGCCGTCCGGCATCCGGGAGGAGACCGGGCTCATCATGGAACCGGAGCCAGGGGAAGGCATCGAAGGCGGTGTCGCCGCCGTGATCGAGGGCACGGGTACAAAGGACCTGCCCGCGCCACCTCTGCTTCCGCCCGCTCCCGTCAGGCCCATCAGGGTCCACTCCGGAATCAGGCCGCCGACCAAGGTCAGACACGTGGCGCCCGCGTACCCCTCAATCGCGCAGTCGGCGCGCGTGCAGGGGACGGTCATCGTCGAGGCGGTGATCGGGGTCGATGGCCGGGTGCAGGAGGCGCGTATCCTGAGGTCGATTCCGCTGCTCGATCAGGCGGCGCTCGACGCCGTGCGCCAGTGGGTGTTCACGCCGACCCTGCTCAGCGGCGTGCCGGTGCCGGTGGTGATGACCGTGACGGTGACGTTCACGCTGAAATAGGCCGAGGACGACGCTCACAGCAACCGCGGGTCCAGTCGCCGGACAGCCCGGTCACTCCCGGAGTGATTCGTCCTCGGCTCCGGCGGGAAGTTACTCCTGGAGTCTCGGGGAGGGATCGTCGAAGAGGGGCCCCCGCCGCGGCGGCGGCCCGTCCGGCGCCGGACGCGGGGCCGTCACGCGAGTTGTCGCGCTACTCGAGTTCCAGTTCCGCGCGACGCCGCCGGATCTTGTGCAGCGGCACGTCGTGGAACTTCCCAGGCAGAAACCGCGAGTCGGTGCACTCCTCCACGGCGAGCAGGTCCATCAGTTCGAGCCGCGCCTGATGAGCGGACGGGCGGAACTCGGCAAAGACGTCCGCGACGATCTCCCGCGTGGGTTTCGCCTGTGCGCCTCTCGCCTTGGCGAGCGCGATCTGCCGGCCCGCGCGGACCAGCAAGCCCTCCATCTCGTTGCCGCCGATCTCGAACGTGTCCACCTGGATGGGCAGATCGTCGGCCGTCAGGGGCAGCTTGAGCTTCTTCGCCATGGCGAGGAACAGTTCGCGGCGCCCGTCCGCGTCCTGCGGCGGGAACAGCGGAATGTGGACGTCGAGGCGGCCCTGACGCTTCAGGTCGACCTCGAGCAGGTCGGGGCGGCTCGTGGCGAACACCCACACGATCTTCCCGCGGTTGCGGGTGTCGCTCATTTCCTGCGCCAGCATGGAGTACACGCGCCCCGACAGACCGCTGTCGCCTTCCCCGCCCCCGCGGCGTCCGGTCGCCTGGTCGGCTTCGTCCACGAAGACGACGACCTGACCCAGCGCCTTGAGCACGCGGAAAATCGTTTCGAGGTTGCCTTCGGTCGCGCCGACCCATTTATCGCGGAAGTTCTTCAGTTCGACCATCGGGATGCCGATTTCGCCGGCCCAGCACTCCACGAGGTACGTCTTGCCTGTGCCGATGCGTCCGGTGATCAGGTAGCCCATCGGCAATGCGTCCAGCGCGCCCTGCTTCAGGAGCGCCGCGTCGTCGCGAAGCCACGCCTTCGCCGCGTCGTGGCCGGCGACGTGGTCGAGCGTGCGCGTCGACTCGATGAACCCCAGCAGTCCCTGGCACTCCTTCTCGATCAGGTCTTTCTTGATCTTCGACAACTCCTTGAGCGTGAGCTGCCCGCCCGCGCCGACCGTGCGCTGCAGCAGCGAGCGGATGTTCGCGCGCGACAGGCCCACGAGCTTCGGCCCCATCGCGTCCGGACCAAGTTCGCAGCGATCGCGCCCGCCGGGGATCGAGTCGAGGGCGCGTCCGACGAACTCGGTCACCGCCGTGGCGTCCGGCAACGGCACGGCGATCTTCGCCGTGTAGGGATTCTCGACGACCTGCCTGTTCAGGTCGTGCAGGTTGGGCGCGATCAGACAGGTCACGACCGGCGAGGCGGCAATCGTCGGATCGGTGGCCCAGTCGAGCACGCGGATGAGATGCTCGGCCGGCTCCCCAGCCAGATAGATGGCGTCCGCCTGAGGCACGAGGTACTGGGCGTGATCGACGACGATGGCCGTGCGGACGGGATCGGGAATCCGGTTGCCGTGCTCGTCCGTCTTCGTCCGGTGCAGGCCGCCGCGCATGAAGCGATCCGCCAGCTCCAGCGCGCGCCGCGGCTCGCGCGGCAGCAGGTTCGGCCGGTCGAGCGCCTTGCCCGGGTCCTTCTCGTCTCGGGCCGGCAGCCCGGAAAAATCAGTGCCCTGGAACGAGTCGAACACCTTGAGCCACTGGTGGAACAGCTCCTGACCGCGGCGAACTCGCAGCCCGCGCCCGCGATCGTAGACCAGCACGACCTCGAACGGCACGAGCAGCACGTCCTCCAGGAACTGGCGCAGCGGCAGGTCCTGTACGCGCCCGTCTCCCGCGGCGGTCGGCACCAGGTCGAGCACGTTCCCGTACAGCAGGAACTGCGAGGCGGCGCCCGAGACGAACAGCCGCCGCATCTCGTCGGCCCAGGGGGGAAGCGCGGGCGGGGAAGTGGTCATGGTCACGAATCTCCTGACTGGATTCCCGCCCCCGGCTCGTTGGCCGTGGAAGGCTCCGCGGGAATGACGCGGTCGACGACATGAACGCCTGCGTGCGAGTGACGGCCTCCGTGTCCGGCCCCTGAGGAACGCGGTAAACGCCCGCGTCAGACGTGTGGACCGCCCCTACTGTCGTTCGCGACCGGCCGGCGGCCGGTCGAGAATCGGCGGCGGTGCCGCGAGCGTTTCCTCGACGCCCAGATCGCTCAGCAGGGCCTCGTGCTGGCGCATCCACGACGTCGTGTCGGTCAGACCGCCGGCCACGGCGTCGATCTTCGACGAGAGCGCCTCCGGGCTCCGGGCGATGGCCGCTTCCTCGCGCAGCAGCTCCACCTGCTGCTCGATCCGCTGCAGTTCGGAGGTCAGCAGCAGCCGTGTCTCGCCGGCCCGCTGGTAGTTCTCGAGACGCTTCCTCGTCAGATCCAGCAGCGACTCCTTCGACTTCCTCAGTCGCTCAGAGGCCTCGCCCATGCCGGCGATTTCCTTCTCGAGAACGGCAATCTCCTTTTGCAGCGTCATCGGACTGGTCTCGGCCATCTGCCGGTCGAGCGTCTCGAGGCTGACCAGCAGCCGCAGGAACAGCCACAGGAGCTGATCGAGACTCGACAGACGGGCCTCGTCCAGGACCGACGACCCGCCGCCCTGGACGGCACGCGACGTGCGCTGCACTTCGGCGCACTGCCCGCGCAGCCGCCCGAAGCGCTCCCGCGCCGCGGTCGAGAGCATGGCCATCGATCGCTCGAGGCGGGCGCCCGTCTCTTCCCGCTCGGCGGCCAGCCGCTCGCCCCGCACGAGGTTCTGAAAACGCGGATTCGACGCCATCCAGTAGAGGTACGCCACCTCGCCGCCGAGGCCGAGCAGCCAGAATCCGGGATTGCCGAAGCCGAGAATGCCGGCAACGACGAGCGCGACCTTGTTCCACGGCACGCCGCCCAGCCCCCGCACGACCGGGCGCGCGTGGAATGCCGCCCGCACGTAGTCCCAGAAGGTCGGCTCGGTGTAGGCCATCGTCAAGATACCTGGACGCCGTGCGTGACCTCCTGGAAGGTCGTGGTCACGGCGTCGACCGCCCGCTTGAATGCATCCGTGTTCTGCGCCTCGAACGGCGTCTGCCCGCGCGTGCGGGGGATCTCGGTCTTCAGCTCCTTCGCCACGCGGCCTGGCGCGTGGCTGAAAATCCACACGCGGTCGCCGAGGTACACGGCCTCGGATACCGAGTGCGTCACGAGAAACACCGTCGCCTGGACCTCGGCCCACAACTCCAGGATCAGTTCCTGCATCGACAGGCGCGTTGGCTCGTCCAGCGCCGAGAACGGCTCGTCCATGAGGATGATCTTCGGCCGCAGCACGAGCGTCCGGGCGATGGCAACCCGCTGCTGCTGGCCGCCCGAGAGCTGGTGTGGGTACTTGTGGGCGTGCTTGCCGAGGCCGACGCGTTCGACCCACCCCATGGCGAGTTCTCGCCGCTCAGCGGCCGTGAGCGGTTCGCCCGCCTGGTCGTTTCCGCCGCCGGCGGGGCCCGCAGGGCCGCCTGGAGGCCGGGGCTTCAGCCCCGGCACGCGTCCGTCGATCTCCAGCCCGAACATCACGTTCTGCAGCACGGTCTTGTGCGGAAACGAGCTGTAACGCTGGAAGATCATGCCCCGATCGCGCCCGGGGCCGGTGACCGGCTTCCCCCGCACCAGCACCTGCCCGGTCGTCGGGGGCGCCACCTCCGGGAACCCCGCGATGAGGTTCAGCATCGTCGACTTCCCGCAGCCGGACGGCCCGAGCACGGCGATGAACTCGCCGTAGCCGGGGATGTCGTCGATGCTGAAGTCCAGGCCCTCGAGCGCCTTGAAGGCGCGCTTCGTGCCCGGGTTGAACACTTTGCTCACGCCTGCGAACTCGACGATGGGAACCTGGCCTGCGCTCATGCCATCTCCCGGTACGGGAAGAGCCGCTTGCCGGCCCACGCCCACAGGCGATCGGTCACCCACGCGATGGCGACGATGGCGATGAGCGTGAGGTAGATGTGCTCGCGGGGGCCGCGCCGCTGGGAGATGATGATGATGTTGCCGAGACCCTGCTCGGCGGCGACCATCTCGGCCAGGATGATGTAGCCCCACCCGACGCCGAACCCCGTGCGCAGCGCGACGAAGATGTCGGGCCACGCCACGGCCACGAGGACCTTCCGGATGGCCTGGCTCGTCGTGGCGCCCAGCGTGAACGCGGTCTGCAGGTACACCGAGTCCACGTCGTCGATGGCCTTCACGACCAGCGGCAACAGGTAGATGAAGAAGGCGAGCGCGAGGAACATCACCTTCTGCATCTCGTCGATACCGAACAGGCTCATCGTGAGCGGCACGAGCGCCGGGATCGGGAGGTAGCCGAACATCACCGTCAGCGGGCGCAGGGCGGCGCGCACCGACTCGAACGAGCCCATGAGGATGCCGCATGGCACGGCGAGTCCCGCCCCCACGAGGAAGCCCACGATCACACGCGTCAGCGAGACGAGGGCCGACCGCGAGAACGCCCGGTCGAACCACAGGGACGGGAACGACATGACGACTTCGTACGGGCTTGGAAGGATGACGGGCGAGAGGACGCGCTCCTCGGCCTCGCCCCACGTGAGGCCGGCCCAGATCGCGATGGCGAGCGCGATCGGGGCCAGCCCCAGGGGGATGACCATCCAGCCGGGCACGGCCTGGCGGATTCTCCAGAGCATGGCGGTCGGGCCGCCGGCCTACTTGACGCCCGCTTCCGCCGTGTACACCGAGATCTCGACGCGGCGGTTCAGGGGCTGGTTGTTCGGGTCAGCCGGATCGGCCGGGGCGTCCCAGGCTTTGCCGTCCACGGCGAACTTGTTCGGGTCGAACTTGTACTTCGTGACGAGCGCCTTGCGGACGGCCTCCGCGCGCGCCGTCGACAAGTCGCGCACGGCGTCGTAGGGGACCTTGCCCCGCATCGAGCTGTCGGTGTGGCCGACGATGGCAATCACCGCGCGGTCGTACTGCCCGGCCAGCCTGGCCACCTTCTCGAGCGTCGCCTCGACGTTGGGGTCGTACAGCGTGTTCGCCATCGCGTTCCCCACGTCGTCGTGCTGCGGCTCGTACAGGTTGGACGAGTTCGGATAGAAGTTGATCCGGATCGTCTGCGTCAGGATGGGCGCCTCGGCCTGCACCTTGGCGTACGTGGTCGGCACGAAGCTGGCGACGTATTCGTCGACCTGGTTCTTGTAGGCGCCGGCCGCGTCGAGCTGCTTGAGGACCGAGAAGTCCATCACCTCGTCGAAGCGGGCGGGCGCGTCGATGAGGCCGAGTTCCTTGTAGACGTACGAGACGTTCTTCCAGGTCCGCTCGAAGTTCGCCGCGTTGTTCGCGTTGAGGAAGAATTCCTTGTTCTCCGCGAAGTTCGTCGAGTGGGCGTCCTGCATCATGCCCTGGATCTCGCTCACCTGCATCCCGTAGCCCTCGGCCATCCACTGGGCGGCCTTGGCCTTGAACGTGTCGTCCTTGAGGGCGATCATGCCGTCGAAGATGCCGGCAACGAGGCCCTTGATGATGTCGGGATGGTCCTTCGCGAAGTCGGCCCGGGCGGCCCAGACGTCGGCAATCAGCTTGTTGGCCTCGGCCGTCGTCGTCAGGATGCGCGTCCCGCGGACCTTCTCGGGAATGGTGTAGATGTCCGGCGCCCACGAGACGCAGGCGTCGATGGATGGGTCGGCGACGAAGGCCGCCGCGGCTTCGAACGCCGTCGCCGTGAACTTGTGCTTCACCTCGCCGGGCTGGAGCCCGGCGTTGAGCAGCAGGTTGTTGATGAAGTACTGCGACGGGCTGTTCTGGGCGTAGACGATCGTCTTGCCGCGCAGGTCCTTCGCCGATTTGATCGTGTCGCGCACGACGATGCCGTCGCCGCCGTTGGACCAGTCGACCTGCTGGAAGATGCGCGGCGCCGTCCGCGAGTCGCGCATCAGCTCGGGCGCGAACAGCACCATCATGTCGAGGGTGCCCCACAGGATGTGGCTCTGGCCCGCCGCATACGCGTCACGGGCGGCGACCGGGTCGTCGATGAGCTTCAGGTTGACCTGGAAGCCGTACTTTTTCGCGAAGATCGACTCCGGGTTCGGCGCGAACCCGCCGTTGGCGGCCACGATGGGCAGCCATCCGATCCACACGTTGATCGGGAACTGGACGATCTTCTTCTGCGCGTCCCACGCGTAGGAGCTCACGCCCTTCACCGGGGGGAGCCGCTCCTGCGGGATGTACTTGTACTCGCTGACCGTCGTGATGCCCTTCGGGTCGAAGGCCTCGGCGCCGCCGCCCTCGGCGGGCTGCCCGAGCTTGCCGATGTCGATGTTGCCGATCTTGCCTGAGGGGAACAGCGTGTGCCGGAACAGGTACCCGGCCCCGACGACGCTCGCGGCGATGATGAGGAAGATGAGCAGCCTGGCCAGCTTGGTCGGCCCGTGCTTCGGCGTGACTTCCATGTCGACCTCCTCGCGGGTGCCCGCGTGGAAACGAATCGGAATCCCTGTGCTCGACGTCCCGAACTAGCTTCCCGCTTGCGGGCCCATCTCCTTGACGGGCGCCGGGGCCGGCGTGGCCGGTGCTGCAGCGGCCTCCGCCGTCGGAGACGCGGGCATCTCGAGGCCGTACGCGCTCGCGAACTCCGCGAGGGCCTGGTCGGCCAGCGCTTTCTGTTCCTCTTCCTTGATCGTGATCTCGCCCATGTCGAGCGTGCCCTTGGCCACCCGGGCCCGTCCGGCGGCCTTGTCGCGACGCTCGTTGAGGTACTCTTCCACGCGGTTCAGCGTGTCACCCGATCCGCCGATGGTCCCGATCATGCCCGCTGCCATCTCCTGCAGCTCGGCCTGGGCCTCGTACAGCTCGGTTTCCGACATGAGGCGCTTGAGCTTCTCGATCTTCGCCTGGGCCTCACGGACCGAGACGTCGCGCGCCTTCACGAGGTTCTGGTAGGTCTTCTCCGCGTCGACGAGCTGGCCGCGATTCTCCTCGAGCTGCTCCTTGACCGTCTTGAGCTGCAGGGCGAACTGCCCGGCCGCCTCGCGGTTGCCCACCTTGAGGTGCGCGGCCGCCTTGGCGGCCAGCTCGCGTTCGTTCTGCTCGAGCGTCTTGATCTGTCGCATCAGCCGCTCGCAGAAGCCCGCGTGCTGCGCAAGGTTGTCGTTGAAGCGGGAGATCTGCGCCCGCAGGTTCTCGCGCTCGGCTTCGATGAGCGCCTTCGGATTGGCCTTTTCGAGGCCGGTGATGAACAGGCTCAGGAAGCCACGGAGCAGTGTCTTCAACCGTGCGAACATCGTCGGCTCCTCTCTCGCGCGGGCTGGCGCGCCCGGGCGCCGCGCACCGGCCCTGGCCCGGGGGCGTGGCGCGCACAATCCAAGAGTGTACACCCGAAATTCCCGTTGCCCTCGGGAGAGGACCTCGGGCAAGATGACTTCCACGCCCGCCCTCGGCGGGTACCCGCCCGTTCACCGCCGCCGCCGCGGTGTTGAGGCCGCCCGTATCGCCAGGTGCGGGGCCGCCGTTGACTGTTGCGCGTTCGACAACCGGGAGCCCCTGATGCCGACCTCCGAGCTGTGGCGGGCGTGTCATGACGATTGACGCCGTGACTCCGACTGGAACGCCCGGATCGCGCTTCTGGCGCGCCTGCGCCGTGCTGGCCGGCGCCGTGGCGCTCTCCGTCCTCATGACCTGGCCGCTCGCGCCCCGTCTCGGGAGCGTGGGCCGGACCGCGAACAGCGGCGATGCGAGGCACGGCGTGTGGAACGTGGCGTGGGTGGCCAACACGCTCATCACCGACCCGCGCCAGGTGTTCGACGCGAACATCTTCTATCCGCACCGGCGGACGCTGGCGTTCTCGGAGGCCAACCTCGGGGCCGGAGCCGTGGCCGTACCCGCTTGGTGGCTCACGCGCAACGCCGTAGCCGCGTACAACAGTGTCGTGCTGTTCGCATTCGCGGCGGCGTTCGTGGCGATGTGGTATCTGGCCCGGCACCTGACCGGCAGCAGCGCGGCCTCGACCGTGGCCGGGATCCTCTTCGCCTTCTGTCCGTACCTGTTTTCGCACACGGCACACATTCAGCTCCTGATGGCGGCAGGCATCCCTGCGTCGCTGCTCGCGTTCCATCGGGCCGCCGACGTACCGACCGTGGCGCGCGGTCTGCTGCTCGGGCTGGCGATCGGCGGGCAGGCCTTGTTCTGCGCGTACTATGGCATCTTCGCGGCGCTGGCGGTGTCGCTGGGGGTGGTCTTCTACGCCGCGTTCCGGCGCCGGTGGGCATCGCCGGCCTACTGGATGGCCATGGGCGTTGGGGCGCTTGTATCCGTGGCGGTCGTCCTGCCGTTCTTCATGCCGTACCTGGACATCCAGGAGCGTACCGGCTTCGCCAGATCGCTCGACGATGCGCGCATGTACTCGGCAACCCTCCGTTCTTACCTGGCCTCCTCCGCGCACGCGCACGGCTGGATCCTGCCGCTTATCGGGGAGTGGAACGGGGTGGTGCTGTTTCCGGGGTTCGTGGCGGTCGGGCTCGGGCTCTGGGCGGTCCTGACGGCAATCCGGCGGATTCCGGAGTTGGCGTCCGCGGACGAGCGGCGGGCCGGCGTGACGCACGGGGCTTTCTACGGATTGCTGGGCCTGCTCACGGTCTGGGCGTCACTCGGGCCGTCGGCCGGCCTGTACACCGTCCTCCATGAGTGGCTGCCGATCTTCTCGTTCCTCCGAGCGCCGGCGCGCATGGGGATTGTCGGCGTACTCGCTCTCGCCGTCAGCGCCGCCTTTGCCCTGCGTGCCGTGACCGCCAGGACCAGGCCCGGCTGGCGGCGGGCCGCCGTTGTCGCCGGGATCGGTGCCGTCGCCCTCGCGGACCTCGCCGTGGCGCCCATCGACTGGCGTCCGGTCCGGCCCATCCCGCCGGCGCTCCGGGCGCTCGCGGATCGTCCTCGCGGGCCGCTCGTGTCGTTCCCGTTCTACGACCGGCGCGCCGACTTCCACGTCCACACGCGGTACATGCTCAACTCGACGGTCCACTGGCAGCCACTGGTCAACGGCTACAGTGATTACATCCCGCCCGACTTCCGCGACATCGCCGCGAAGCTGGCGTCGTTCCCGTCCCGGGCGAGCTTCGACGCGATGCGCCGGCGGCGTGTGCGGTACATCGCCATCCACAAGTACCGCTACAGCCCCGAACACCTGGCGCAGGTTGAGACGGCACTCGACGGTCTCGAAGACCACCTGCAGCCGGTGGCGTCGGACGACAGGGTCGACGTATACGAGGTCACCCGCTGGCCGCAGTAGAACAGGGACCGGGGACCGGGGGCCAGATCTGAAGTCCCCAGTCCCCATTCGTGTGTCAGCTCACGCCCAACCAATCCCCAATCCCCAATCGCCCATCCCCGACCGGAGGATCGCAGATGAGTCCCGCCGCGGCCTGCGGCCGGAGTGGACGAGGGTGTGATCTCATGGCGTCATTCCCGCGGAAGCGGGAATCCAG
>CAYZYG010000056.1:0-17343 GCA_964481395.1 uncultured Vicinamibacterales bacterium
GCCGGATTGAGCATCACGCCGGCGTTGAACACTCCGAGAATCCAGAAGCCGGCGGGCCCGCTGAACCAGTGGGCCGACGTCTTGTTGCCGGCGGCGTCGGTGATGAACAGAGAGAGGTTGTCCAGCGTCGAGGAGGCTGGCAGATCGAGCGACACGCCCAGGCTCACATCCGGCAGGCCGTCCGGTGCCGCGGTGTTAGAAGGACCGACGCGGTCCTGCTTCGCGCCGTTCCAGGCCAGCCGGCTGATCACCCCGCAGGATGGATCAGTCTCGCGCGTGCCGCCGCCCGACGTGTGCTTGCCAGATTCAAGACCATCGTCGGGCTTCTCTGGATTCCATTTGCCGCCCTCGAGGAAGCCGGCGGCACCTTCCACCGCTGGCCGGGCGGATTCGGGACGTGTGCCCGGAGCACCAGGTCGCCAGCCGTACTGATACCGGAAGACCAGCGCTTTCGGGTGGTAAGAGCCCTCATGGAACACCATCCTGATCTCGAGCCGCTCGCGGCCCTTCGAGTCCTTCCGGTACCCGGGGACCTTGGTGTTCCTGTCCGGCTTGCACGCGACGGACGCAGGATAGGGCGGCAGCCCCATGGGAGCGCGACCGATGTACTCCATCAGGTACCCGTGCTGGGGGCCCAGGTCAGGGTCTTCATAGCTAATACTCGCGATGTTGCTCTGAGCCTCGATGTTTGGGCGGGTGTTGGGGGGGATGTTCTTGATGTACTTGCGCTCCGCGCCGCACACCGCCAGGTACTCGCGCCCCGGGATCAGCGTCACGGGAGGCGGTGTCCAGGTGAAGCGGTGCGCCGCGCGGGAAGGGGAAAACCCCTCGGTCCGGACGGATTCAACAATGACGTCCCCCTCGACGCCCGTGAACGTGGTCCAAGAAAAGGATTTGTCCCCTTCATGCGTTTCGGCCTTAATGCGTTCGATGACCCAGTAGCCCTCCTGGGCTGCGACCCGGATGGGAAACAACACCGCCATTGCTCCCAGAACAACGCACACGGCCGCGTGCCTCGCAGTTCCTGCCGCCCGTCGCACCGTGCCTGACTGCCCTGTCAACGTGTCCACGGCACCCTCCTTGGTGATCCCTCGCCTCCGGGACCGCTCGGTGCCCGAGACGGCATCCTCACGGTCCACGGGGACGATGCCGACAATGTCCGGCGGAACGAACGGGGCGGCAAGCGGCATCAGGCGGCATCAGACGGCACTCTGCCGTGTACGCACACGACGGCCGGAGCGGCGCTGCCGTGGTGGCAGTGTCGGACCGGTGACGGCTCGAGGGCATGCCGCCTGGCACCTGACGGACCGCGACGATCGGGTGTCGGAGAAAAAAGGCGGCGGCGCGCGGTGTGCCACAGGACCCACGCGGCACGAGGAGGATGCCGCACGCCGCCGAAGACGCTGCAGCCAATATGCGTCCCGAAGCGGCCCCTGTCTTTCCGGAACGGTTCGAAGCCCACTCGGGACAGGTTCGTTTCCCGCCGCCGGCCCGCCAGCGTCTTCCGGCAGCCGTAAGACAAACCGAAGCGAACCGTAAGCCCGTTCGGAACGTCCATTCGTCTAACGAGTGTGAACGCCGGCCGCCCCCAGCCGGGCAGGGGGAGGTTTGCAGGATGCCCGACCTGGCACGGGCGGACGCCGGGGCCCCCGAGGGGCACGGCGCCGATTTCACCCTGGGCGACTGGCTCGTCCAACCGACACTCAACCGGATCTCTCGCGACGGGACCACGACGCATCTGCGGCCCCAGCTCGTCGACGTGCTGGTCTGCCTCGCCCGGTCGGCCGGCCGCCCGGTGCCGCGTCACGAACTGCTGGAACAGGTGTGGCCCAAGCAGTTCGTGGCCGACACGGCGCTCGCGCGCTGCGTCGCGGAACTGCGTCAGGCCTTGGGCGACAACGCCCAGTCCCCCACCATCATCGAGACGATTCCCAAGCGCGGGTACCGGCTGATCGCGCCCGTCGTGTCCGTCCCCGGCAGTGGAAACGGCAACGGACATCGCAGGCGCGAAGCTCCGGGTCCCGCGCCCGTCACTCCCGCCGGTCCTGGACCTGACGCGCACGTCCTGGCGCGGAGTTCCATCCCGGCGGCGGATGACGAACGCGAGGCCGAGCGCACGCCTCCGGTCGCACCCAGGGGCGAGGAGCCGGCCTCCTGGGAGCCCCCGGCATTGAGCCCGGCCGATCTGGGCCACACGGACGCCGCAGGTGCCGTCGTGGCGGTCCCTGCCGCGCCTCAGGCGCACGCGTCCCGCGCCCGCCGCTGGGGCGTTCGCCTGGCGGTCATGGCCCTCGCGGTCGCAGCTGGCCTCGTCGCGTGGTATGCCTACGCGGGCAGGACGCCGGCCGGGCCGCCCCTCGCCGAGCGCGATCCGGTCGTGCTGGCGTTCAGCAACACGACGGGCGAGACGGTCTTCGACGGCACGCTGCGCCTGGCGCTGGCCATCCACCTCGAACAGTCGCCCTACGTTCGGGTCACCCCCGAACGCGTCGTGCAGGAACAGCTGGCGTTCCTCGGCGAGCCGCCAACCGCGGCCATCACCCCCGATCTGGCGCTGCAGGTCTGCGAGCGGATCGGCGCATCAGCCGTGCTGCAGGGATCGATTTCGTCCCTCGGTCAGCGCTACGTCATCGGTCTCGAGGCGGTCGCGTGCGCCTCGCGCGATACGATCGCGCGGGCGCAGGCCGAGGCGGTGGATCAGGAGCACGTGCTCGAGGCGCTGGCGAAGGCGGCCAACACGCTGCGGCGTGGCCTCGGCGAGTCCCTGGCGTCGATCGCGCGATTCGACGTGCCGCTGGTGCAGGCCAGCACCCGGTCGCTCGAGGCGCTGCGCGCCGTGAGCCTGGGTGACCGCGAGAAGTACCGCGGCGCGTACGGCGAGGCACTTCAGCAGTACCGGCGAGCCACGGCCATCGATCCCGACTTCGCCCTCGCGTACGCCAGAACCGGAGTCGCCCTTCTCAACCTGCGCCGTCGCGGCGAGGCCGTCGTCCCGCTGACACGAGCCTTCGACCTCTCCGATCGCGTCACCGACCACGAGCGCCTTTACATCGAGGGTCACTACTACAACGGCGTCCTCGAGAGCCCCCTTCGCGCCATCGACGCGTTCTCGGTGCTGAGCCAGTCGCCCTCGTACGGCGCAGCAGCCCACCTGAACCTGGCGTCGCTCTACCAGCAGGTCGGCCTCTGGTACCAGGCGATCGACGAGGCCCGTGAAGCCGTGCGCCTCGAACCGGACAGTTCGGTAGCCCGTCTCGTCCTTGCCGGCGCGCTCAGCGGGGCCGGACGCTTCGACGAGGCCCTCGAGACGCTCGCCGAGAGCGCCAGACGTGGCCGCGACTCCCCTAACACCCACGACCTGCGGTACGACCTGGCGTTCGTAACCGGGGACCAGGCGCTCATGCGGGCGGAGGACGCCCACGCCGCCCGCGAGCCGGAGATGGCGCCCTTCCTGCTCGCCCGCCGCGCGCGCATGGCGATGTACCGCGGCCGGTTCCGCGAGGCGCGCGACCTCTGGGCCCAGGTTCGCGCCGATGCCGAGGGACGGCAGGACGTGACGACGGCGGCGATGGCGCTGCTGTCGGAAGCCGGCAGCCGGGCACTGCTCGGCGATCGAACCGGCACCACGGACGCTGTCAACTCCGCGCTCGCCATCGATCCCGGCCCCAGCCGCGTCGCACAGAGCGCGCTGGTCTTCGCGCTCGCGGGCAACGTGCCTGCCGCGCGCCGGCTGTTGGCCGAATACGACCGGCTCGTCACACCCGGCTCGGGACGTGATCTCGAGTTCGTGATCCCCGCGCGCGCCGCCCTGGCGGTCGCGGAGGACCGCTTCGCCGATGTGGCGGCCCTGCTCGAGCCCATCCGGCCGTACGAACTGGGCACGCGATTCGAGTACCTGCCCTCCTTCATCCGCGCGCACGCGTTCCTGGGCCAGGCAGCCTACGCCGAGGCGGCCTCGGCGTTTCAGGTCATCCTCGACAACCGGGGCATCATGCCGTACTCAGTCTTTTATCCGCTCGCCCTGCTTGGGCAGGCCCGGGCGCACGCCGCGCTCGGCCAGACGGCCGAGAGCCTGCAGCGCTACGATGCCTTCCTCGACCTGTGGAAAGACGCCGACGCGGATCAGGCCCTGCTGTCCCGGGCCCGCCGCGAGGCTGGCGCCCTCAGAGGGCGGTAACCCTGACGCGGCCATCGTCGCCGGCCTGGTCGGATCGGCCAGGACGAAGTTCGCGGGCAACGGCGACGGTGGCGCGTCCATCAACTCCAGCCGCACGGCGCGCTCGGTCAACACCGCGGCCGCCGTTTCGAATGTCGACTGCGTCGACGTGCGCCGGCCGATGTGCTCGAACAACCGCCGCAGCGTCGCCTCATCGCGTACCCAACGCGCGTCGGCCACCTCGATGGCGTGCTGCATCTCGTGGCCCAGCATCTGCACGCGCCGCTCGGGCGACAGGTCGTGGGACAGCCTGATCAGCACGTACCGTAACGACGTGTCGCCGCCAACCCAGACCAGCGAGCCGACCGGACTGCCCGGCTCGGGCCAGACGCATCGCACGTAGGCGACCACGTCGCTCTGGGCCAGGCGGTCGCCCAGCGTGCGAATTGTCGAGGACCTCGTCAGCGCGTTCGCCATGATCGACGTCGCGCACGAGTCGAGCGCGCGAACGTGCGGGTCCGACTCGCGGGCGCTGGCCACTCGGGCGGGCGCCAGTATCGCTGTCAGGAGCACGATGGCCGAGAGGAACGTCCGCATCGCCGCCTCCCTGTCGGGCTGACCCGTCACTCGGGTCCGCTGTCAGGGTTGACGCGCGGCGTTGGCGGAAGTTGATCGCACCGGCTTCGGATCGGCCCTCCGCGAACTTCGATTGTGGCGGGTCCTGGATCGGGAACGATTCGGGAATGACGACGGGACGAGCGCCGCCTACCTCCGCGGGAGGCGCACGGCCATCACGCGGTTGTCGATGAACGTGGGAGCGATGATCTCTCCCGTGTCCGGTCGGTACGTGAAATCCGCGATCTGCGTCCCGACGACCGTCAGGTCCATCAGCAGCGTGACGGCGCCCGCCCGGTCAACCTCGTACAGGCGACCTTCGTTGTGCGACACCAGGGTTGTGCCGTCCGGGCCGTTCGCGATGCCGTCGATGATCCCGCCCGGCAAGTGGGCCACCGTGGTGATCGCACGGCTCGAGAGATCGGCGGCCTTGAGCGCCCCGTCACCGTTGTTGCCCCACACCAGCCGGCCGCCCGACACGCAGACGCCGTTGGGCCTGCTGACCTCCGGGCCCTCGAGCCAGACCTCCCAGCCTGTCCGTGCGCGCCGGTGAATCGCGCCACGCTGCGGGTCCGACACGTACAGGGTGCCGTCGGGAGCCGCAGCGATGTCGTTCAGCCGGACCGCCCCGGGCACGGCCTCTCGGGCCGTCACGCGGCCCGACGGCAACTCGATCGTCACCACGGCTGTCGGCTCGACGGCGTAGAGCGAGCCGCCCGCCACAGCCAGACCGGTCGGGTTCCGCATGCCGTTCGTGAGTGTCGTCGGCGCACTGCGGCCGTCGGCCGCCAGCTTGAGAATCGCCTGTCGCCCGTCGGGCCCGCTCGGGTTGTATCCGTCGTAGTTGGAGACGTAGATGAACCGGCCGGACGGATCCACGACAGCCGATTCGGGCACGGCGAACACCTTGCCCGTCCGCCACGTTCGCGTCAGGCCGGGCGCGGTGAATTCGGCGTTCGCGTCCTGCAGCATGAATCCCCATCCCCCGGACACTTCGGCCACGGCCAGCACGAGATCGTTCTCGCCGGCTCGAAGCGGCAGGTGCAAGGTGTCGTTCAGGCCGATGATGCCCAGGAACGACGGATCGCGGCCGGTGTACGTGCTGTCGGCGGAGAACACCCGGACTCCGTTCAGGAACACCTCGACGATGTCGCTGTAGCCGAGGCGGAACGGTCGCACTTCGCTGCGTGCGGCGCGCAGCGTCGTGCGGGCGTACACGACATCCGGCCCGGGGCCTCGCGGCCGGTACCGGCCGACATCGACGAGCCCGCGGTCGTCTGCCTCGACGCGTGTCCACGCCGCGCCGGTCAGCCGCGCCGGGAGCGCGTCCTCGGGATTGACGCCGAGCGCCGGGTACGCCTGCGAAAGCGACCAGTCGCGGACGAACCCGGGCTGCGCAGGCGGCCGGGCGGCCGGGCCGGGGCGCAGCGAGGGATCCGGCCGGTAGCAGAAGTTCGACACGAAGGCAGTACCGTCGGCCGGCCCCATCACGCCGACGCCTCCGCTGCGCGTGCCATGCCGCAGGTCGGGAATCACCAGCGCCGGTGCCGGGGCATGGTCGAGGAACACCCGCGCCTGCGTGCCAACGACCACGACCTTCACGTGCAGCCAGCGGCCTACCGGAATGACGGCCGGCGCGGTGTAGCCGGAGCCGCTGTAGAGCTGCCAGCCATCGATGCTGTGCCAGGCGGGCACGTACTGCAGGACGTCGGGGTACAGCGAGGGCGGTACCGCCCCGGACCGGTGCGGCCGGATGTAGAAGCGCTCCCACGACCCGTCCGACTGCGACCGAAAGACGATGCCCGGATACGAACGGGCGCCGGTCACCGCCAGGTCGTATTCGATGACCCCGTCGTCGAACCCGGCATCCGGGATGAGCGCCGTCCCGACCAGCGCGGGCCGGCCCAGGTGTTCCACGACCTTGGCATTCACCATCGTCCAGCGGCCCGAGTCGAAGGGTACCAGGCCGTCCTGCGCCCCCCCGCCCGGCGGGGCAGCCATGGCGACCGCCGACAGGATGGCGGCGACGAAGGCGCGGAGAGCGGTGGCCGTCTCGGTCAGGAGGTCGTGCAGGGTGTGGACCAGCGTGACGTCGGGACTCATCGTGACATCCTCCAGGGGGCGGCGCGCCGCGGTGTGGGGGACATCGTGCGGCGGCCGTTACCACGATAGACGCAACGGCGGGCCCGAAGTTGATCGAAGGGTCTTCGGATCGGGAATCGAAGAACTGGCCGGATCGCAGCACGCGCGGCGCGGCGGGCGGCAGCGTCGTTCCGGCCCGGAACGGGCTCAGCGAGGGGCGTCGAGGCCCTGGAACTCCTGGCGGGCCTGGGCGAGTAGCGGCAGGTCCGGGTCGGCCTGCTTCCACAAATCGAAGAACGCCTCGTAGGCGCGGCGGCTCTCGGCGGTCTGGCTGCCGGCGGCGAGCGCCCTGGCGAGCCCGAGCTGCGCGAGCGGCAGGAGTTTCTGCCCGGGGAACACGCCCGCGTTGTCGAGCATCTTCTGGAATGCATCGCGCGCCTGCTGCCAGTCGCCGGCGGCGAGGTGCGCCAGAGCCCGCTCGTGCAGGGGAATCAGGCCGTAGCTGAGACCCAGTTCGTAGGGTTGGATCGGGGCCAGCAGATCGAGCGCCCGGTCGGGACGCCCCCGTCCCCGTTCGAGCGCCGCGCGATAGGACTGTACGAAGCCGGCGTACGGTTCTTCGGTCTTCGGCCAGTCCTGACGATCGAGGTCGGCGATGATGCGCGCCGTCGTCTCGAGGTCGCCGGCCGATACCGAGACTTTGAGCGCATCCACGACCAGGTCGTTGCCGAGGTCCCCACGGGCCAACTGGGCGTTGACGCGGGCCATGGCGCGATCGCTGAACCCGCAGATGGCCTCGTAGCGGGCCTTGCGCAGTTCAAGGACGGTCCAGCGGTGCTGCGCCCCGCGCTCTCGGGCCAGCTCCTGGTACCGATCGAGGTACTCGAGCGACGCCCGCAGGCGACCGCGCCAGAGGGCCTCCTCGGCCTCGGCCTCGAGAAACCACGGGGTCGCTTCGCTGCGGCGGGCCGCCCACGCGCGTTCGCGGGCGACGAGGGCCGCGTCGCCGGTGATGAAGCCGATGTGCAACAGCGTCACGTGGAGCGCCTCGCTCTCGAGGCCGCGGGCCACGGCTGCTTCGGCGACCCGGCGAGCGTCGTCGTAGCGGCCGAGCGCCTCGTACGCACGGGCCACGGTCTGGTGAGCCCCGGCGACGTCCGGCTCCAGCTTGACGGCTTCGAGGGCCTCGGTCAGCGCATCGTCAAAGCGTCCGATGTCCTGGTAGTGAGACGCGAGGCGGCGGCGCGCCGACAGCCGGCGCGGGTACGCCTGCCGCATGGCTTCGAGGATCTCGGTGATCCTGACCCGGTCCCCGCTCATCACCGACACGTAATTGAGATCGATCTCCAGCCGTTCGGGCAGCGTGACGCGGTCGCGCAGTTCATAGGCGCGGGTGAGGTGCGAGATGCCCTCCTGCTCGTAGTGGAATCCGAGGGCGAAGGCTCCGAGCCTGGCATGCGCGAACGCGAACTCGGGATCCAGCGTGACCGCTTCGCGGTAGAACCGGAGCGCATCCTCGGCCTGGCCGCGGGCGCGGGCCGCATCACCGCGGCGAACGGCCCGCAGCGCGTCGAGCGAGGCGGTGGTCGCTTCGGTGATGGGCACGTCGTACGCCTGGATCGAATCGCGCGACTCGCCGAGCTGCCGGCGCAGCGCCGTGGCGATCCGCCCGAGCGCGCGGAGCACCGCGTCCTTTCCGGTCACCTCGACCTGCTGCCGGCCGAGCACCCCCCCGTTTGCGCAGCCAACGGCTTCGAGACCAATCGCGTAGTTCTGTCCGAGCGACGCGATCGAGGACACGATGAGCGCCGTCGCGCCAGCGCGCTCGCAGATCTCCGCGCCGACGTTCCGCGTGACGGCGGTGTCCGCCGGGCGCTGCATCAACTGGAGGGTCTGCCGGACCTGGTCTGCGGGCAGGATCCTGAAGAACGGCGACTGCTCGAGCTGAATGGCCAGCGCCAGCGGCAGCGTCTCGTCGAACACATCGTCGCCCGTGGAGTTCTCGAACGCGAGGACGACGGTGTCGCGGTCCGTCAGAAGGGGTTCGGAGGCCCCGCCGAAGACGAAGAGGGCGGCCGCGGCGGCGGCTACGACGACGAGGGCGGCCGCGCCGACCCACCACCGCGCGAGCAGACGCCGGGTGGGCACGGCGGGCGGCGGCGTGTCCACGGCGGTCGGGCCGGGCTCTGGGATCGGCCCCGCCTCAGGCGGCGCTGCGGGCAAGCCGTCGTCCGCGCGCAACGTCGGCGAGGCCTCCGCCTCGGCCTGCGCGGCATCCAATCCCGCCGGCAGCGCCGAACCTGGTGAGGGCGCGATCCACTCCACCTGTGCCACGAGCCGGTAGCCCCGCTTCGAGATGGTCTCGATGTACGTGGGCTCACGCGAGTCGTCGCCAAGCAGCTGGCGCAATTCGGCGATGCAGCGCACCATTCCCGACTCGGTGATCACGCGGTCGGGCCAGACTTCGGCCAGCAGCTCGTCCTTCAGGACGACGCGGCCCTGGTGGCGGGCGAGGCACACCAGAACGTCCATGAGCTGCGGACGGATGCGCAGAACGGTCTGCCCGGACGTCAGGCGGTTGAGGGCCGGCTCGGCCAGCCAGGCGCCGACGCGGAAGTCGTCGATCCGGTTCGGAGGGGGCCGCAGCGGATCCGGCACGCGGGGAGGTCTCCGGGAGAACTATATCACCAGGGATCGGGGACCGGGGACCGGGGACCAGCTCCGACACCGGGAGTCGGAAATCGGGATTCGGGAGTCGGCTGCTCGCCCGGATCACGACGGCCCGCGCACACGAAAACGGGGAGCCCGCGAGTGGGCTCCCCGTCCGGGTTCGTCGAGGCCGGGCAGACGCACCCGGCTCGAGGACTCAGAACTCGAAGCGGAAGCCGATCTGGACGCGGCGCTGGCCGTCCCCGGGCCGCCCGTAGCCCGACGGGCCGGTGTAGCCCCGCACCGCCAGGATCTGGGTGTCGCCCGAAATGTCCGCCGCGTCGTCCACGACGTACCAGTTCGCGCGGTTCAGGAGGTTGTAGACCTCGATCCGCACGCTGGCCGCCGTTCGCGAGCCGAAGCGGAACCGCTTCACGAACGACGCGTCGAGCATCCACCGGCCCGGCCGGCGGAAGGCGTTGCGCGCCGTCATGTTCGACGGGTAGCCGCCCTCGTGAGGCACCTCGTTCGTCCCGGTCAGGGCGTTGACGATGATGCCGATCACCAACGCCTGGTTTTACAGATAGAGGTAGACATACTGGTTCGGGCTGCCGGTCGCCGTGCGAGTGTAGTTGCCGATGTCGGCCACCTGCGCCATGCGCGCGCACACCGAGACCGCGTTCGAGCAGTCGAAGATCGTGAACGGCGCGCCCGTCTGCGCCGTGAAGATCCACGCCGCCTGCCACCCGCCGCCGAGCGTCTTCGTCCACCCCTCGGCGTTCTTGAAGAACGGCAGTTCGTACACGCCCGAGATGGCCACGCGGTGCCGCACGTCGTAGTCGGCCCAGCCCCAGTCGAGGTCGGGATCGAACGGGTCGAGGAGGCCGAGGTTCAGGTTGTTGAACGACTCGCTGAAGGTCGAGCTCAGGTTGTCCTTCGCGCGGCCGTAGGTGTAACGCCCGCTGAGATCCAGCCCGAGATCGGCCAGCCGCGAGAACGTGAGGCCGGCAACGATGCCGTGGTAGCGCGAGCGGCCGCCGTTGGCGCGCGTGTTCATGTTCGTGTACTGCGTCGTGCGCAGCCGCGCGTTCGGATTGGCGTCGCCGAGGTAGTACGCGCCGGTGCCTGCGCGGTTGATGTTGGACAGGGTGTAGAGGTCTTCACCGGCGGATCCGGTGTACTCCAGCGAGAGCGTGGTCCGCCGCCAGATTTCGTGCTGGAACGCCGCGCTCCAGAAGTGCGCGTAGGCATTCACGATGTCCGGATCGACGTTGCGCGTGCTGATGCTCGGGATACGGGCGGTCCCCGTGCCGGCCAGCGGGCCTTCGACCGTCCTGAAGATCGGCAGGAAGGGCACGTCGGCCGGCGCGAACAGCGACACGACCGCGTAGCTCGGCGGGTTCTGGATCACGTTGAACGTGACGTTGCCGAAGTTGCGCTCGTACCCCATGCCGTAGCCGCCGCGGAGGCTCGTCCGGCCGTCGCCGAAGGGGTCCCAGGCCACGCCGACGCGAGGCGCGAAGTTGTTCTTGTCGGTCTTCCAGAGGGCGCCGATCGGACTGTCTGGCGTCTGCAGCATCTGTCCCGAGCGGATCCGCTCGAACTGATTGCCGGTCCCCCAGTAATAGTTGGCGTCGAGGGACGGATCGGTGTTGTGCTGCACGCCGAAGTACTCGTAGCGCAGGCCGAGGTTGAGGGTGACCCGGTCGCGCGGCCGCCACGTGTCGCTGAAGTACAGCGCCCACTCGTTGTAGCGGTTGTTCCGCGTGAAGCTCGGCTGGCCGACCGGCAGCGGCACCGTTTCGCCAGGGAACCGGCCCTGGGGATCGATGGCCGTCTGGAACTGCAGCAGCTGGCCCAGCATCAGGTTGTCGAGCGCCTCGCCGAGCGAGCCGCCCAGCGTCTGGACCGGGTTCATGAAGGCGCCGAACGTCCGGTCATCCATGATCCTGACGAACGATCCGCCGAAGCGCAGCTCGTGGCTGCCCTGGATCTTCGTGCCGTCCTGGTAGAACTGCGCCAGCTTCTGGGGCCCGCCGAAGGGGATGGCGCTGCCGGGGTTGTACGGGAGGTAGCCTGGCAGGGCCACCTTCGTGCCGCCGATGCTCGTGCGGGACGCGCGCAGGTAGAGCGTCGGCGTCGGGTCGCCGTTGAGCGGCTGGTCGTTCTTGAGGCGGTTGTAGACGAACTTGCTCTGCGTGGTGAACGTGTTCGACCAGACGCGGGTGTACGACCCGAGGATGTTCTGGTTGTCGTTCTTCGTGCCGGTGTTGAAGCCCTCGTAGGCGCTGTTGGCGTTCGTGCCCGACAGGAACTCCTGGTTCTGCAGGGCGTAGCGCACGTACAGGCTGGAGTTGTTGCCCAACTGCCAGTCGACGCGTCCGACGGCCTGGTACTCGTTCACCGGGTTGCCGGCGCCGGCGTCGCTGGGAAACTGCTGGATGACCTCGCCGAACACCGGCGTATTGGCCGGGATCTGCGAGAACGGCCCGCCGGGACGTACCCCGGCGATGTCGCCCGCCGTCACGATGTTGCCGTTGATCGGCAGGGCGCGGTAATCGCCGAAGAAGGCCTGCGTCACCGGCGACGTGAGCGCCAGGAATTGCGGCGTCGGAACGAGCGCCACGTCGGTCGCGTTGCTGCGCACGCGGATGTACTCCGCGCTGCCGAAGAAGTGGATGCGATCGCGCTTGATCGGCCCGCCGATCGACACGCCGTTCTGGCTCCGCTCGAACGGATCCTTCTCGACTCCCCGCTGCTCGTTGTCGTACAAGTTCGACGCGAGCTTCTCGTTGCGGAAGAACGTGTACGCGGAGCCGGTCAGGTTGTTCGTCCCGGACTTGGTGACCACGTTCACCACGCCGCCGGTCGCCCGACCGTACTGGGCCGAGAAGTTGGTGGTGACGATCGAGAACTCCTGGACCGAATCGAGCGGCACCTGCTGGCCGACCGACGCCCGGAACTCGTCGTTGTTGGCCGACCCGTCGAGCAGCACGTTCGTCGAGGCCGAACGCAGGCCGTTCAGGGCGTATCCGCCCGCTCCACGGCCGTTCACGCCGGTCGGGTCGTCGTCGGAGACGTTACCCGCGACCTTCACGAAGTCGTAGATGTTCCGCGTGATGCTCGGCAACTCGCTGACCATCCGCTGGCTGACGACCGTCGACACTTCCGAATTGACCGTGTTGATCACCGGCGTCTCCGCGACGACGTTGATCGTCTCGGTCTGCGCCGCGATCTCCAGCTTCGACGTGAGATCCACCGACCCGCCGACGGTGATCTGGACGCGCGTTCGGCGCGAGGCGAAGCCCGTCAACTCGACGATGAGTTCGTACTCGCCGGGGAGCACGTTGGCGAACGTGTACCGGCCCGCGTCGTCGGTGATCGACGTGCGCATCGCGCGCGTCGCCGTCGACGTCAGCGTGACCGTGACGCCCGGCAAGACGCCGCCACTGGCGTCCGTGACCGAGCCGGCGACGCGGCCCGTTTCCGTCTGCGCGAGCGCGGGCGGCGGGAACACCGCAAGCATCGCGACAAGCGCAGCCGCGAGGATGAGCCATCCTCGGCTCCTGTGTCTTCCAGCTGTCATCATCAACCTCCTGCGTGCTGGGGGCGTCTGGTCCGTCTCACACGGGGGACGACAGGTGGAAGGGCGAGATTCGTGCCAGGACCGATCTGCACGTGTCGGAGCGGCAAGAGGCGGGGATCCGCGGGGTCCGGGGCGTCCGAACCGGCGTTCACGGCCGCCTGGCGCTCAAATCGCGTGCGCGGTGCCCATTCGGGCACGCCGCGGATCCACGGGGATGAAGAATCGCCCCAGCGCAGAAACGCTGGGGCGGATCCGCCTAACGGTGGGAATCGCGCCCGCACGAAGCCCGAAGAAGATCGGCGCCGGGATCGCTCGCGTAAGGCGATGGTAAGGGGTCGGAAACGAGTCTCCTCGCAATCGAACGCCGTTCGCACGGAGCACGGTCGTACGCGAATGTCACCGTGCACGAGAACTTGGATCGGGGAGGCCGGATACCTCATCTGTGACCGTCAAGATGGGGGATCGGGGATCGGTTCCGCCCGCATCAGCCCAAGCGCGCCGTGAGTGACCCAGGCATCGCCTGCGCCCATGGCCGATGCCTTCCTGACTCGAATCCCGACTCCCGAATCCCGACTCCCGACTCCCGACTCCCGGTCCCCGCTCCCCGGTCCCCGATCCCCGGTCCCCGATCCCCGATCCCCGGTCCCCGGTCCCCATTGTTGACAGTATTTACTGTCTGTATTACAGTATCTGCATGAGCCCCGACCCGGCACGGTTCCGAGACACGGAGTTCTCCCTCGACGAGCTGGCGGCGACCGCCGCCAGGCTGCTTCGGGCGCAGGGCGTGCGGATCGAGGACGGACGCGTCGGCGGCGCGCCGGACGCCCGGGCGATCCGCTTCTACCAGACGACCGGTGTCCTCGACCGACCGCTGAGATACGACGGGCGCCGGGCGGTCTACAGCTACCGGCATCTGCTGCAGATCCTCGCGATCAAGCGGCTGCAGGCCGAGGGCTACCCCCTCTCGATGATCCAGGCGTCGCTGCCGGCCAAGACGACCGGCGAGCTTGAGCGGGCCATGAAGTCAGCCTCGCCCGCCGGCGGCGTCTCGGTCGGCAGCGGGAACGACGCGCCCCCCGCACGGCCCTCGCCTCGCCTGGTCGTGTCGGCCGAACTCGCACCCGGTGTGACGGTCACCATCGATCCGTCGCAGGTGCCCGATCCCGAATCGCTCATCCGCCGCCTCGCTGCGAGTGCGGCGTCAGTCGGATCCAAGGAGGATTGATGCGTCCCACTGCCGTGCTCGTCGAACCGTCCGTCGATACGCCGGAGGAGCCCCGGGATCTCGGCGGGCTGCTCGGCCTGACCGAGGCGGGCGAGGTGCCGTTCCCGCTCGAATCGGTGCGGGTCCGCGCGTCCGTCATCGGCCGCTTCGCCCGTACCGTCGTGGAACAGGCGTTCCGGAATCCGCACGCCTCGCCGCTCGAGGCGGTCCACATGTTTCCGCTGCCGCCGGACGGCGCCGTCGTCGAGATGGAGCTGACGTGCGGTCCGGTCACCGTTCGCGCAGAGTGCCGCGAACGGGCCGAGGCCGAGCGCGTGTTCGACGACGCCCGCCGCGCCGGGCACCGCGCGGGTCTGCTCAACGCCGAGCGCCGCGACGTGCACACGCTGCGTGTCACGAACATCCCTCCCGGGGAGCGCGTATCGGTCCGCTTGGTCGTCATCGAGCGGCTCACCGATGCCTCAGGCGCGCTCGAGTGGCGCTTCCCCACGGTTGTCTCGCCACGGTACATCCCGGGCACGCCCGTCTCACACACCGGCCCCGGCACCGAGCCGGACACGGACCAGGTCCCCGATGCGTCGCGCATCACGCCGCCGCTCCGCCTCGCAGGCGGCACCCGTCTCGATCTCGAGATTGCGATCGCCGGTCCGGTCGCGTCGGTCTCCTCCTCCCTCCACGCGGTCCAGGTGGCCATGGGCGAGGTCGTGCGGGTGGCGCCGGCGGCCCAGGCCACGCTCGACCGGGACTTCGTGCTGCGCATCGAACCGGCAGCTGCCGGCGACACGCCCGCCGTCCGGGCGTTCACCGACGGCACGCACACGCTGGCCGTCGTCTCGGCGCCGGCCGCCGAGCGGGCCGCCCGTGCCGGGCGTGACGCGGTCTTCATCCTGGACGTATCGGGATCGATGGCCGGCCTCAAGCTCACCGCGGCGAAGCGGGCGCTCAAGGCCTCGCTTCGCGGCCTCGACACCGGCGACCGGTTCCGCGTCATCGCGTTCAACACGGAGCACCGTTTCTTCCTCTCCGGGTTCTCTCAGTTCGATGACGTCACGCTGAAGGCCGCGGACGCCTGGATCGATCGCCTGCAGGCGGACGGCGGCACGGAACTGCTGCCGCCTCTCCTCGACGCGCTCTCGGGTGACACGCCGTCCGGACGCGTGCGGACCCTGCTCGTCATCACCGACGGCGAAGTCGGCAATGACGACGAACTGTCGAGGGCCGTGGCGCGGCATCGAGGCCAGGCGCTGGTCTTCACGATCGGGATCGACACCAGTGTGAACGAGGCGCTGCTCAAGCGCCTCGCGCGCCTCGGCGGCGGCACGTGCGACCTGATGACGCCATCGGACGACATCGAAGGGCGGATGGCCGACCTCGAGTCGCTCCTCGCGCACCCGGTGGCGTGGGACGTGCGCGTCGAGGGCGGAGAACCGGCTCGCGCCGAGTCGTTTCCGCTATTCGCCGGCGTGCCCCACTCCGCGCTGCTGGCCGGCGCGCCCGGGGCGCTCCGCGTCGCGGGATCGACCGCATCGGGGCCGTGGGCGGCCGAGACCGTGCCCGAGAGGATCGACTCGCCCCTGGGCGCGCTCTGGGCCCGCGAACGGATCGCGTGGCTGGAAGACCGCGACGTCGCCAGCGCGGATGAACACGCCTCGTCGAAAGATGAAATCGTGCGCGTGGCCCTCGCCCATGGCATCGTGTCGCGCTACACCTCACTCGTGGCCGTCGAAACGACGACCACGGTTTCCGGGGAGCGGACCACGGTCGTGCAGCCCGTCGATCTGCCGTTCCTGTGGGAGGAGGAGGCGTGCGCGGTCCCGTCGATGCCTGCCCCGCCCATGATGGCGGCCCGGCACGTCCACGGACCCATGTACCTGTCGCTCGAGGACGATGGCGGCGACATGACGATGGAAGACAGCGCGCCGTACGACAATGGGGCGGCTGGCCAGGCCCTGTATGACATGCCGGACGAAAGCGAGCCGCCGACGAAGTCTGCCTTCTCGATGAGGTCGCTGGCCACCGGGTGGCGCCGATCGTCGATGCGTCCGACGTCGGTTCCGCCGGCGGGGCGCGGCCTCGAGAGCACGCTCGCGACTTCGCAGTCGGCGGATGGCAGCTTCGGTGGTGACGCCGCACGGACCGCGGCGGCACTGCTCGCGCTGGTCGTCCTCGGCCACACGTCGCGCCGGGGGGCCCGACGACGCATCGTCCAGAAGGCCGCGCGCTGGCTCGAGGCGCATCCGGGCCACGAAGCCGCGGACCTTGCGCTCGCGATCCTCGCGCGCGTCGAGTCGGGCGGCCCGAAGCCCACGGCAGACGAGGTCCGGCCGCTCTTCGTCCACGAACCCGAGGGGCGCCTCCTGGCCGACGCCCTCGCATCGTAGCCGCCTGGGGACCGGGGACATCCATAACTGGTCCCCGGTCCCAGATCCCCGGCCCCTGGGTCTTGACGTACTAGCTGTTCTAGCATATATAGTACACATAGTGCTGCCCTTTTCCATCACCCTCCGCCCCGGCCTCTCGGTGCACGAGCAGGTGGTCTTCGCCGTCAAGAAGGCCATCGTCTCGGGGCGGATGACCACGGGCGACGAGTTCCCGTCCGTCCGGGTGCTCAGCCGCGAACTGCGGATCAACCCCAACACCGCCCACAAGGTCGTCGCCACGCTCCTCACCGAGGGCATGCTCGAGGTCCGGCCGGGCATCGGCACGTTCGTGGCGGCGCGCACGGCCCCCGATGCCCGCGAACGCCGGTCACTCCTTCGCGAGGATGTCGAGCGCCTCGTCGTCGACGCCCGCCACCTCTCGCTGAACGTGCAGGACGTCCTCGACGCGGTCGTCGAGCACTGGAACCGTCTGGATCGAGGCAAGTAGGTTGCGCGGAGCCGCCATGACATACGCCATCGAGACCGAGCACCTCTCGCGCCGCTTCGGGCGGACCGAGGCCGTTCACGACCTGACCATGCAGGTCCCGATCGGGAGCGTCTTCGCCCTGGTCGGCCCGAACGGCGCCGGCAAGACGACGACCATCAAGAC
>CAYZYG010000056.1:17443-32239 GCA_964481395.1 uncultured Vicinamibacterales bacterium
CTGCTCGTGTCGCTGGCGTACCGGCCGGAGCTGCTCGTGATGGACGAGCCGTTCGCCGGCCTCGACGCGCTCGTGCGCGAGGAGTTCGCGCGAGGCATCCTCGAGATTGCCGGCGAGCGGCCGTGGACGGTCTTCATCTCGTCGCACGACATCGACGAGGTCGAGCGGCTCGCCGACTGGATCGGCATCATCAACAAGGGGCGGCTCGAGCTGGCCGAGCCGGTGTCGTCCCTGCTCGGGCGCTTCCGCCAGATCGAGGTCACGTGCGGCGCCCCGGCCGCCGTGCCACCGGGCGCGCCTTCGTCGTGGCTGCTGCCCCAGGCGGCAGGCACTGTGCTGCGGTTCGTCGACAGCGCGTTTTCGGAAGGCGAGTCAGTCGCGAAGATCCGGGCGCTGGTGACGGACGCGACCGACATCCAGGCCGCGCCCATGCCCCTGCGCCAGATCTTCATCACTCTGGCGCGCGTGTACCGGCTGTCGTCCTGACGAGGCGCACCCATGCTGGCCCGCGTCCTTCACCTCGTTCGCTACGACCTGCAGTCGGTCGCGCCGCTCCTCGGCGTCTGGATCGGCGTGCTCGCGCTCGAATCACTGGTGTTGTGGATCGGACCGCCGGCCCCTGACCCGGCGTCCCGTCAAACGGTCAGCCTCGATCTCGCCGCCATCGTCATTCGTTTCGCCGTCACCGTCGTGCTGGTGGCGACGCTCGTGCACCGCCATGTGCAGGTCGGCACGACGGCCTTCTGGCGCACGAGGCCTGTCGCGCGGCCGGAACTGCTGCTCGCCAAGGCATCGGGTATCACGGCGTTGGCCGTGGCCTTGCCGGCGGCCTGGTTCGCCGCCACGTTTCTCGGCCTGGGACTTGGGGGTGCAACGGTCGTCCGGGCCGTCGTTCAGATTGGTGTCGAGCAGGCGTTCGTCGCCGCGGCCGTGGTGGCCCTGGCCGGCGTCTCGTCGAACATGGCCCAGGTCGTCGTCGGCGGCGTCGCCATGCTGACGGGCTTCGCCCAGTTGCGGATGTACATGGCCGCAGGCCAGCGCCGCCCGCAACCCTGGACGGTCACCATCCACGATACGGTCCTGGCCGAAGCGTCGTTCTTCATCCTCGCGGCGGTGGTCCTGGCGGCCGTGGCGGCGTACCACCTGCTGACGCTGAGGCGGTGGCGAGCGGTGGGTCTCCTAGGCGCTGTCGTCGTGCTGGCCGTGCTGCAATTCCGCTTCCCGCTCGTCATGTGGTGGCCCGCGCCACTTCCTCAGTCGGAGTCAGACCTGAAAGGCCTCCCGGAGCTCGAGTTCGTCCCATCGTCCATGCGGTCGGAGCACTTCACGCGGGTGGAGCCAGGCGGCCAGGCGGGAGGTTCGACGACTGCGGTCAGGCGGACGAGCGGCGTCCGATACTCAGCCCAGGTTCGGGAAGTCGGACAGGCAGGTGCCCTGTTCCTGTCGCCGGCGCGCTTCCGAACACGTGTCACCTTTGCCGATGGTGAGACGGTGGCATGGGCGTCGCCGTGGCGGGCGCCCGCCGCGCAACTGCAGCCGGTCGTCGGCGGAGGCACCATTGACGACCAGCCGTACGCCAGTCTCGCTGCCGCGACCAGCGCGTCGCTTCTCCTGGATCCACGTGACGTGTTCGCCCAGCGCTTCGGACTGCAGTACCTCGAGGTGTCCGACGATGACTTCCGGCGCAAGCGGAGTACGCCGGGGGTCCTCGACGTCGACGTCGCCGCCAGTGTCTATCGCTACTCGCTGGGCACCCGCGTCCCGGCGACAGTTCCCGCTCGGGCCGAGCTCGGAGATCCCAGCTTCGTCTTCCGCGGGAGGGTGGCCACCGAGAACGGTGTCGCCTTCGACGTGAGCCATGTCCGCTTCCCTTCTTGGGGATACTCACCGGACACTTACTACCTGCTCCTCCATGAACGCCGCCACGAGGCTGTGCTGCTGGCGGGAGCGGGTGAAACGACGTATCGCACGACCTTGATGCTCTCCGGGTTGACGCTCGTCAGGCGTCGCCTGGACGCCGTGCTCGCCGACAGGCCTGCCCTCGCAGGCGTGGATGACGAGTGGCTTCGCGGCGCCGAGATCGTCGTCGCGCTCCCAGAGCCGCTAGGGCGCGTGGACCGGACGATCCGGGTCGAGCCGTTCCTCCTCGACCGCCGGGCAGGGCTGCCGGCGGATCCCGCCGGGGTCTTGTCCGGGCCGGGAGGCAAACAGTGAAGCTGGTCAGACACCTCGCCTGGCACGCCGTCCGTGCCCACACGCTCCCGATGCTGGTGTTCGCGGCGCTGGTGGCCTTCGAAGCCGCGTGGGTCATCAGCGGCTACGTTCCAGACGACCAGCGCTCCGTCATCCCCTGGATGCCCTGGGTCCGTGCGCTCCTCACGTCGGTGCTGGCCGGTCTGATCGTCCAGGGGGATGCGCTCGTCGGCACCACGGCGTTCTGGCGCACGCGCCCGATCAGCCGGGGAATGCTGTTCACCAGCAAGTTGCTCGCGCTCGCCGTCACGCTCGTCGTGGTCCCGGCCGCCCTGCTGGCGTACGCGTGGGGGCAGTCGGGCCTGCTCTGGGCCGACGCCCTTGCGGTGGGGCGGACGATTGCGGTTGACCAGACGATGGTCGTCCTGATCACGGCGATGGCCGCCGTCGTGACCGCCTCATTGACGCATCTCGTCATTGCGGGTGTCGCGGGCGTGGCGCTGGTCACGCTCATCAACGGCGTGCTGCTCCCCGCCATCATGACGACGTGGCCGTTTGTGGGCGGGAGCCTGTTCGGCATCAGACCGGCCTGGTACCTCGGCACGCTGTTCGCGTTCGGCCTGGTGGCGATCGCGCACCAGTACCTGACCTTGCGCGAATGGCGCACGGCCGCGCTCGTGGCGGTGGCGCTCGCGGCCGCTGCCGTTCCCCCGCGTCTCCTGGCCGGAGATGCGGACCTCGCCGCAGTGCCTGTCAACCGGACCGTCGTCGATCCCGACGCCGTCACGCTCTCGGTGGTGGCCGGGTCTGTGATGGCGCCCGCGGAGTCGGCCCTCGCCAACCCGACGCTCGGGCGGATTGTGGACTACAGCGCGGCCATCACCGCTGACGGACTCAACGACGGCGTATTCCTCAGGCCGCTCTCCATTACGGGACGCGTCGAAGCGGGCGGCGAACAGGTGCCTTTCGAACTGACGCGAGCGAGCGTCGGGACTTTTCTCGGCGCGCCGTCTCCGGACGCGGCCTTCGACGGTCTCCAGCACGCGCTCAACCCGGCCCGATTGCTCTTCACCCCTTTGGGCCGGTACCGGCGCGTGCACCTCGCTCGGATCGACCGCGAGGCGGCACTGCGGCTGGCGGGTCGTCCCCAGGTCTTGACGGCCGACCTGACAATCGCGGCAGGCCGCTATCGGGTAGCCGGTGCCGCACCCGTGCGCGTCGGAGCCCGACTAGCCGTGCGGGGAAACGCGTTCGAGATTCTAGCTGTGAACCCCGGCGACATGAATGTGCTCGAGGTGCGCTACACGAATGTCTGGCTGACCCGCGCCACGCCGTTCGGCATGTGGTCGGAGCTGTGCCTGCGGAATCGCGTGAGGAACGAGGCGGTCAGGCTCGGCCACTACAGGCCTCGAGCCGTGTCCC
Organism: uncultured Vicinamibacterales bacterium; assembly: GCA_964481395.1. GTDB lineage: Bacteria > Acidobacteriota > Vicinamibacteria > Vicinamibacterales > JAKQTR01 > JBFMFH01. The sequence continues at coordinate 21,059 of CAYZYG010000056.1, forward strand.
TGGTGGGCACGCTCGGCATCGCTGGTGGCCGGGTGTCGCGGAGCGTCGACACCCTCCGGCCCCGCGCGAGTGACCTCTACAACAGCGGTCTGTCGTCGCTGGTACCGCTCATCGATGCCGACTGGCTCGCGGGCGCGGAACTCGTCTATCTCGACATCGAGGAACTGGGCACCTTCACCCGCCCGCTGCGCGCGGAGTTCACGGTGCCCGATGGGGCGCAGGACCGCTGATGTCGGCCGGGCCGAGCCCCCTGGGCGCGGCTACCGCATGATCACGGCCTCCCACGCCTGTTGCCTGTCCTTCCAGCCGCGCGCCGGCCACGTATAGGTCTCGATGCCCGTCACCCGCCCGTCCGCGTCGATCGTCCCTTCATAGACCGCCGAGAACCCGGAGTTGGGCCCGGGCAAGTCGGTCCGGACAATCCGAACCTGGTTGCCGGAGAGCGACATGACGAGCGTCGCCTTCGTCCCTGCCCCCCAGTCGGCATCCCAGACGTTGGTGGCACCCCGGCGCCGCCAGCGACCAGGGAAGCCGGCTTCGACCTCGGCCCATTCGGTCCCGAGCGCATCCGGCCTGAGGTCGAGACCGGACCGGGACGAGAGGTCGAGCCGCCACGTCCCGGGACCGCCAGCACCTGTAAAAGTCCCCTCCAGCGCGGTCCCCACGAGGTGCCCGCGAAACTCCTGGAGGCACGGCGGGACATCCGGAGTCCCCTGGCCGTTGCAGGGGCGGCGGAGTATGAGTTCATCACCGCGAAACTCACCGGTCACCGCATCGATGCGTGGCCCGGGGCAGCAGTCCCAGATGGACACGCCTGACACCTTCGCGCCGTTCACGCGCAGCGCCCAGACCGACTGGAATCCTGCCACGCGCACCTCGTAGCGCCCGGTGGCGAGTGTCCCGGAGAGATCGGTGGCGCGCCGCCACACGCTGCCGTTGCTCCACGCGATCGCGTCGCGCTCCACCTTCCCGGTGCAACACTCTGCGCCCCCTGCGGGCAACGCCACGCGGACGGTCGTGGCGTCCGTGAACGTCCCGGTGACCCGTTGCGGACCGGGGGGAAGCCGAATGGCCAGGTCGTAGCCGGACTGGGCGATGCGGATCACGCCCGGATCAGACTGGCCATCCACCCGCCAGTCGCCATCGAGGGCGAACGCGGGCCTGTAGCTGGCGTTGGAGCAGCCGAGGTCGTCGACGCCGCCCTTGACGAACGAGTTCAGAGACGGAGTCGGCTCCGTCCGCGTCTTCCAGATCCGAGCCTTGCACACGGCGCCGTCCGCGGCAGTCCATTGCACGACAACCGTGCGCGAATGCACCTCCGCGAACGCGAGCGTCTCCGGGCGAACGGTCTTGTCGTGGGTGTTGAGCCATCCTTCGTGGTGCACGGTACCGGACCCCTTCGGGAAGTTGAACCCGTAGACCTGGTACCGCAGCCCAGGGCGTCCCGCGACCGCAGCCACGAGAAACCCGGCGTTCCACCCTTCGGTCTGCTCTCCGGTGTGCAGGAGGTAGGCATCCACGGCCCCGATGCGGCCGCCGCCGAACGGCGCGCAGGCCGACCAGGTTCCGTCGCCGCCGCGCCACCAAGCGCCGCACACGTCGAGATTCGCGGGCGCGCCTCTGGCTTCGAACCGGTTCCGCCACGTGCCCATCGGGCCGAGCCCGACGCTCCCTGTTTCGAACGACGTCAGGCCGAACAGTTCTCCGTCGGTCGCGTAGACGCGTGCCTGGATGTCGTAGGTGCGTTCGGGATCTGTGAACGTCCACGTGAAGGCGAGGCCCGGCGGAGGATTGATGGCGACCCGCGTCGTATCGACGAGCCACATCACCTGCCGGATTTTGTCGATCTCAAGTCCCGGGCAGAACGCCCTGAAGGTCACCGTGACGGGAGGCGTTGGCGAGGGCGGCATGGCGAACGTAATCGAGCACTTCGTCGAGTACGGGAACGGGGTCATGCGGAGGACCTTCTCGGTCGGCGGCGTCGCCGCACCCCCGGTGGGCGCGACCACCACATGCACGTCGAGCGGGCCGGACCAGCTCGGCGACACGGGAATATCGATGCGAATGGTCTTGCGCTGTTCGCCGGGCACGAAAACCGGCGAGGATTGCTGCGAGAAGAGCGGCGTCACCCGCCCGCCGGGCGGGCGAACGTTGACCTGGGCCGCACAATCGAGCCCCGTCTGACCTGGATTCGAGACGTCGATGGTCACGCGCACGCTGTCGCCTGGATTGGGCCGCGTGTCGTCGAGTGTCGCATCGTCGATCCGGCAGCGGGGGCTCAGCGTCTGGCCGAGAGTCGCCGCTCCTTGTCCCGCCGGCACGCTCCCGGGCGGCGCGGCCGGAGGCTGGGGCTTCGCCCCGACCTGTGCCGCGGCCTGCGCCCGGGCGTACACGATGAACTCCCGCATGGGCGCGACCGCATCGGGCGCCGTGTCATCGCCGAGACCCGAATAGCTGGACGCCGTGACCAGGCGCAGATCGTCGCAGATCACGACGTGCCTCTTCTCGAACCCGATCCGACAGTCGGGCGAGGAGCTCGACCCGCGCACTTCCAGCCGCTCCTCCCGGCACCTGAATCCTTCGATGTCGACGAAGCGTCGGGATTCGCGGCGTTCTCTTTCGTAGGTCACCGACTGCCGGCCGCCCGCGCCGCACATCACGGTGGCCGGCGGCTCGGTCCGCGAGGTGTCACCCGGCTGCCATCCTGCGGATGATCCGCCGTAGCCCTCCATGACAACCGTCTTGGTCTTGTCCGAGAGTTTGGTGGTGCCATCCGGCGCGGTGTAGATGTGCTGCCAGAGGAACAGCTGATATTGCCGGGATGGCTGCGTGATCCCCTTCGTACGCAGCCAGCCCGTGAGGTGTTTCGCCAGGTCGGCGCCGGATGGTTGCCCCGAAGACGGCGCCTGCGCCGCCAGGGCCAGGCTGCCTGCCATCAGAGCCGACGCCGCCATCAACCTGAGGATCGAGGATGCCATGGCCGCCACCCCTCCGCGCGCAGGACATGCTCGAGCCATCGTCGCCTGATCGCTCGGACCGGCATGACAACCGCTGGGGCTGCCGCGCGCATGAACCGCACTCGTGACCTGCAGTCGACTCAGCCGGGACCGCGGTCCCGAATCGTCGATCCGCACATCGGGGGCAGGGTCGCAGTGGGAGCGCCACCATGATAGGCCTGGCTGGGCCCGCTGTCACGGGATTGCCCGGCCACGACCGGCCACACCGGCGACGGCACCCGAGTTCTGCGACCGAGGCCCAGACGCCACCCGGGAGGCCTCCCGTCCGACGAGCAGGTCGCGCAGCCCAGGCGCAAAGCCTCCGGGCGGTGACATTCGAACCAGCCCGCCCCGGACGCAGCAGGCAGTATGATGCTCGTTGCGTTTGCCCCAAAGGAACCTCACCATGCGCCGTCTGATCAAGTACGTCGTCGGCCTCGCTGTCATCGCAGCGCTGGGCTACGGCGCCTGGGCGAAGTTCTGGCCCCATCGTCCTCCCGCCCGCGAGCAGACCTTCCAGGCCGAACTCATGACGATGGAGGATGTGCTCGTCGTCGCGGGCCTGGTGAAGCCGGCGGTCACCATCGACCTGCGCGCCGAAGCCTCGGGCATCGTCGAGTTCGTTGCGGTGAAGGAAGGCGACCGCGTCGTCGCCGGACAGGATCTCGTCAGGCTCGACTCGAAGCTGGCACAGTCTTCGCTCGATCGGGCGGAGGCGAACCTGCGCCAGGCTCAGCTCCAGGACGCGGCGACGAGGCTGGACCTGGACGAGGATTCGCTCGAGATGAAGCGCAAGGCGCTGGAGCGGGCGCAGTCGCTGTTCGACCGGGGCCTCATCCCGAAGGAGCAGCTCGAACAGCGCGACCTCGAGTACAAGTCGGCGCTCCGTTCGATGGAACGGGCGCGCCACAACATCCAGAGCAGCGAAGCGCGGATTGCGCAGGCCAGGGCCGAGGTCGAGCAGGCCAGGACCCAGCTCCTCCACACCACCGTTCGGGCGCCGTTCGATGCCTTCGTCCTCCGCCGCCTCGTCGAAGTCGGCAGCGGCGTGGCCGGCGTCAGCCAGTCCACGACCGGCGGCAGCATCCTGATGACGCTCGGTGACGCTCAGAAATCCGCGCTCTACGCCAAGGCCACCGCCGCCGACGCGAAGCGGCTCCGGCCCGGGCTCGCGGCCCGCGTCCGCCTCGACTCGGATGCGACCGACGTGCTGACGGGCTCCGTTCAGTCCGTCTCCATGGCCGGCGACATCGACCAGTCGACCCGCCTCACCACGTTCCCGATCGTCGTCGCGCTCGACGCCCAGCCCCCGGGCGGCTGGGTGAACGTGCCCGCCCAGGCCGAGATCGTCCTCAGCGCGACGGTGCAGTCCGTTTCGATTCCCGAGCGATGCGTGAGGTCCGATCCTGCGGGTCGGACCGAGGTCAGGGTGAGGACGCAGACAGGCGATCGCTGGAGGACCGTCGAGGTCGGCGTCATTCAGCAGGACCGCATACAGATCCGCAACGGGATCGAGGCGGGTCAGACCGTGGTGTGCCGACCGTCATGATGGCCCGACTCGCCTCGGCCGTCCGGACCGACGCCGTGATCGCGGCCAACATCTTCAGCGAATCCGCTGCCAGTCTGCGCGGACGCCGAATGCAGGCCGCGCTCTCTGCGTTCGGCATCGCCACGGGCATCACCGCCGTGGTGCTGCTCGTGTCCATCGTGTCCGGCGTGCACCGGTTCATGGCGGAGACCATCGGCCAGATCGGCGGCACGCTCATCGATGTCACGACATCGCCGATGCGCTCCACGCACGACCCGCGGGGCTTCGACGTCACGCTGCGGACGTTCGATCTCGAGGCCCTCCTGCGCGACAGCGAGTATTTCGACGGCGGCGTAGCCGAAAACGCGGCGAACGCCCCGGTTCGGGCCGTTGCCCGCAGCGCGCGCAACAGCACCGTGCGGGGATTCACCCGCCAGGGTTTCGGAGTGCTCAACCTGACGCCGGCTCAAGGCCGGCTGTTCCTCGACGCGGAGTACGCGAACGGCTCGCGCGTCGCCGTCATCGGCGCGGACGTGGCGCAGGAGTTCTTTCTCCAGAAATCTCCGGTTGGGCAGTCGATCGTCCTCGGCGACTGGCCCTTTCTGGTCGTCGGGGTCCTCGACTGGGTGGGCGATCCGGCTGCCGGCATGGCCCAGGGACCAGACCGGATCATCTACGTGCCTTTCAAGGCGCTGGCATCGGCCTTCCGCCCCAACGAGAACGCCAGCGCGCTCCGCCTCCGCCTGCGGTCACCGGACCTGGCTGACGCCGCGGTCGCCGATGCGAAGCGCATCCTCGATCGCCAGCGCCGCCAGCGCGGCGAGACCAGCGGCGAGATCAACGTCACGAACTCCATCGAACGCATGGCCGAACTCACGCTCGTCCTCACCACGCTCAAGCTCGTCGTCGGGCTGGTCGGCGGGATCGGGCTGTTCGTGGGCGCCGTCGGCGTCGCGAACGTCCTGCTGGTCTCGGTGCGGGAACGGCGTGTCGAGATCGGCGTGCGACGCGCGGTGGGTGCCACCCGCCGCGCCATTTTCGCGGGATTCCTCGTCGAGGCGCTCGCCATGACGCTGACCGGCGGGGCCGTCGGGATTCTCGCAGCCTGGGCACTGACGAAGATCGCGCTCTTCATCCCGCAGCTGCCCGCGGGCGCCCGACCCTACATCTCGCTCGAAACGGCCCTGACGGCCGTCCTGCTCCTCACCGTCGTCGGCCTGATCGCCGGCGTCGGGCCGGCCCGCCGCGCCGCCGCCGTCTTCCCCGCCGAGGCCCTGCGCGCGGAGTAACGTCGCGCTACAGGTCGAGGGGCCAGCCCAGTCGGGCCCACTCGCGCACTACGCGCCGGCCTTTCCTTCCAGTTCCCGCGCGAGGTCGTCGAGCTGCGCGCGGATGTCCGCAATCCTCCGTGCAACGTCGGGCGCTCCCGGCACCCCGCCGCGCTTCTGCTCGTCCTGTTTCGCGGCCTCGAGGTTGTTGATCACCACCGCGATGAACAGGTTGATCACCACGAACACCGCAATCGTGATGAAGCTGACGTAGTAGAGCCACGCCCACGGGTGCGCCGCCATGCTCGTGGACTGGATATCGACCCACCCCTCGAGCGTCACGATCTCGAACAGCGTGAGCAGCGCCCGTCCCAGGCTCCCCCACCGCGCCGGATCCACGGCGTGGAACAGGTGGTATCCCACCACGCCGTAGATGTAGAGCAGCAGGCTCAGCAGCAGGATCACGTGCCCCATCGACGGCAGCGACCGCACCATCGTCGAGACGATGAGCCGCAGTTCGGGAAACACGGAGACGAGGCGCAACGCGCGAAGCACGCGCGCGAGGCGGGCGACCGTCGCCGTCGGCCCGGCGGCCGGGATGAGGGACGCGGCCACGACAACGAAGTCGAACGTGTTCCAGCCGTCGAGGAAGAAGCGCGGCCACCGCCGGCCGAGGGCCGCCAGCCGGCAGGCGATCTCGATCACGAACGCCGCCTGGAACACCCAGTTCAGCACGTGCAGCCAGCCGCCGTAGGCCGCCATCACCGCCTGCGATGTCTCGAAGCCGATGAGGACGGCGTTGGCCGAGATGAGCGCGAGCACGACCTGCTGGAACGCTGGTCTGGAGACGAGTCTCTGGAAGAAACCGTGATTCATAGGAGTCGGAGGGTTGCCGAGGCCGGTGCGACAGACGCGGCGTTCAGCGGGCGTAGGGGCCCGGGTACGGGCTGTAGATGGCCGAGTTCTTCTCGTTCTCGCGCACTTCGACGAACTTCACCCAGGCGCGGCCGGCCGTGAGTTCCTGGATCAACGCGTCGACCTGCTCGAAGACGTACTGGGCCGTGCCTTCCATGCCGACGTTCGCGAACGTGCGCAGCTGGATCACGCCCTGACGGTCGAGTTCGCGGAATGTGTCCATGAAGGGGTCGTCGTCCGAGGCCAGGAACGTGTGGTCGAACATGTGGTCGAGCCACGCCTTGACGGACTTCAAGCCGCCGAAATCGACGACCCAGCCCTCACGGCTCAGCTCGGAGCACGCGAACTCGAAGTAGAACTCGCGGCTGTAGCCGTGGACGTACTTGCAGTGCGCGTCCGACTTCCACTGCCGGTGCGTGCACGGGAACCCGCTGAACCGCTTCGTGGAGGTGAAATGGGCTGCCTTCATGACCACCAGTCTACTCTGCCGACGGCAAGGGGAGGTGCCGGACCATTCCCTGCGCACGGACCCCTGTTCGGCCGCGCCAGACCTGGCTCCGGCTGTCTGGGCCGGATACGAGGCACCCTCCCTACACCTGCTCCCCGACGATGCCCTCGAGGCGGTGCTCGACGATGTCGTCCATCGTGAAGCCCATGATCTGCAGGTAGTGGAGGGCCGAGTCCAGCAGCGCGTTCTGCGGCACGAGGCCGACCATCTCGACACGGCTGACGCCGGACCCGAACCGCTTCAACTCGGTCTTCACGGCCTCGAGAATCCGGTAGAGTGGCGTCTCCGTGTAGTTGCCGACGGTGATGTTCAGCAGCGCGACGTTCCGGTGCCGGTCGAGCGCCGGGTAGAAGTGCACGCCCGGCATCCCCGTCGTCGGACTCGACAGCGCCGCGGCCACCCACTCGGCCGCCTCCTCATCCGGCGTCGTAAAGTACGCCTTGAAGTTCACGAGCGGCCACCGCGCGCCGATGATCGTGGCGCCTTTGTCGGGCGGGAAGACGTCGGGGCCGAGATCGGGCTTCCAGACGGGGTCCGTGATCTTCGTGGCGAAGCCTTCGTATTCGCCGTCGCGGATGTCCTCGATATCCCGCCGCAGCGGGCTCCGCGCCGACTCGGCGAACAGATAGACCGGCACCTGGAAACGCGAGGCGACGCCCTCGGCGAACTCCACCGACCACGCGACGGCCGTCGCGATCGGCGCGTGGCGCAGCGCGACGAACGGGAAGACGTCGACGGCCCCGATGCGCGGGTATTCGCCCTGGTGCTGGCGCATGTCGATGCGGCCGAGGGCAAGGTCGTAGAGCAGGTACCCGCCCTCGAAAATCGCGCCCTTCGGACCGGTGAACGAGAATACCGTGCGGTTGCGCACCTGATCCATCGACACGTCCAGCACGACCAGGCCGGGGACCGCCGCCAGTCTTTCGCGCAGCGTCTCGATGAACGCCTCGTCACGGCCCTCGCAAATGTTCGGGACGACGGAGATGATCTGCGACATGGAGTGCTCCTAGAAGAGTCCCAGAAAGACGCCCGCGGCGATGGCGGACCCGATGACGCCGGCCACGTTCGGGCCCATGGCGTGCTGCAGCAGGAAGTTGCCCGGGTCCTCGGCCTGCCCCACCATGTGCGCCACGCGCGCCGAGTCGGGCACGGCGGACACACCCGCGGCGCCAATCAGCGGGTTCACCTTCTCCGTGCTCACGAGGTTCATGATCTTCGCGAAGATCACGCCGCCTGCCGTCGCCGCGCCGAACGCGAGGCATCCGAGGACGAAGATCATCACCGACCGCGTGTTCAGGAACGCCTGCGCCGACGTGGACGCGCCCACCGCCAGGCCCAGCAGAATCGTGCACGTGTCCAGCATGGCGCTCGAGGCGGTCTTGGCCAGCCGCCCGGTCACGCCGGACTCCTTCAGCAGGTTGCCGAAGAACAGCGGCCCGAGAAGCGGCAGGCCGCCGGGGGCGACGATGGCCGTCACCAGCAGGCCCCCAATCGGGAAGACCACGCGCTCGAAGCGCGAGACCTTCCGTCCGGGCTTCATCCGGATCAGCCGCTCCTCCCGTGTCGTCAGCAGCTTCATGATCGGTGGCTGGATGATCGGCACCATCGCCATGTAGCTGTACGCGGCGATCGCGATCGGCCCGATGAGCGACGGCGCCAGGCGGCTGGAGGTGAAGATCGCCGTCGGGCCGTCGGCGCCGCCGATGATGCCGATCGACGCGGCGCTCTGCGGCGAGAAACCAAGCGCGAGCGCGCCCAGGAACGTGATGAAGATGCCGATCTGGGCGGCCGCCCCCAGGAGCAGGCTCTTCGGATTCGAGAGCAGGGCCGAGAAGTCGGTCAGCGCCCCGATGCCGAGGAAAATGAGCGGTGGAAAGATGCCCGACCGCACGCCGAAATAGATCATCCCGAGCACGCTGTTCGAACCCGTGTTGAACACGTATTCGTGCGACACGGGGTCGATCATGTAGACGGACACGCTGTTGAAGATCGAGAGCGGCAGCGGGATGTTCCCGATCAGGATGCCGAAGCCGATCGGCACGAGCAGCAGCGGCTCGTAGTCCTTGACGATGGCGAGCCAGAGGAACAGCAGCCCGACGGCCACCATGATCAGGTGGGGCAGCGTGAGGTTCGCGAACCCGGTGCTCTGGACGATCTGATCGACGTACCCCGTGATGTCGCCCGTGCGCAGGTCGTGGGCGTAGAAGCCCCGCTCGAACTGCGTGATGATGCCGAGGCTTTCTGTCTCGCCCACTGCGACGACGCGGTACAGAGCCGCCATGCGGCCCTCCCCGTCGTACAGCATGCCCTTCGCCGCGCGCTTGAGCACGTGCGGGTCGATGGTGGACCGGCCCTTGTCGATCCGGAAGTACGCAGTCGAATCCTCGCGCGTCAGCGTGACGTAGCCGAGGCCAAGCGAAGCGATGACGGCGTGGTCGATGTCGGCCGACGTCCGGCCCTCCGCGTACCCGGTGACGCGGACGATCGCCTCGAAGTCGTCGGCGTACACCGTCACGAACGCGCCGATCTCGCGGTCCTGCGCGTCAAGGAGCGTTCCGGTCGTCGCGCCCGGGCCGCCGTAGTCGTTCGTCAGGCCGTGCGTCGTCCCCCGCGCGATGCGCAGGTACTCCGCCGACGGATCGAACGTGACACTGAATGTCGGCCGCGCGGCCGCGTGCGCTTCGGGCACGAGACCGGACAGTGTCGCCGCGACGACAGTGAGGAGGAAGATACAGGCCACGCGTCTCACGTCGGGCTCCTCTAGAGCGAGGTCATCTTCGGGCGCGCGACATCGACGAGCAGGTCGCCTTCGCTGAGGCTGTCGCCCTCGCGCACGTAGATGCGGGAGACCGTGCCGTTGTGGGACGCGGTGATCGCGTTCTCCATCTTCATGGCCTCCATCACGAGCAGCGTCTGTCCGGCCTGCACCGTCTCCCCTTCTTTCACCTTGATGGAGAGGACCAGGCCCGGCATCGGCGCGGTAATCCCCCCCTGCCCCGGCCCGGGCGGGGCCGCGCGCGGCGCGGCCGGGGCAACCGGCGCAGCCGGGGGAGCGGCCGTCACCGTCGTCCCCGCGCCCACGACCGCCCTGACCGCCTCGGGAGCGGCCGACCGGCGCCCGAGTCTGACGAGATCGACGGCGTACTCCTGGCCGTCGATGAGAATCACGGCCCGTTCGGGCGTCAGTTCCTTGACCTCGGCCTTGTACTCGCGGCCGGCTATCCGCAACAGGTGCGTGTTCATGGCATCGTTCTCGCTGGACGTCAGGGACGAGGCGCCTGACGCGCCGGCCCGGCATCGGGCCGGCTCAGATAGAGTTTCCGCTCCACTTCGAGGACCGCGGCGATGACGGCCAGGATGTCAGCGGGCAGCGGCTCGGACGACGCTGCCGCGGCGGACACGATGGCGGGCGCTGGCGCTGCACCCCGCGTCGGGGCGGGCGCGCCGTGTCCGCCCTCGCCCCAGCTCACGCGCCGGGAGAGGCGGCCGAACAACAGGATGAACCCGACGCACAACAGCAGGCCGATGAACACGACGGCCATGCCGAGTGCGGTGACGATCCAGGCTTCAGTCTGGGACATCGCCGGCCCTCAGAGCGGGATGTTGGTGTGGCGTTTGGCCGGATTGCCGTCGCGCTTGCCGGCCAGCATCTCGAGCGCCTTGATGATCCGGAAACGCGTGCCCGCAGGCTTGATGATGTCGTCGATGTACCCCTTCTGCGCCGCGACGAACGGCGTGGCGAACCGGCTGGCGTAGCGTTCCTTGAGCTCCGCGACCTTGGCGGCCACGTCCGTTGCGCCGTCCAGTTCCTTCTTGTAGATGATCTCCACCGCGCCATCCGGTCCCATGACCGCAATCTCCGCCGTCGGCCACGCGTAGTTGACGTCGCCGCGCAGGTGCTTCGAGCTCATCACGCAGTAGGCCCCGCCGTACGCCTTGCGCAGGATGACGGTCACCTTCGGCACG
>CAYZYG010000057.1:0-31539 GCA_964481395.1 uncultured Vicinamibacterales bacterium
ACCTGCGCCTCGATCCCCAGCAGGTTCTGCAGGTGATGGCCAATCTCGTGAGCGATGACGTACGCCTGGGCGAAGTCGCCCGGCGCGCCGAAGCGGGCCTTCAGTTCGTCGTAGAAGCTGAGGTCGATGTAGACCTTCTGGTCGGCCGGGCAGTAGAAGGGACCCGAGGCGGCATCTGCATACCCGCACGCCGACTGGACGGCTTCACGGAACACCACCAGCGTGGCGCGCTGATAGCGCTCCCCGCTCTGGGCGAACACGCGGGTCCACGTGTCCTGGACGTCGTTCAGCACGAACTTCACGAATTCGTACCGCTCGTCCTCCTCGGCCGAGGTGACCGCCGGGCCGCTCGATCCGGACGGTGCCTGGACCGACGTGTCCATCGGGGCCTGATCCAGCAGCGTGAAGAAGTTCTCCTTGAAGATGAGGCTCAGCAGGCCGATCACGATGATGCCGCCCAGGCCAAGCCGCAGACCTCCACGAGGCCTGCCGAAGGAGGCCCCGCCCCCGGCCCCGCGCCGATCTTCGATATCCCTGTCGCTCGTTCCGCGCTGCCACTTCATGAACGTTCCGTTTCCACCGAACCCGTGAGACTCCGGATGAGCGTCAGCAGCATGCCGATCGCCACCGTGTTGTGCCCGCCCTGCGGCACGATGATATCCGCGTACCGCTTGCTCGGCTCGACGAACTCCAGGTGCATCGGCTTGACCGTGGCCTGGTACTGCTCGATGACGGACTCCATCGTCCGCCCACGCTCGGCGACGTCCCGCCGCAGCCGCCGGATGAAGCGAATGTCGTCGTCGGCATCGACGAAGACCTTGACGTCGAGCAGGGCCCGCAGGGCGGCGTCGGTGAAGATCAGGATGCCCTCGACGATGATCGCGCGGCGCGGGTGCGCGGTTTCGGTCGGGCCCGGGCGCACGTACCGCGCGAAGTCGTAGACCGGCACCTCGACAGGCCTGCCGGCCCGCAGCTCGTGGACGTGCCGGACCAGCAGGTCGGTCTCCAGCGCGTCGGGGTGATCGTAGTTGAGGGCGGCGCGCTCCTCGAGGCGCAGGTCGCTCCGATCGCGGTAGTAGCGGTCGTGCTCGAGCAGCGTGACGCGATCGTCGCCGAGGCTCTCGATGATCCGGCGGACGACAGTCGTCTTGCCGGAGCCCGATCCGCCCGCAACGCCGATGACGACCGGCGACGGCACCGTGACGCTCATCTACACGCCCCTCAGACGTTCGGCCGCCCGCTCCAGCGTCTCGTCCTTCTTCGCGAAGCAGAACCGCAGGACCCTCGGTGCCTCGCTCTGGTAGAGGAACGCCGACGTCGGAATCGACGCGACGCCGTGCTCCTCGAGCAGCCGCACGGCAAATGCGGCGTCCGGCTCGCCGCTGATCGCCGAGTAGTCGAGGATCTGGAAGTACGTGCCCCGGCAGGGCACGGGCACGAAACGAGAGCCCGCCAGGAGCGCGAGAAACCGGTCGCGCCGGTCCTGATAGAACGCAGCCAGATCGTCGTAGCTCGCCCGCGCCCGCGTGAACTCGGCGTACGCGACCTGTGCGGGAGTGTTCGTGGCGAACGTCACGAACTGGTGGACGCGCTGGATCTCGGCCGTCAGCGCCGCCGGCGCGGCGACGTACCCGACCTTCCAGCCGGTCGTGTGGTAGGTCTTGCCGAAGGAACTCACGACGCAGGCACGGCCGGCCAGACCGGGATGGCTCGCCGCGCTCTCATGCAGGCGGCCGTCGAACACGATGTGCTCGTACACCTCGTCTGAGAGCAGGACGATGTCGGTGCCGTCGAGCGCACGGGCCAGTTCGTCGAGATCGGAGCGGCTCAGCACGGCGCCCGTGGGGTTGTGCGGCGAGTTGACGACCACCAGGCGCGTCTTCGGCGAGAGGACACGCCGGAACTCGTCCCAGTCGATCGCATAGTGGGGCGGACGCAGCGTCACGAACCGCGGCGTGCCCCCGCTCAGCCGGACGACGGGCACGTAGCTGTCGTAGCACGGCTCGACGAGCACGACCTCGTCGCCCGGGTGGACGAAGGCGGTGATGACGTCGAAGATCGCTTCCGTCGCCCCGGACGTGACGGTGAGGTCCGTGGTCGGATCGTAGCGGGCCCCGTAGAGCCGTTCGATCTTCTCGGCCAGCGCTTCGCGCAACGCGAGCACGCCGGGCATCGGGGCGTACTGGTTGTGCCCCGCGCGCATCTGCCGGTGGACGGCGTCCACGAGCGACGCGTCGCACGGGAAGTCCGGAAACCCCTGCGAGAGATTGATGGCCCCGCGCTCCGTGGCCAGGCGGGTCATCACGGCGAAAATGCTGACGCCGACATCCGGCAGACGTGATGTCACGCGAGCGCTCGAATCCATGTGGCTGCTCCGTTCACCCGGCGGCGGGGCTGCGTCCTCTCATCATACGATCGGTTCGGGTTGACGCTTCCGCATCCGGGGACGTAGAGTCGAAGAACGCCCTGGCGGGGCTGCGGCGGAGAAGTCCGGCACGCGTACACCGGGCTCCGCCTCCCTCGGTCACCGTACTCAGGACGTCTACTCCCGGAGAAGCCGCCATGTCGTCGACGAACCACTACGCCAAGCTCGACTACCGCAAGCTCATCGCGTGGGACAAGCGCCTGGCCCGCGAGTGGACGTTCCTCGAGAAGCCGTTCGCGTCGGCGCCGTCCCGCCGGGTCCTCGACCTGGGCTGCGGCACCGGCGAGCACGCGAGGTTCTTCGCGGAGAAGGGATACGAGGTCGTCGGCGTCGACGTGTCCGAGGCGATGCTCGGCCGCGCCCGGGAAGGCGTCGTGCCTCCCGGCGTGACCTACATCGAAGCCGATCTGGCGCACGTCGAACGCAGCGTGACGGGCCCCTTCGGTGCGGCCGTGTGCCTGGGCAACACCCTGACGCACATCACGGATCGGCAGACGCTCGTCGATCTGCTCAAAGGCGTCCGGTCCGTGCTGCTGCCAGGTGCCCCGTTCGTCGTGCAGATTCTCAACTACGAGCGTCTGGTGCACGCCGGACAGCGGTGCCTGCCGCTGACCTTCGTCACGGACGATGAAGGGGACGCGATCTTCCTGCGCGTGATGACCCACAAGCCTGACGGCGGGGTCGTGTTCACACCGACGCTGCTGCGATACCGGCCCGAGGCCGAGCCGGCCATCGAGGTGGTCACCTCTCACAACGTGTCGCTGCACGGCTGGACGCGCGCCGATCTGGAAGCGGCGCTCGGGGCGGCCGGGTTCTCCGCGCAGGAGGTGCACGGCACGATGGGCGACACGGCGTACGAGGCCCACGAGTCGCCCGACCTGGTCATCGTCGCCCGCTGACGCCGGAAGGCCGGGGCGTCACGAGGGCGCGCGTCACTCCCGGTCGTCGTCGTTCTGCTGCGGCTCGAGATCGTCGTCCCACGGCTTCGGCTGCGGGCCGGGCACGATGTGGCTCAGGTCTTCGAGACCCGACTTCTTGTCCTTCGATTCGGCCCGGCGCGACAGCTTCTGCTGGTGTTTCTCCCGCTTGGCCTTTTCCCGCTGGCGCTTCTGAAGGGACGGACGGCTTCGATTCATCAGGCAACTCCAGTTCGGTCCGCAGGCCACGCCGTCGAACAGGCACGCCTGCGGGACCCTGGGGAACGGCACGACCGGCCGGGATCCGACCCGGGTGCCGTAAACGTCAGACAGCAGGGGTACCGGGGTTTCGCGTGATCCCCAGCCTCTCTAGTGTGACACATTCCGGCTGGGCTGTGGGGGCGCGATCCCCAGCCGAACGGAGAAGGACTCAGGCATCCGCGAACACGAAGTCCCGGAATGCCGCCGTATCGTGGAAGCTCGGACCGGCGGGTACCGACCAGGCGGCGTAGACGGCGTCACGCTCCGGCTCCACCGGGCCGTGGGGACGCTTGATCCGGAACACGTTGAACCGCCACCGGTCGCCGGGTTTCGGCGGCAGGCGCGCGGCCGTGTCCGGCGACAGGGAGCGCAGTCCGGACCACGGCAGCCAGGCCAGCGCCACCCAACTGTCAGGCGACATCCCGCCGCAGCTCCCAGGTACCACGGTGCTTTCGAGACCCGCCCAACTCCACGCGAGATCCCCCCGCAGATCCGGCCACGGCGACACCACGCGCAGGTCCGTGACCACGTTGAAGGGGCTGATCTCGACTTCGGCATAGTCGCGCCCCGAACCGGCCGGATCGAGGAAGATTTCGACGACTTCTTCCTGCCAGATCGGGTCCTTGTGGCACCTCATCGTGTGCCACGGCCGGGTGTCGCAGGCGTCGAATCGGATGGCGAGGCCGTCGTCCCTCCAGGCCGCGCGGAACGTCGTGCGGTACGCGGCCGGGCCCCAGCTGATCGACGCGGCGCCGTGCCAGACTGGGTGGTGTCCCGGCAGTAACTCGGCTGGCCTGACGGTCGTGCGGCCCGCGACATAGGGCCCGAGCGCCGGGTGGGGTGACGGGTCGCGATACATCGTGGCCATGAGCCAGGGACCAGGGATCAGGCGATAGGGTACAGGGAAATAATACAGGGATCAGGCGACAGGCGACCCCTCGACTTCGCTCGGGGCAGGCAGGCGACAGGGGAATAATGCAGGGATCAGGCGACGGGCGGCAGGGGAATAATACAGGGACCAGGAGGTACCAGCGATGGTCAAGCGTCTCGTCGTCCCGGCACTCATCCTCGTCTTGTCCATGACGTCACTCGGATCCCAGCCAGCACCGTCGAACCCCCTCCTGCAGGAGTGGACCACGCCGTTCGGCGTGCCACCGTTTGCGGAAATCAAGCCCGAGCACATCCTGCCCGCGATGACGCAGGCGATCTCGGAGCAGCGGAAGGAAGTGGCGGCCATCGTCGCGAGCGCGGACGCGCCGACCTTCGCCAACACCATCGAGGCGCTCGAGACCAGCGGTGAACTGCTCGCGAAGGTCTCGCCGGTGTTTTCCAACCTGCAGTCCGCCAACACGAACGCCGAGCTGCAGGCGATCAACCGCGAGGTCTCGCCGATGCTCTCGGCGCTGCGCGACGACATCCGGCTCAACGACCGGCTCTTCGCGCGCGTCAAGGCGGTGTGGACCGCGCGTGAGTCCCTCGGCCTCTCGCCGGTCCAGAAGAAACTTGTAGAGGAGACCTACAAGGGCTTCGTGCGCGGCGGCGCGAATCTCGACCCCGCCCGGAAGGAGCGGCTGCGGGCGATCAATGCCGAACTGGCGATGCTGGGCATCAAGTTCGGGGACAACCTGCTGCACGACACGAACAGCTACCGGCTGGTCGTCGAGCGCCAGGAGGACCTGAAAGGCCTGCCCGCCTCCGTGGCGGCCGGCGCGGCCGACGCGGCGAAGGCCGCCGGCCTCGAGGGGAAGTGGCTGTTCACGCTCGCGGCGCCCAGCATCTGGCCGTTCACGCAGTACGCCGACAACCGGGATCTGCGACGCCAGATCGTCCAGGCCTACACCACGCGCAACGACCGCGGCGACCAGTACGACAACAAGCCCATCGTCGCCCGAACCGCAGCCCTCCGGGCCGAGCGGGCGCAGATGCTGGGCTACAAGACGTTCGCCGACTTCGTGCTCGAGGAGAACATGGCCAAGACCCCGGCCGGGGTCTACGGCCTGCTGAACCAGCTCTGGACGCCCGCACGGGCCATGGCCTTGAGAGAGGCCGGGGCGCTGCGCGACACGATCAAGGCCGAGGGCGGGACGTTCACCCTCGAGCCCTGGGACTGGCGCTACTACACGGAAAAGGTCCGCAAGGCCAGGTTCGACCTCGACGAGCAGGCGCTGCGGCCGTACTTCAAGCTGGACCATGTCCGCGAGGGCGCCTTCTACGTGGCGACGCAGCTCTACGGTCTGACCATCACGCCGCTGCCGGATCTGCCCGTCTACCATCCGGAGGTGAAGGCCTTCGAGGTGAAGGATCGCGACGGCACGCACCTCGGCGTCTTCTACACCGACTATCACCCGCGGGCCGGCAAGCGGGTCGGGGCGTGGAGTTCCTCGTTCCGTTCGACGCGGGTGAAGGACGGCAGGCGCGTGGCGCCGGTCGTGGTGAACGTCTGTAACTTTTCGCGCCCGGCAGGCGACGAGCCGGCCCTGCTCAGCCTCGAGGAGGTCGAGACGCTCTTCCACGAGTTCGGACATGCGCTGAACTCGCTGCTGTCGCAAGTGCCGTACCGAGGGCTGGGCGGATTCCCGCGGGACTTCGTCGAGGTCCCCTCGCAGATCATGGAGCACTGGGCGCTCGAGCCGGACGTCCTGAAGGTGTACGCGAAGCACTACCGGACCGGCGAGGTCATCCCCCTCGACCTCGTCGAGAAGATCCGCAAGTCGGAGCAGTTCAACCAGGGATTCACGACGGTGGAGTACCTGGCCGCCTCGATCCTCGACATGGACTGGCACACGATCGACGCTGCCGCGGAGAAGGACCCGGTCCAGTTCGAGAAGGCAACGATGGATCGGATCCAGATGCCGCCCGAGATCGTGACACGGTACCGGAGCCCGTATTTCAACCACATCTTCGGACCGGGCGGCGGGTACGCCGCCGGCTACTACTCCTACATCTGGAGCGAGGTGCTCGACACCGACGCGTTCGAGGCGTTCAAGGAGCGGGGGCTCTTCGACCCGCAGACGGCTCGAGGCTTCAGGACGATTCTCGAAAAGGGCAACACCCAGGAGCCCGCTGAGGCGTACCGGGCGTTCCGCGGGCGGGATCCGAGCGTGGAGCCGCTGCTCAAGAAGCGCGGCCTGAAGTAGCCAGGCGCCACGGCCCGGTGTAGACTCGACCTCGGGGCATCGATCGTATGGGACGGCTGGGATTCCGCACGTGGTGGGGGTGCCTGGTGGTGGCGGCCATCGTCGCGGCCTGCGGAGGCGGCGGCGGGTCGTCGTCGCCCACGTCCCCCTCGAACCCCAGTCAGCCGTCCCAACCGACGCTGGCGGCGTGTGGGGTCATCGGCGGGTTTGCGCCAGCGGTGCCCGATGGCGCCCAGAGCATCATCCGGGGCACGCAGTGCTCGACCGCGAATACCCCGGTCGTGCTGTTGAACCTGAAGGACGCCATTGGCCAGCAGAACGGCCAGTGCTCCGCGACCATCATCTCGCGGCGCGCCGTCCTCACGGCTGCGCACTGCGTGGACGGCGAGACCGCCAGCGCGCTGGTCTTCCAGGGGACGGGCGACCAAGTGCCCAGCGCCTCGATCCATCGGCATCCGCGCTATCAGGAAGGCGGATCCCAGTCGTTCGACATCGGAGTCATCATCACGGCGGGTGATCTGGACCATCCCGTCGTGCCGCTGCTGCTGAGCCGGGACGCCCGCGTGGGTGAACAGGCCGTCATCGTGGGATGGGGCCGGGACGAACTCGGAGTCGGGACAACGCTGCGCGCGGCGACCACCGTCATCGGGTCGGTGTTTCCCGTCTATCTGGAAACCCAGGTCTCGGCGACGGGCAGCGGCGTCTGCTCGGGCGACTCGGGCGGACCCATCCTGCTGGCGGAAGGCGAAGTCTGGTCGATCGGGGGCGTCACCTCAGCGGCCACGACCGGCGGAACGTGCACCATCGGATCGAACTACTTCGGCAACCTCCGCCACCCCGACATCCGCTCGTTCATCCTCGGCCTCGTCCCCGACGCCCAACAGCGGTAGTCGGCGGCGCGGTGCGCGTGGATTCCCGCCTCCGCGGAAATGACATCAGAGGATCACAGCCCTGACTACTCAGGCCGCAGGCCGCGGCGGGGCTCAGCCCCTACCGCACCGCCGCCTCGAGCATCGTGAGGGTGCCGGCGTCGGCGTCCACTTCGACCTCGACGCCGAGGGGCAGCGTGAACTGCCGGTCCACGTGGCCGAACATCGACCCGTAAAAGGCCGGCACGCCGAGCGGCTTGAGGTGATCGGCCAGCACGTCCGGAATGGTCAGGGATCCGAATCCGTCCCCGGGGTCGCACTGGCTGCACGTGCCCCAGACGACGCCGCCGACCTGTCCCAGGATGCCGGCCAGTCTGAGCTGCGTGAGCATGCGGTCGATGCGGTACGGCGCTTCCTGCACGTCCTCGAGAAAGAGGATGGCGTCACGGAAGTCCGGCAGGTAGGGCGATCCGACGATGGCGGTGAAGACGGTGAGGTTCCCGCCGAGCAGACGGCCGCGGGCCTTGCCTGGCGTGATGACCCGCGTCCGGTTTTTCGTCGGCACCAGCGTGTCATCGGCCTCCTTCGTGTTCTCGAAGCGGGCGGCCTCGCCGGTCCACAGGACGCGCTTCATCCACCCGACATTGAACGTGTTCCAGACCGACGCGCCGTTGGGGCCGTGGAAGGTGACCAGGTTGGTGCGGGCGTAGATCGACAGCAGCAACGCCGTGATGTCGCTGTAGCCGACGATGATCTTCGGATGGGCGGCGATGGTGTCCCAGTTCAGCAGCGGCAGGAGCCGGGCCGCGCCCCAGCCGCCGCGGATGCAGTGGATGGCCTGTACGTCTGGGGCGGCGAACATCGCGTTGAGATCGGCGGCGCGGTCCTCGTCGCGTCCGGCGAAGTACCCCCGGCGATCGAAGACGTGGGCGCCCAACTTGCCTTTCAGCCCGAGGACGGCGAGCGACTCGAGCAGGATGTCGACATCGACGGGGTCCCACTGTGCGCTCGACGGGATGACGAGGCCGACCGTGTCGCCCGGCTTCAGGCGGGCGGGCTTCACGGGGCGCGCGGGTGCGGGTGCCGGTCCTGCCGGCTGAGCTGCGGCGGCTTTCGCGAGCGGCGCCGGCGCGAAGGGCGCGAGTGCGGCGAGGGTGGAAGTCGTCAGCAGGCGGCGTCGAGTCAGCATGGTGTCGCTCCGGGTCGGATGGCGCCTGCCCGCTGGCGCCGGGCGGCCAGTATAGCAAGGACGGCCGGGCGAACTGCGTCGTGAGCCTATCAACTGATCGGAGTGATCGCGCGCGACGGGACCTTCGGTCCCCAGTCAGGAGCGAACGCTCGTTCTTGGTCTTGCATGTGATACCACTTTGCCCTATTGTTATGCCACGCAGACATTTCGGCTCGGGCTCCCATCGCGGGGAACCCGGCCCCCGGGGTCGTCATCCAGGAAGTCAGGCGCCCGTTGGCGGGCGCCATCGCGGAGCGGGGGTGCAATGAACCAAGTGGCCTCGACATGGATACGATTCGCGATCGCAGCGCTGGTCGTCGCGCTGCTCTGTCCAGCCTTGCCCGCCGCGGCGCAGGGCCGGGCGACGGGAACGGTGAGCGGCACCATCAAGGACGTCAACGGCGGCGTGCTTCCCGGTGTCACAGTGACGGCGCTCAACACCGCCAGCGGGCGTTCGGTTGAAGCCACGACGGATGGCAACGGCACGTACACGTTCGAGGGGCTCGTGCCAGGTTCATACCGAGTGACCGCGAGCCTCGCCGGCTTCTCCCAGTCGGGCCGCACCGTGGCCGTGAGCGGCGGCGAGACCGCCACGACGGACTTCACGCTGGCCCTCGGCGGGCTGAGCGAGGAGATCACCGTCACCGCTGCCAAGGGCGAACGGGCGACGGCGGAGATCAACCAGATTGTGACGATCGTCTCGGCGAAGGACATCGAGGAGCGCCGGCCGCAGGGCGTGAACGAGGCCTTCGAGCGCGCGCCGAACGTGCGGGTCATGGACACGAATCCGTACCGTGCCCGCCCGCAGTTCCGCGGATTCGCCAACTCGCGCATCCTGCTCATCGTCGACGGCGAGCGGCTCAACAACGGGCGCTACGACGTCAACCAGAGCGGCATCACGCCGAGCACGATCGACGTCACGCAGGTCGAGTCGATCGAGGTCGTGGGCGGGGCGGCGTCGAGCCTCTATGGCTCGGACGCCATCGCCGGCACGATCAACATCATCACGAAGACGGCGGACCGCCCGATGGCGGGCAAGACGCTCGATCTGCAGACGTCGCTCGACTTCAACGCGAACAGCACCTTTACCCGCGGGAACCTCGCCGCGACATTCGCGACGCCGAAGTTCGCCATCCGGGGCGCGGTCTCCGGGTTCAACCAGCCCAGCTACAAAGCCGGCGGCGACGCCATCACGAAGGAAGAGAACGTGAGGCTCGGCCAGTTCATCGCCACCGGCGGCGCGCTGGTCGGGCGTTCGATTGCCTCGACCTACGCCGTCTACGAAATGGACGGCGGCGCCAAGGTCATCAACGGCCAGGCCAACGGCTACACCTGGAACCTCGACGGGTCGTACTTCCCGAGCGAAAAGCACATGTTCCGGGTCAAGCTGATGCAGAACCGCTTCGAGGACCTTGGGTTTCCCTTCTCGTCGCCGCCGTACGACACGTATCTGAGAACCAGCTACTTCGCGGACTTCGACAAGTTCAGCGCCCGTTACGAGGCCCGGGAGGTCACGCACTGGTTCCCGCGCCTGAGCGTGTCCGCCTATCGGCAGAAGCTGCGCCGGCCGCAGAACGACATCAACTACACCATCACGCAGGGCAGCAGCTACGTCGGGAGCACGCTGACCGGGAACCTGTCGCAGTTCACCAAGGCCGGCGATACCGAGACGATCAACGACATCACGAGCAACGGATTCGACGTGCAGGCGAACCTGCAGCCGCTCCGGATGCTGCAGTACACGACCGGCCTGTCGTACAGCCACGATCTGTCGGAGGACACCTTCAATCGTTCGACGTTCGCAGCTACGGGCAGCGTGCTGACAAGCGTGACCGGCGTGAAGACCACGCCGGACACCACGTACACGAACGTCGGCTGGTACAACCAGCTCGAGTGGAGCGTCGTGAAGTTCCTGAAGCTGTCCGGCGGCTTCCGGGTGGACAACTGGAAGACGGAGGCCAAGCCGTCGGCGGGCTTCCCGGCTGGCAACGAGTTCCTGACGGTTCAGGCGGCGCTTCCGCTGATCGTCGCCAACCCGGGTGACCTCAACGTGGAGGGCATCCAGGGGCTCGACGCGCTGGCGGCCGGCTCGGGATCGCTCAAGACCGATGCGACGACCGCGACGGGCAATGCCGGCGTGACGGTGATCCTGCCGTTCGGGATCAATCCGTACTTCCGGTACGCCACCAGCTACCGGGAGCCGGAGATCACCGTACGGTACCTGGTCCGGAACTTCGGTCCGCCGACGCTCTCCATTCCGAGCCTGCCGAATACGGCGATCAAGCCGGAGAAGGGCAAGAACATCGACACGGGCGCGAAGATCGAACTCGAACGCGCGCGGTTCCAGGTGGGGTACTTCCACAACGTGCTCACCAACGCCGTCTCGACGATTTACTCGCCGAACTACTGCATTCCGGCCAGCCCGTCGACCGGGCGCCTGGCGACGCCGTTTCCCCCGTGCGTGTTCACGGGCACGCACGCCGTGCAGTTCTTCCAGCGCATCAACGTGCCGGGAGATACCACGGTGAAAGGGTTCGAGGCCGCGGGCGAAGTTGCGGTTCCCATCGGCTCGTCGGGCAGCCTCAACCCGTTCCTGTCGCTGGGCTGGCAGCGGGGCAAGGTCAGCAAACCGAGTTCGACGGCGGTCACGCTGATGAACGCCTACTACAACCGGGACGACACGCCCGTCAAGCTCGAGGGCACGCCCGATGACGCGCCCTACGGCGAGTTGCCGGCGTGGTCTGGAACCTTCGCCCTCAAGTACTCGGACGCGAAGGCGGCCTGGTGGGTGGAATACGAGCTGCGCTGGGCGAGTCAGATTACCCGGATCGATGCGGATGCCGTGTTCTCCCAGAACTTCCCGCTCTACGGCGGTCTGAAGTCCTACGAGGGATACAGCAAGCACTCGATCCGCGGGGGGTACGACTTCCAGGACAAGTTCCCGCTGAAGCTGACGTTCGGCCTTGAGAACCTGGCGAACAAGACGTACTTCCTGCCGTTCCAGATGGGGCCGTCGCCGGGGTTCTCGTTCATCCTCGGCGCGACCGTCAACGTGAAGACGAAGTTCGACTAGAGGTCTTGAAGGCCCAGATCTGTTGCACATGAGTCACGTTTCGCGACGGCCGTCAAGACGTCGACGCCCCGCCGTAGGCGGGGCCACGCAACACCGTGATCTAGCGAGGCGGAGCCGCTCCCACATGCTTCGGCGGTCAGCGGCGCAGCCTCGCTAGAACGATCTGCCCGGGGCGCGGCCTGCGAGGCGGCGCCCCGGGTCCCGAGCGCCAGGTCCGCTCAGGCGGCAGCGGGGACTGCCCGCCTCAGCCACCTGGCCCGCTCCACACCGCCCCCGCAACCTCCGCGCCGCTCGCGGACTGGCATCGTGTCGATTGTTCCAGAGATTCGAGGCCCCCGCCCGGGGCTGGCAGCCCCGGCGCGCGGGTACGCCCACCACGGGAGCCTGCCTATGAAACGAGCCTACACGCACCTCCTGCAGCCCGGCCGGATCGGGAAGCTGACCCTGAAGAACCGAGTGATCTTCGGGCCCTGTGAAACGCAGTGCGCAACCGTCGACGGCGAGGTGACGCAGCGGATCATCGACTACTACGTCAGGCGGGCTCACGGGGGGGCGGGGCTGCTGGTCGTGCACTCCGCACAGGCCTGCACCAAGCTCGACCCGTACGATCCGTTCGCGAATTCCCTGCGCGTGGACGACAACGCCTACGTGCCGATGCTGAGCGAGCTCACCGACAACGTCCACCGCGCGGGTGCGCGCATCGCCATCCTCGTGTCGGCCGGGGGCGGGGCGGCGTCCATGGGGTTCCCGTACGAGCGCGGACTCGAGGGCCTGACCGACCCCGTCAACCTCGGCGTCGGCGACCGGGTGTCTCCCGTCGCTCAACGGCCCGTGCGCACGCTCAGCACCGACGAGGTGAGGCAGTTCGTCAGGCTCTTCGGCCTCGCCGCCCGTCGCGTGATGCTCGCCGGGTTCGACGCCCTCTACATCCACGCGCTGGCCTATCTCACGTCGCAGTTCATGTCGCCGCTCTGGAATCAGCGTGACGACGAGTACGGGCGGGATCGGCTGCGCTTCATCCTCGAACTCATCGACGCGTGCCGGCAGAACGCGGGTCCGGACTTCCCGATCGTCGTCCGCATGGCCATCGACGAATACTTCCCGGGCGGGCTCACGCTCGAGCAGGGGGTCGAGAACGCCAGGCGGCTCGCGGACGCCGGCGTCAGCGCCATCGACTGCATGGGCGGAGTGTACGAGTCGATGCACTTCATCGTTCCGCCGGTCTACCTGCCCAAGGGCGTGCTCGTGAACCTGGCGGAGGCCGTCAAGAAGGAGGTCTCCATCCCGGTCATCACCCAGGGCCGGCTCTACGACCCGGACCTGGCCGAGCGCGTGCTCCGGGAGGGCAAGGCCGACTACATTCAGCTCGCCCGAGGCCTGCTGGCCGATCCGCACTGGGTCAAGAAGATCGAGGAGGGGCGTCCCGGAGACATCCGGAAGTGCATCAGCTGCAACCGGTGCTTCGACCGCATCCTGAAGGCGCAGACGATCCGCTGCGCCGTGAACCCCACGGTCGGCAGGGAGGGCGAGTTCGAGGAGACGCCCTCGAGAGCCCCGAAGCCGCGGAAGGTGGTCATCGTCGGCGCGGGCCCGGCGGGCCTCGAGGCCGCCCGTGTCTGCGGCGAGCGCGGCCACCGTGTCACCCTCTACGAACAGACAGGCCGGCTGCTCGGCGGGCAGATCGCACTGGCGGCCCAGGCACCCGGCAAGGAGGAGTTCCGGAACATCACCGACTACTATCAGGGGCAGTTCAAGCGGCTCAGGAACGTGACGGTGCGACTCCGCAAGACGCCCACGGTGGCGGAGATCGTCCGGAGCAAGCCCGATGTCGTGATGCTGGCCACCGGGGCCGTGCCCGTCGTCGCGCCGTTCGAGGGCACGAACCTGAAGCACGTGGTCAGCATCGCCGATGTGATGGGCGGGCGAGCCAGGGTCTCGGGCCGCGTCGTGATCGCCGGGGGCGGCTGCGCAGGCATCGACTGCGCCAACTACCTGTCATCGCTCAAGCTGGACGTCACCGTCGTGGAAGCGGCGGCGGCGTGCGCGCTCGACGAGGAACTGGTCACGCGCCTCACGCTGCTCTACACGCTGGGGCAGCGGTCCAATCTGAAGCTGATGACCGGGCATACCATCGCTCGATTCGGGCCCGATGGCGTCTACGCGCGGGACCCCGACGGGGCGGAGGTGCACTTCCCCGCGGACTACATCGTGACCGCCCTGGGGTTCACGTCCCACAACCCGCTGGAGGCGGGCCTCAGGACCAAGGTCAGGACCTGCCTCGTGATCGGCCACGCGCGGCAGCCGGCGAAGATCATGGAAGCCGTGGCCGACGGGTTCTTCGCGGCAATGGACGTCTGACGAACCGCAGCGATCAAAGGAGATGAGGACATGGCCAACGTAAGAGTCATCGACGCCCACACCCACTGGTGGAAGGACATGAACTTCTTCCCGCCGGGGTTTCAGTGGGCGATTGCTGACGTTGGAGCGAATTTTCTCACGCACCCGCCGCTCGACGCCTGGGACGTCCTCAAGAGCGGGGCGATCGGGTCCGAGAACTTCCTTCCGCTCGACCCGGACGGCAAGCGCTATCTGGCCGATCAGGACTACTGCGGCGGCATCAGCGCCTCGGTGATCCTGCCGCTCGACTGGGGCATGGTGCAGCACTACGACCAGACCTACCCCAAGTGGCGCGAAGACACGGGCTACACCCAGGACGAAATCAACAAGTACTCGGCCGAGATGGCCAAGTGGTATCCCGGCCGCGTCTTCTCGTTCGCGGGCGTCGATCCGCGCCGCTACAACGCGGTGAAGATCTTCGAGAAGGCCGTGACCGAGTACGGCGCCATCGGCCTGAAGCTGTATCCGCCGTGCGGGTTCACCGCGGACGACCCGAAGTGCTACCCGCTCTACCAGAAGTGTCTCGAGCTGGACGTGCCGGTGCTCATCCACTCGGGCTACACGTTCTGTCGGGCGCTCTACAGCATGACGTCCCACCCGAAGTACATCGAGCAGGTGGCGATCGACTTCCCGGACCTGAAGATCATCATCGCGCACTCGGGCATCCAGACCAACGCGAGCACGGCGTGGTGGGAAGACGCCATGGGCATCGCGCGGACGAAGTGGAACGTCTTTCTGGACCTGGCGGCCTGGAACGAGAAGGTGGTGGGCCTGACGAACGACATTCCACGGCTGCTCCGCATGCTGCGCACCGAGATGGACATCATCGGTGCGCACCGGGTCCTGTTCGGCACGGACCTGCCGGGCTTCCAGCTGCCAGACGACCGCGATCACTCCAATATCTTCGTCACGATGCTGAAGAACCTGCCCGAGGTGGGCAAGCAGCACGGGATCACGTTCAGCTGGGAGGAGACCGAGCTCGTCGCCGGGCGCAACGCCCAGCGGATCTACAAGCTGCCCGACTGGTAGGCGCCGGATCGCTCCGCCGTCCGACCCTCACGTAGCCGCTGCCCGTGCCTGGCCGTCCGCCAGGCGCGGGCGGGGTGTTTCGCACAAGAGGAGGTTCCGACTGTCATGGCCGCCGATCTGTTTCAGCTGTTGAGGGAATCCAAGACGTACCTCTGGGCCCTGCGGTTCTCGGAGACCCGGAACCTCGACGCCCGGAAGCTGGCCGAGATCAAGGCGACGCTCGCGGGCGCCGGGCTCGACATCGCGACCATCGCCGCGCTGCGCGGGCTCGAGCCCTCGGTCCTGCGCCCGCCGTACCCCGCCGTCCAGCGGGCCGCGCACGACGACTTCTACTTCTTCCCGATCCCGGCGTTCGGGATCGAGGTCTTTTTCAAGACGATGATCTGCGAGCCCGGCCTCGAAGTGGGCATGGAGCTGTTCCCGGGCTACGTGGACTGGCAGTTCGGGCACCACGAGATCCAGTACTGCATCGGCGGCGACACCGAGGTCGAGATGGTGGCGCCGGACAACACGGTGCTGAAGCGCCGTGTGCGGGTGGGCGACGTCGTCGCCGCGCCCAACGGCACGAACTTCATGACGCACAGCTCCGAGGCGGACGGGAAGTTCGGGCACGCCCATGTCTTCCTGACGAACACCGGACGCGACGTCTACTACGACGTCGGCGGGCTGCTGCGCCTGCAGACGCTGGGCATGGTCGATCCCGCGCCGCCCGGCGCGCTCCCGTTCAGCGACATTACCGCGCGCATCGAGGTGAAGGACTGGAGCGCGCTCCTGGCGGTGCCGCGCACCCGCAAGCGCGACTACCCGACGTGGCTGCGTAACGGCTGGAAGAAACGCGAGGCCACGCGTCTCCTCGACTACACCGAAGGGACCCGGACGCCCGTCGTGACGTCGCCCGACCGCGAGCAGACGGACTATGTCGAGTGGGGCAAGGGCGTGCGCCGCTGCTTCGTGAACCCCCTCGTGGCCGAGGCGATCGCCGCCATCACCGACTGCCACTTCCCGGCCGGCTACCAGCGGCTGCACCCGCACCGTGAGGTGTGGTGCGTCCTGCGGGGGCAGGCGAAGATCAAGCAGTCGATCCCGCCGCTCCACGCCGAATGGCCGGAGTTCGACCTGGCGGCGAACGACGTGATGGTGGCCGCCAACGGGGCCCACATCCACGTGCTCGAGGCGACCGACGACTTCGTCGTGCGCCGGCTGGCCGAGAGCTGCGCCTGCAACGGGCACATCGACATGATGGAGCGCAAGCTCGGGCAGGACAAGACGGCGAAATCGCTGTAGGAGCGGGCGATGAGTCTACTCAAGTACTCCGAGAAGCTCGGGCGCAAGGTCATCGCGGCCGAGGACATCGCGGAACACGGCAAGAGCACGTTCACCAAGCTCAAGACGCTCATCAAGGAAGGCCGGACCGAGGAGGCCCTCGAGCTCGTCGACTACGTCGCCCACGAGGGCAAGGGCCTGCACGACCTCTACTGCGACTGGACCTACGCCGATCTCGACTACGTCGCGAAGACGTTCGGCGAAGAAGAAGCCCGCCGCATGCTGCACTACGCGCGGACGGTCCTCAACAAGGTCTTCTACGGGCGGATCGGTCGGATGACCGTGCGCGAGACGGTCGAGTTCTTCGCCGAAGCGATGCGCGCGCATCGCACGGGGCCGGGCGAACTGGGCGACTTCGTCCTCAGGGAGGAAGAGGACCGCTACGTGATGGAGTTCGATCCGTGCGGCAGCGGCGGTCGCATGCGGCGCACCGGCGAACTCGACGGCACGCCCCCTCGCACGGGGCCGCCGTTGAACCTCGGGACGATCCAGGAACCGCACGACTGGACCTGGGGGAAGACGGGCCTCCCGTACTACTGCGTGCACTGCTCGCTGTGGCACGAGGTCATGGCCATCGAGGCCATCGGGTACCCGGTGAAGATCACCGAATACTCGGACGATCCGAACGTGCCCTGCGTGTGGCTCTTTTACAAGGACCCGGATCTGATTCCCGAGCGCTACTTCACGCGGGTGGGCAAGACCAAGGACCCGTCGACGTTCAAACGGTAGACAGCGGACGTGGATTCCCGCCCCCGGCGCAGGGGCCGGGGCAGCGTGCGCGGGAATGACGGCAGGCGCGAGGGAAAGCGCCAGGGCGGCCGGCCCTGGCCGAGGACAGCCGATGATGCAGTTTCGAGGCATCGACATCACGTCGATCAGCATGACGACGCGCGACCTGATGCGGGAGGCGTCCCGGACGCACCGGGACGCCCCGTATCTGACGTACGTCCCGCGGGGCACGGTCGACACCTTCGGCGCCTTCGAAGCGAAGGTGAATCGCATCGCCAACCTGCTCCGCGGCCGCTACGGCATCAGGCCCG
This sequence comes from uncultured Vicinamibacterales bacterium, assembly GCA_964481395.1. GTDB lineage: Bacteria > Acidobacteriota > Vicinamibacteria > Vicinamibacterales > JAKQTR01 > JBFMFH01. The sequence continues at coordinate 17,700 of CAYZYG010000057.1, forward strand.
GGGACAAGGTCTGCACCATGGCGGAGAACGTCCCCGAACTGCTCTACACGATCATGGCGGTCACCAACCTGGGCGCGCTGTGGGTGCCCATCAACAACGCGCTCGTGGGCGAGAGCCTGCGGTACGTCGTGGAGCACTCGGACGCGGGCACGGTGTGCGTCAGCGGCCGGTACGTCGACACGGTCGAGCGCGCCCTCTCCGGCGGCACCCTGCCAGCCCGCCTGCTGCCCATCCCGCGGCTCGTCGAGGAGTCCGCCGGCCTCCCGGACGACTGCGACTGCCCGGCGTCGCCCGACGACCCGTCGATGATCCTGTTCACCTCCGGCACGACCGGATTCCCGAAGGGCGTGCTGCACACCCACACGACCTACATCCGGACGGGCGTCCGGGGGCTCGAAGTGCTGGGCACGGACGAGACGCACCGGATCCATCTCTATCTCCCGTTCTGTCACGGCTGGGCGTATCTGCTCATGCTCGGCTCGCTGTATTACCGGTGCCAGCTCATCATGGAGGACACCTTCCACGCCGAGAGCTACTGGGACACGATCCAGCGGTACGGCGTCACGCAGGACCACTGGACCGGCACCGTTCCGCTGAAGCTGATGAAGGCGGAGCGCCAGGCGGTCGAGGACACGGCGTCCTTCGGTGTCATCGGCACGTTCGGCGCGCTGTACAGCCAGATGAAGGCCCGCTGGCCGAACCTCCGGTTTCACAGCCTCTACGGCATGACCGAGCACCCCTTCATGACGGAAGTTCCGCCGGGCCACATCAAACCCGGTTCGGACGGCATCCCGAAGTACCCCGACGACATCCTCACGGTGGACGAGGCGGGTCAGCCCGTGGCAACGGGCGAGGTCGGTGAGATCGTGTGCCGGTGCCGGTGCGGCGTCGTGATGAAGGGCTACTACAAGAACCCGGAGGCTACGGCGCACAGCCTGAAGGGCAACGACCTGTACACCGGCGACCTCGGACGCCTCGACGCGGAGGGCCACCTGGCGTTCGTCGGCCGGAAGAAGGACGCCCTGCGCGTCAGAGGCGAGATGGTGTCGGTGGAGCACATCGAACACCTGATCAACCGCCACCCGGCCGTCGCCGAGTCCGCCATCGTGGGGTACCGCCCTGCCGAGAAGGAGGCGCTGAGGGAGGACGAGATCGTCGCGCACCTCGTGCTGCAGCCGGGCGCGACGCTGACGCCGGGCGCATTCCAGGACTGGGCCCGCGAGAACCTCGCGCGGTTCATGATGCCGCGCTACCTGGTGTTCCGGGACGCGCTGCCGAAGACCGCCACCGAGCGGGCGCAGCGCTTCAAGCTTCGTGACGAGGGACTCGGGAACGCGATCCGCCTGTTCTGACGGCGGCCGCGGAATCCCGCGGGGGACGACGTGCCATGAGCGTAGCGCGCGAGCAGCTGCTCGAGATGTACCGGCGGATGGTGACCATCCGGCGCTTCGAAGAGAAGGTCGGTGAGTTGTTCAAGGCGGGCCAGCTCCCGGGCTGGACGCACCTCTGCATCGGACAGGAGGCCGGCGTCGTCGGCGCCTGCGCGGCCCTGAAGCCCGGCGACTACATGACGTCCACGCACCGGGGACACGGCCAGGCCATCGCCAAGGGCGTGTCGCTGCAGGCGGTGATGGCGGAGCTGATGGGCCGGGTCGACGGATGCTGCCGGGGGAAGGGCGGATCGATGCACGTGGCCGACGCGCGCGTCGGCGCGATCGGCGGCATCGCCATCCTCGGCGCGGGCAGCGCGATCGCCACGGGCGCGGCACTGACGGCGAAGCTGCGGAAGACCGGGCAAGTGGCGCTGAGCTTCTTCGGCGAAGGCGCGTCCAACCAGGGGATCGTGCACGAGGCGATGAATCTCGCGGCGCTCTGGAAGCTGCCGGTGATCTTCTTCGTCGAAAGCAATCAGTGGGCCGAGCTGAGCCGGCGCTCGTCGCACCTCGGCGTGGAATCGGTGGCGGCGCGGGCGGCCGGCTACGGGATGCCGGGCGTGACGATCGACGGCAACGACGTCGAGGCCGTGTACGACGCCGTGTCGGCGGCCGCCACGCGCGCGCGCGAGGGCGGCGGCCCGACGCTCGTCGACTCGGTGACCTACCGGTGGGAAGGGCACTACGTTGGCGACCCGGTGGTGCTCCGGCCGGACGGGGAACTGGCCGAGTGGATGGCGCGGTGCCCGATCAAGCGGTGTGGCGAACGGCTGACGCGCGATGGCGGGCTGGACGAGGCGGCGAAGGCCCGCATCGAGGCCGAGGCGGATGCCGCGATCGCCGCGGCCGTCGAGTTCGCCAAGGCCAGCCCGTTTCCCCCGGTGACCGATCTGTATGCGAATGTCTACGCGACGCCCTGTGCCTCATCCTGGCCCGGGTTCCCGTCGTAGCCCGCGAGGCCGGACATGAGAGACGTCAAGTACTGGAGAGCCTTCAACGAAGCCATTCGGGAAGAGATGCGCCGCGACCCGAGCGTGATCTACATGGCCGAGGACGCGCGCGGGGCGGTTGGCGGGCCGTTCGCGATGGCCAAGGGCCTCGAGGACGAGTTCGGCAGCGATCGCGTCTTCGACACGCCCGACAGCGAAGCGGGGTTCATCGGCATGGCCGTCGGCGCCGCCCTCACGGGCCTCCGGCCCATCGTCGACATCTCGTTCAGCGACTTCCTGATGGTGGCGATGGACCAGATCGTCAACCAGATGGCGAAGATCCGCTACATGACGGGAGAGAACTTCACGAAGCTGCCGATCGTGATTCACACGATGTCCGGCGGGGGCATGCGCGCCGGCAGCCAGCACTCCCAGTCGCTGGAGGCCTGGTTCGCGAGCATTCCCGGACTCAAGCTGGTGGCGCCCTCGAACGGCCACGACCTCAAGGGCGTGATGAAGTCAGCCATCCGCGACGACGATCCCGTGATCGTGTGGCTGCACAAAGCCATGCTGCGGACCATGGCCCAGTTGCCGGACGAGGAAGTCCTGATTCCGCTCGGCCGGGGAGAGATCAAGCGGGAGGGCACCGACGTGACCGTGGTGGGCGTTTCGAACACGGTCAATCTCGCGCTCAAGGTGGCGGAGGCGCTGGCGGGCCAGGGCATCAGCGTGGAAGTGGTGGATCCGATCTCCCTGAGCCCGCTCGATCGCGATCTGATCGTGCGGTCCGTTCAGAAGACCGGCCGCCTGGTCACCGTGCACGAAGCGCCCGTGCCCTTCGGCGTGGGAGCGGAGATCGCCGCGCTCGCCGCCGAGTCGTGCCTCGACTACCTCGAAGCGCCGGTGAAGCGCGTCGGCGGCGCGTTCACGCCGATTCCCTACAGCCCGGTGCTCGAGGATGCGTATCTGCCCAACGCCGCGTCGCTCGAGGCGGCGATCAGGGAAGTCGTGGGGTAGCGCCCGCCACGCGCGCGCCGGATTGCGGCAGAAAGGAGTCCGCCCGTGGAGCACGGACCGTTCGAGCACATCGCATTCGAGCAGACCGATCAGATCGGGGTCGTGACGCTGAACCGTCCCCAGGTGCACAACGCCATCAACACCCACGTCCTGCGGGACCTCATCCGGTGCTTCGACGCGCTGGCCGCCGACGACGGCATCCGCGTCATCGTCCTGCGGGGCGCGGGAGGCAAGGCGTTCTGCGCCGGGGCCGACATCGACGAGATCAAGAACAATGGCCCCGTCGAGCAGCGCCCGTACCAGCACCTCTGGATGACGTGGTTCCGCCAGATCGAGACCATCCGCAAGCCCGTCATCGCCTCGGTTGAAGGATGGGCGCCGGGGGGCGGCACCGAGATCTCCGTGTGCTGCGACCTCGTCATCGCCGCCGACGACGCGAAATTCGCGCTGGCGGAGATGAAGATCGGCGTCATGCCGGGAGCTGGCGCCACCGTCCGGCTGACGCGGTGGGTCGGCAAGGCCAAGGCCATGGAGATCCTGATGACCGGGGACTTCGTCAGCGCGGAGGAAGCCGCGCGGATCGGCCTGATCAACAGGGTGGTACCCAAGGCCCAACTCTGGGACGAGACGCTGGCCCTGGCCCGGAAGCTGTGCGACCGGCCGCCGCTGGCGCTCGCTGCCGCGAAGATGGCCGTCAACGTCGGCGGGGACATGGATCTCTACAAGGGAATCGACTTTGCGCTCGAGGAATTTCTGCTGCTCTTCGCGTCCGAGGACCAGAAGGAAGGCATGCGGGCGTTTCTCGAGAAGCGGAAACCGGTGTGGAAGGGCAGATAACCCCCGAGGGAGCGTGACATGCTGGACTTCGATCTGACTGGTGAACAGCGGATGCTGCAGGACATCGCGCGGCGCTTCGCCCGCGAGGAGGTGGCGCCGCAGTGCGAGAAGTGGAACGAGAACTACTACTTTCCGTACGACCTCAACGCGCGGATCGCGGAGCTGGGCCTGACGAGCCTGGCGATCCCCGAGGAGTACGGCGGGACGGCCCAGGGCTGCTTTACGTTCCAGCTGGTCACCGAGGAACTCGCGCGCGTGGACGATGGGGTGGCGCAGACCTACCACATGCAGGGCCTGATGGCCGACATGATCCTCAGCTTCGGGAACGAGGACCAGAAACGGACCCTGCTGCCGACCATTCTCAACGGTGAGAACCCGGCGTTCGCCCTCACGGAACCCGACGCGGGCTCCGACGCGTCGGCCATCCAGACCCGGGCGGAGCTGACCGGCGGCGAGTGGGTGATCAACGGCACCAAGATGTTCATCACGAACGCCGGCCTCGACACGTGCACGTGGATCGTGCTCATGTGCGTGACCGGCCAGAAGCCCGACGGCCGCAAGGAGCTCAGCAGCATCGTCGTGCCGAAGAACAGCCCGGGCCTGACGATCAGCAAGCCCATCCGGAAGATCGGCTGGCACAACCTCGACAACCGCGAACTGGTGTTCCAGAACGTGCGCGTGCCCGCCGAGAATCTGCTGGGGGATCGCGGGCGCGGCATCGCCCAGGCGCTCTCCACGCTCGACCGCGGGCGCATCGACTTCGGCGCGCTGTCCGTGGGCATGGCCCAGGGCGCGATGGACCTTGCGCTCGAGCACGCCAAGCAGCGCGTTCAGTTCGGCAAGCCGATTGGCAAGTTCCAGGCCATTCAGTTCAAGCTGGCTGATATGCGCACCGAGATCGAGGTCGGGCGCACGATGTACTACAAGGCCGCGTGGCTGCGCGATCAACACCGGCCCCACACGACGGAGGCCGCCATCACCAAGCTCTACACGAGCGAGATGGCGAAGCGGGTCATCGACAACGCGATGCAGATCTTCGGCGGGTACGGGTTCACGCTCGAGTACCCGATCTCGCGGTTCTTCCGGAACATGAAGATCTACGAAATCGGCGAGGGCACGAGCGAGATCCAGCGCCTCGTGATCGCGCGCGCGCTGGGGCTGTAGGGAGAGGGACAGTTCTCAGTTGTCAGTTGTCAGTTTTCAGTGATGAGTGATGAGTAATGAGGTGCGTACGCGTCAAAGCCTCAAAAACCCAGAACTCAAGACTGAGAACTGACACCTGAGAACTGACGACGTCGGGAGACCCATGTCTGTAACCGTGTCGATGCCGAAGCTCGGCATGACGATGGAGTCGGGGAAGATCCAGGTGTGGCTCAAGGGGGAGGGCGCCTCCGTTCAGCAGGATGAGCCGATCCTCGCAATCGAGACCGAGAAGGCCACCGCTGAGGTCACCGCGCCTGCCCCCGGCCTCCTGCTGATTCGGGCCCAGCCGGGCGAAGAACTGCCCGTTGGTGCCGTGATGGCGGAGGTGGCGGGAGACCGCGCGGAGTACGAGCGCCTTCGAGGCGGCGGGGCCGGCGTGCCCACCGAGGCAGGTTCCGCCGCACCGGGGGGGGCGGGTCAGCCGCTGCCGGGAGCGGAACCGTCCGCTCCCGCCGCGCGCGGCAAGGTGCGCGCGGCACCGGTGGCGCGCGCGCTGGCGGCGGAGAAAGGCGTCGACCTCGCGCTCGTCACGGGCACGGGCCCCGAAGGGCGCATTACCAAGGAGGACGTGCTGGCGTACGTGGACGCGCACGCGACGCCAGACCGGGAGGCCGTGTCCGCGCCGCCGACCTCGGTGAGCGTGTCCCAGGGTGCCGCCTCCGCGACCGTTTTCAGCAGGTCGCGCCTCGTGCCGAGGACCGGACGGCGGCGGATCGTGGCCGCGAAGATGATGGAGGCCGTTCACGACGCCGCGCAGGCGACGCATGCGATGGACGTCGATGCCGCGACGCTGGTGGCCTTCCGCCAGGAACTCGCGGCTCGCGCCGGGCGCCTCGCGGGAGTCCGTGTGACGCTGACGGACGTCATCGTCGCGTTGACGGCGCGGGCGGTTCGGACGCATCCCCGACTGAACAGCCGCTACACGGACGAGGGAGACGTCCTCTTCGAGGACGTACACATGGGCCTGGCCGCGTCCGTCGAGGATGACGATCTGCTCGTACCGGTGATCCGGGAGGCCGACAGGAAGAGCGTCGTGGAGATCGCGCGCGCGCGGATCGATCTGCTGGGGAGGGCGCGCGAGGGGCGGCTCGCGCCGGACGACCTGACCGGCAGCACGTTCACCGTGTCGTCACTGGGCATGTTCGGGCTCGACCGGTTCGTGGCCATCATCAACCGGCCGGAGAACGCGATTCTGGCGGTGGGCGCGATCGGCGACCGGCCCTGGGTCCACGAACGCCAGGTCGTCGTCCGGCAGGTGATGAGCCTCACGCTCACGTACGACCACCGGACGATCTACGGGGCCGAGGCCGCGCGATTCATGGCCACGCTGCGGGGATACCTGGAAGCTCCGGAGACTGCGTTGGGGCCCGCCTCCGCGCAGTCCTGACCGGTCCTGACCCCTCGTCTGTGATCCTCGGGCCAGGCGTGTCACCACCGGCCCTGTGATCGCCCGTCCCAGGCGCCTGTGCCCTGCAGCACCGGATCCCGGGTCCCGGATCCCGGCCGCCGACGAGGATCACCGTCCTGTCCACCCCGGCCGCAGGCCGCAGCGGGGCTCGTTTAAGATCCTCGCCCCAGGCGTGGTGTCCGGCCCGTAAGGGCCGACAAGGAGGCCCGCCGATCAGGCGGGCTCGCTCCATTCTGTCTCCTGTCTTCTGTCTCCTGACTCCCGCCTTCCGTCTACTGTCTGCTATCTACTGTCTACTATCTACTGTCCCTGTCGCTTCCAGCAGCAACTCTCCGATGTCCGCGACTCGGACCCGGCGGTCGTTCTTCGTCGCCGCGATGCCGTCTTCCAGCATGGTGAGGCAGAACGGGCAGGCCGTCGCGACGACGCCGGCCCCCGTGGCGAGAGCCTGACGAGCGCGTGCCTGGTTGACCCGCATCGACGGAGGTTCTTCGGCGAAGCTCAAGCCCCCGCCGCCTCCGCAGCAGAAGCTCCCGCTGCCGTGCTCGGCCATCTCGACGGGAGCCGCGCCCGTGGCCAGGCCCGCGACGATGCGCGGCGCGTCGAACACCCCGTTCTGGCGCCCCAGATAGCACGGGTCGTGGAACGTCGTCGTGACGCCCGCCGGCTGCGTCGTGCCGTGCAGCCGGCCTTCACGGGCCAGGTCGGCGAGGATCTCGGTGTGGTGGACGACCTCGAACGTGCCGCCGAGGCGCGGGTCCTCGTGGCGGAAGGTGTTGTCGCAGTGCGGGCACGCCGTGATGATGCGCGTGACTCCGTATCGCGCGAGCGTCGCGATGTTGTCGCGGGCGAGCTGCTCGAACAGAAACTCATGTCCGATGCGCCGCGCCGCGTCGCCCGTGCACTTCTCCTCGCGGCCGAGGATGGCGAACGGCACGCCCGCCCGCTGGAGCAGTCGAGCGAGCGCCCGGGTGATCTGCTGGCCTCGCTCGACCAGCGCCCCGGCGCAGCCCACCCAGAGAATCGTGTCGGCGTTGGCGCCGCTCGACGCTTCGGGAATGCCGAGGCCAGCGGCCCAGTCGACGCGGGACGCCTGCGTTCCCGGGAACGGGTGCCCGCGGGACTCGAGCGACCGCACGATGGCCTGGAGGCTCTCGGGGAAGTCCGCTTCCTCCATCACGAGGAAGCGCCGCATGTCGACGATCTTCGGCATCTGCCCGATGAGGACGGGGCAGGCCTGGACGCAGGCGGCGCATGTCGTGCACGCCCAGAGCGCGTCGGGGGAGGTGGCCGGTACGGTGCCGATGACGGGGTGCACCGCGGGAGGTTCCGTGCTGGCTGCCGACGTGGTCGTCGCGCTCTCAGGTGAGGCGTCCGAGCCGTGCAGGAGTTCACGCAGCCCCAGGATGATGTCGCGCGGCGACAAAGGCTTGCCGACGCGGTTCGCCGGGCACGCGGCCGTGCAGCGCCCGCATTCCGTGCACGCGTCGAGATCGAGGAGGTCCTTCCAGGCGAAGTCCTCGAGGCGGTTCACGCCGAGCCGTTCGCTTCGCTCGAAGTCGATCGGGCGCAGCGAGGCCCCGATGGGGTCCAGCGGTCCGGCGTAGATATTGAGCGGCGCGATGAGGACGTGCGCGAGCTTCGTGTAGGGCGCCCAGGCGATCAGGCCGAACGCGGCCAGCAGGTGTGACCACCAGGCGACACGGTGCCCCGCGACGATGGCGTCGCGTGACAGGACGGCAGCGGACGCGTCCGCGACGATCTTGCCGATCGGCGACCAGGCGGCCCACGGATCGGCCGTGGCCGCGATCCGCCAGCCCTCGACAACGAACCCGCCGACCACGGTGACGAGGATGAGGCCGAGCAGTCCCCAGGCCTCGGCCGACCGGACGAGATGGGCAGGGCCTCCTGGGCGTCGGCGCCACGCGGCCCACAGCGCACCCGCGAGCACGGCCGCCCCAAAGAGGTCCACGGCGAGCGACTGGAAGTAGAGGTAGAACGGCCCCCGCATCACCGGCAGGCCGAGGTCGTAGTCGATGAGCACCACGATCGTGGCGATCGTCAGCACGGCGAAGCCCGCACACAGACCGCCGTGCATGAGCCCGGCGTCGGGGACTCGCCACGTGCGCGTCTGCACGACGGCGTACCGGAGCAGCCGCAACAGCCGCTCACCGGTGCGGTCCAGATCGTCCTCAGGCCGGCCGAGCCTCCATCGTCGGATCTTCAGCCAGAGCCCCCAGCCGCCGATGGCCGCGGCCACCGCGAACAGGACGTACATCAGCCAGCCGTAGCTGATGTTCCAGAGAATCGTGCGAGTCGCGTCGGCGTCGATCATGATCCGAGCGCGGCGAGCTTGTCGCGAAGCAGCGGCACGACCGTGCGGAAGTCATCGACGAGTCCGAACTGGCTGTGCCGGAAGATGGGCGCGTCCGCGTCGAGGTTGATGGCCGCGATGACCTTCGAGTCCGAGATGCCCAGCAGGTGCTGGCTTGACCCGCTCAGGCCGATGGCCACGTAGAGGTCCGGTGCGACCTTCTTGCCCGTCTGCCCGACCTGCCAGGACGCCGGCACCCAGCCGGCATCACAGGGCGCACGCGTGGCGGCCATTTGCGCCCCGAGGACCTTGGCGAGTTCCTGCAGCAGGGCGAAGCCCTCCGCTCCGACTCCGCGGCCGCCCGACACGATGCGAGTGGCGTCTTCGAGGCGGACCTCTCCTGAGCTGTCCACGGCCCGATCGACGATGCGGGTGGCGACGGTTGGGGGAGGCGTCACCGGGACATCCGTGCGTACGCCCGGTTCGGCCAGCTGGGCCGGTGCCTGGAACCCGCGGGCGCGAACCCAGACGACCGCCGGGAGGCGGCGAATACGGAAAACCGCCTCCGCCTTTCCCCCGTACGCCGCCCTTCGCACATCGAGGCCATCGTCGACGACGCCGAGCGCCACGCCATCCGCGGCAGCGGCGCCGCCGAGCCGGTGGGCGAGGCGCGGCGCCAGTTCCTGGCTGTACGTATCGCCCGCCAGCAGGACCACCCGGGCCTCGCTGGTGCGGCAGGCCTCGGTGAAGACGGCGAGATATCGCTCAGGTTGGTACTCGGCCAGGCTCTCGTGAGACAGGACGTGAAGCTGCGAGACGTACGGGGCGAGGGCGGCGCAGGCCGCCTCGGCCGCCGGCCCGGCGACGTACGCGCGGACCGCTTCGCCCTGGGCGTCGGCCAGCGAACGAGCGGCGCCGGCCAGGCCGACGAGCGCCCGATCGGCGGACGCGAACGCAGGGACGACGACGGTGGTGTGCAGAGTCATGGTTCGTCCTCGGCCATCAGCTGCCGGCCCGGATCACGTCGAGGATCCGCCGGGCGAAGGCGTCAACCTTCTCCTCCACCGACCGGCCGGACACGAACTCGCAGCGCACGTCGGCGACCGGCACGCTGAGACCGATCACGTTCGCGTCCGCGCGTGCCGCCGTGAAGGCGTCCGCCAGGCCCAGGTCGGCGGGTGTCCAGCTTGCAATCGTCTGGCGGAAGGAGAGCATGACGTCGCGGGTCTTCGGAATGCGCGGCACGTTGCGCTCGTCGTTCGTGACGGTCAACACCGCTGGCGGCGTGGCCTGGATCCGCTCCCAGCCGGTGTCGGTCTGGCGCCGCAGCAACAGATCAGATCCTCCGTCGGCTCGTTCGATGCGATCGACGAACCCCACGCAGGGCCACTGCAGCTCCTCGGCCAGCAGGCCTCCCGTCTGTCCCGTGCCCCAGTCGGCGGATTCCCGGCCCAGCAGGATCAGGTCGGCCGGGTCGAGGCGCCGAATGGCGGCCGCGAGCAGGCGCGCCACGTCGCCGGGTACGGGATGCGCCGGGGTGTCGGCACGCACGTGCACGGCCTTCGTTGCCTTCAGCGCGAGAGCCTTTCGCAGCGTGTCTTCAACAGAAACCGGGCCGATCGAGACGGCGGTGATCGTCGTACCGGGTTCGCGATCGGCGATCTGCAGGGCGAGTTCGAGCGCGTTCTCGCAGAAGATGTTCGTCACGAGAGAGGCCGACCCGCGCACCGCCTCGCGCCGCTCGCCATCGACCTTGAAGTCGCGAGCCGGGATGTCGGGGTCGAGCACCTGTTTGAGACACACGACGATGTGCATGGCTGGCGCGTCTCCGTGCGGGGGCGGGAGCCACGGCCGAGCCCGTCGGCGGTCCGCCGTCCGGGCAGCGGTCGCCACAGTGGTACGACCGACGGCGCCAGCGGCGGAAGGAGCCTCGAGGGAGACGGGACGGCGTGACGGTCCAATATGTTCTATTGATAATACAATGTCAAGCACTCGATCGGGGACCGGGGACCAGGGGCCGGGAACCGGTCCTGCGGCGAGATACGGCGGGAGTGGACGGGGGAGGAGCCGCTGTCGGGTCATTCCCGCGGAAGCGGGAATCCAGAGAGGGTGGGGTGGCTCCGCGTTGCCCTTTGGCGCGGCCCCCGAACATCCGTGACCGATCCCCGGTCCCGACAGTCGTCAGAAAAGATAGCTGGCCACGAGCACCCCGATCATCGCGAACGCGCAGGCGCACTTCACGGCCACCCCCACCGCCAGGCCGATGACGACGCCGGCGCCCGCCCGGGCTGCCTGCTTCACCTGCGGGTTCTTGAAGTACTCCAGGACCGTGGCGCCGACGATCGGACCGAGCACAATGCCCGGGATCCCGAACGGCAGGCCGACGACCAGCCCCAGGAACGCGCCGACAACGCCCCAGGCGGACGCCCCGGCCTTCTTCGCGCCGAACACGCTGGCGCCGTAGTCGGCGATGGCGCTGACGAGCGCGAGCATCCCGATCAGCAGAAGCGCAAACCAGCCGACGCGTTCGAAACCGTCGGCCCACGCGACGAGCAGGCTGCCGGCGAACACGAGCGGCGTGCCGGGCAGTCCCGGCAGGACGAGGCCCGCCAGCCCGACGACAATGACGACGACGCCGAGGATGAAGAGGAGCATGGACGCGGGCTACTTGTGGCCGGCGGTGTCGACTGCTGGCTTGGGCTGATTCGGGGCATCCGCGCCGACTGGCTCCGCTGCGGGGAAACGGATCTCGACGGCGGCGGCCACGAGACCCCGCTGGGTGTCGTAGGGGTATGTGACGCGCGACCCGTCAGCCACGGAGACCGACGCCGGCGCGGGCGCCGCGCTGCCGCCCAGATGCTGGAGCACGACCTGGCCCTTCCTGGTCATCGGCCGGGACCTCACGGCGGCGTGGCGGCCATCGAGGAGGCCGTCGAGCGTCGACGCGAGCAGTTCCAGCCTCGCCTTCGGCTGGCCTTCGCCGTCGGGTTCCTCGGCCAGTTCCTCGAGGTTCTCCAGCGAATCGTAGCTCGCGATGATGAACACGCCCGCGAGTCCCGCTTCGGGGTCGACGGTGAGCCACCGGTCGCCGCCAGGCACCTCGTAGGTCCGGCCGGCCTTCACGCCGGCGACCCCACGGAGGGTGGTGTCGGGGAATAGAACGCGGACCGCGCCCCGCCGGTCGGTGGTGATGACATACGCGAAACCATCGGCACTCGGGGCGAGCAGGAGGCGGATCTGGTCGCCTGGCCCGACGGGCACGCCGGCCCGGACGCGGAACGGCACGGTTCGCCCGGCATCGGTCCGCTGGCCGAATCCGGCCCAGTGGATTTCGAACGGTGGCACGGGTGGAGGGGGCTTGGGCTGATTCCAGGTTCTCAGAAGCGGCGGGATGATGAGACCCGCGACGACGACGAGGAGGGCGGCTGCCGCCACCGCGGTGGCCTGCTTGACCCGTCGCATCAGGAGCCGGTCCTCGACCTCCTGGGAGCTGAGCAGCCGGTGCGACAGGATGGCGACGGCCTCGCGGCTGCGTGCGGGGTCGAACGGGACGTATTGCCACGGCTTCAGGGTGATGAGCCGTGGCGACGGGGGCGCGGGCGTCGTCGTCGCTGCGGTGTGCTCGGCGATCCAGAGCAGGTTCCGGCCGGTGGCCAGCGCCTGAGCGATCTCCTGGTCCCGCGTCGATGGGCCGTCCGGATCCGGCTCGCTGGCGGCTCCCTCCTGGACGACCACGAAATCCGCGGTGTCGGCGATGATCGCGAGGCGTTCGTCGACCCCTGCGGTTCCCGGGGAGCGTCCGGCCACGCAGACGCGGAATCCGAGACGGGACAGGCCTCCGGCGACCGCGGCCGCGACGGGGCCGTCGGGCTGTGTCGTGCTGAGGTAGACGTCGTAGCAGGCGAGCTTCATCGGTCGTTCGGGTGATTGTAGCGTTGCGCGCGTGATCGGGTCGACTGGCGGGGAAGTCCAGGGGTAAGGCCCGGTGACGGCATGCCACCGGTCCCCTCCTCCGGACTGCCGATCGGGAACGTTCGGTTTTGCTTGACAAACCTGTGTCCCCAACGATAATTCCTGGCACAGTTTCCTGCGGCGTGTGGCCGGCGGGCCGGGTTCGGGTCTGCCGGTCGATGTGTCGCTGCGGGTGGCCAGCGGGCTACGGATCGCCATCATCTCTCCCATGGCCGATGGCGGCTCCTGTCTGCTGCGGATCACGGTTGTCGTACTTGCGTGTGCAGTTGTCCGATGGAGGGAGGCTCAATGAGACGCAGAGTACCGGTGTGGAAGTGTGCGCTGGCGTGCCTGGCCGTGCTGTGCCTGTGCAGCCCGCTGGCGTACGCGCAGAGCGGCGGCACGACGTCGTTGTCGGGGGTGGTGGCGGACAGTTCGGGCGGCGTGCTGCCGGGCGCGGACGTGGTGGTGAAGAACAACGCCACGGCCGCGACGTACCCGACGGTGACGGACGCCGAGGGGCGGTTTTCGATCCCCGCCCTGAATCCGGGCACCTACACGGTGACCGTGTCGATGATGGGGTTCAAGACGTTCGTGGCCCCGGACGTGCAGGTGGTGACGGCGCAGCCGGCGTCGGTGCGGGTGTCGCTGGAACTCGGGGAACTGAGTGAGACCGTCATCGTGACCGGGGCAGCGGAGGTCGTGCAGACGCAGACGGCGTCGGTGGCGACGACGATTGCGGTGCAGC
>CAYZYG010000058.1:0-30537 GCA_964481395.1 uncultured Vicinamibacterales bacterium
CTGGTCGGCGAGCCGGCGATCCTGCTGGCGGACGTGCCCACGGGCAAGCTCGACTCGCGCAACGGGGAGGCGGTGATGGTGCTGCTCATGGAGCTGCACGCGGCCGGGTCGACGATCTGCATGGTCACGCACGACCCCCGCTTTGCGAGGCACGCGGACCGGTCGGTTCATCTCTTCGACGGGAAGGTCGTTGACGAACCGGTCGACGCCATGTCGATGGCGTAGCGAGCCTCGGCGGGACTCGGCTCCCGCCGCGCCGTCGTGGGCCATCGTGTAGAATTCCGCAGATCGTTTCGGATCGGCGTTCTGACGGTTTCCCCACGATGGTCTCAATCTTCCTGTGTCTCGGTCTGCTCCAGTCCCCGGCCGAACCGGCCCAGCCGCTGCCCGGCGCCGCCCCCGCCGTCGTGCAGGGACAGGGCGGCCCGGTGTTCTCCGTGCCCCGCATAGACGAACCCGTCGTGGTGGACGGCCGGCTCGATGAGCCAGCCTGGTCGCGTGCCACGCGCCTGGGCGGGTTCTCGGAATATCAGCCCGTTGACGGGCAACCGGCCAGCGAGCGGACGGAGGTCCTGATCTGGTTCTCGCCGAAAGCCCTGCACGTGGGCGTCATGGCCTACGATTCTGTGCCGGGATCGGTGCGGGCCACGGTGGCGGACCGCGACAACATCGGCAACGACGACTGGGTCCGGATCTACCTCGACACGTTCAACGACCGGCGCCGTGCGTTCATCTTCGGCGTCAACCCGCTCGGGGTTCAGGAAGACGGCGTGCAGACGGAGGGCGGGTTCACGGCCGCGCACATGCGCGGCGGCATGTTCGGCGGCAACATGATGTCCGGGCAGGTCGACCTCAGCCCGGACTACCAGTTCGACTCGAAGGGGCAGGTGACTGCCGAGGGCTACGTCGTCGAGATCCGAATCCCATTCAAGAGCCTGCGCTACCCCGGAACGCAGCCGCTGCGATGGGGCATCAACGTCGCGCGGAAGACGCAGCGCACGGGGCGCCAGGACACGTGGACCGACGCCCGGCGCGTCGCGAGCTTCCTCGCCCAGGCCGGGACGATGGAGGGGCTGCACGACCTGCAGCGCGGGGTGGTGACCGAACTGCAGCCGTTCGTCACCGCGTCCCTCGACGGCGCGCGACAGGATGACGGGCGGTTCCGTTACGGGACGGCCGACATCGAGCCCGGCCTGAACGCCCGATTCGGCTTCACGAACCTGTCGATCGATGCCACGGTCAATCCGGACTTCTCTCAGGTGGAGACCGACGCCTCCCAGGTCACGGTCAACGAGCGATTCGCCCTGTTCTACCCGGAGAAGCGGCCCTTCTTCCTCGAGGGCATCGAGCTGTTCGCCACGCCCAACCAGCTTGTCTACACCCGGCAGATCGTCGATCCCACCGGCGGCGGGAAGGTGACCGGCAAGGTGGGGAAGACAGGAATCGCATTTCTGTCGGCCGCCGACGACACGGGCGACAGGCATGCCTGGTTCACCATTGCGCGCCTGCGCCAGGACATCGGGTCGGACTCGCTCGCGGGCGTGACCTTCACTGACCGTTCGGGAGACGGCGGGTTCAACCGGGTCGCCGCGGCAGACGCGCGGCTGGTGTTCAAGAAGCTGTACTACGTGTTCGGGCAGGTCGGCGGGTCGTGGACGGAACGGGATGGCGGCACGGTCTCGTCGCCGATGTGGCAGGGCGAGTTCGACCGGACGGCGCGCACCTGGGGGTTCAACTACAAGCTCACCGGCTTCGGTGAGCAGTTCGAGACGCAGGCGGGCTACGTGCCGCGCAGCAACATCGTCGAAGGGCGCGCCAGCAACCGGCTCACGTACTACGGCGCACGCGGCGCGGCCCTTGAGTCGTTCACGGGCTTCCTCAGTCTCAACCGCATCTGGACGTACGCCGACTTCGGCGATGCGCCTGCGATCGAGGGCGGCGACTCGCTCAACCTGAATGGTCAGTTCCGGGGAGGCTGGACGGCCGGCGCGTGGTTCAGCCGGAATTTCGTCCGCTTCGAGGAACACCAGTTCGACGGCTACGCCATCCTGGCTCCCGACGGCAACCTCGTCGCGTTCGCCGCACCGGAGAGCGTGTCCGCGTGGAGCGGCACCTACTCGCTGACGACGCCCGTCTACCAGCAGTTCAACGGTAACCTGAGCGTCAGCTACGGCGGCACGCCGATCTATGCCGAAGCGGCAGAGGGCCGGCAACTGCGCGGGTCGCTCTCGCTGCTGGTCCGCCCGACCGCCTCGGTGCGGCTCGAGGGCAGCCTGGTTTCGACGCGCATCACCCGGGATCGCGACGGCTCGGAGTACGCCCGGTCGACGATTCCGCGCGTGAAGCTGGAGTATCAGCCGCGGCGATCGCTGTTCTTCCGCCTCGTCACCGAATACCGGTTCGAACAGCGCTCCGCGCTCGTCGATCCGGTGTCCGGAGGAGCGATCTACATCGACGGCAGCCCGGCAGGCCCGCAGGACACGAAAGGCCTGCGCGCGGACGTGCTGGTGTCGTTCGAACCGACGCCCGGTACGGTGGCGTTCTTCGGGTACGGGGCGAGCCTGGCGAAGGACCCGCTCCTGTATCCCGGCACCGGATACACGCGGACGATCGACGGATTCTTCGTGAAACTCGCGTACATGTTCCGGCGGTGAACGGGCGCTCGCGCCTGATCCGCCTCTCGAGGACAGACAGCCTATGATCAGCCTGCGCAACATCGAACGCTACTACGAGCACGGCCCGAGCCGGACCTACGTCCTGCGCCGCGTCACCTTCGACATCGCCGAAGGCGATTTCGTGTCCATCATGGGGCCGTCCGGGGCGGGCAAGTCGACGCTCCTGCACATCCTCGGCATGTACGACGCCGGCTGGTCTGGCGAGTACGAGCTGGACGGCCACATGGTCCACGACATGAAGACGAAAGATCGGGCGGCGCTCGCGAAGCGGTACGTCGGCTTCGTGTTCCAGAGCTATCACCTGCTCGACAACCTGACGGTCTACGAGAACCTCGAGGTGCCGCTCTCGTACCGCGACGTCAAGAAAGCCGATCGCCAGGCCATCGTCGCCGACACGCTCGACCGCTTCCAGATCGTCGGCAAGAAGGACCTGTACCCGAACCAGCTCTCCGGCGGCCAGCAGCAGCTCGTGGCCGTGGCGCGGGCCGTCATCGCCAACCCGAAGCTCATCCTGGCCGACGAACCCACGGGCAACCTGCACTCCGACCAGGGCCGCGAGATCATGGAGCTGTTCACCCGTCTCAACCAGTCCGGCACGACCATCGTCCAGGTCACGCACTCCGAGGTGAACGCCGGCTACGGCAACCGCGTCATCAGGCTGAAGGACGGGTGGATGGTGTAGCGCGCCTCATGCTCGTGGCGGAGGCCTCTTCAGAACCGTCGCGGTGGACCGTTACCGACAGAGGACCGCAGCCAGCACCCGGGGGGCCCAGGCCGACGCTTTTGCGGCTGCACGGGCGTCCGGAGCCTGTAAGATCGTCCTCGCCAGCGAAGACGGCACTGTCTGCGTGGCGCGGCTCCCTCGGGATCACGAGACGCTGGCGAGCCGCCACACAACGCGAGGTGAGCGTTCGATGGGGAAGGCCCGTGCATCTCTCCTGTCACTTCTGATGGCCGTGCCGATGGTCGCGGCCCTCGCGGCCCAGGACTGGCCCATGTGGGGCGGCACGCCGTCGCGCAACATGGCGTCGC
Source organism: uncultured Vicinamibacterales bacterium (assembly GCA_964481395.1). Classification (GTDB taxonomy): domain Bacteria; phylum Acidobacteriota; class Vicinamibacteria; order Vicinamibacterales; family JAKQTR01; genus JBFMFH01. The sequence goes on from CAYZYG010000058.1 coordinate 3,708, forward strand.
CCATGACCGGGCTGCCCTCGACCTGGGACGTGACCGCGGGCACGAACATCAAGTGGACGGCCGATCTCGGCGAGACGTCCTACGGCAACCCCGTCGTCGCCGGCGGGAAGGTGTTCGTGGGCACCAACAACGACGCCCCGAGAAACCCGGCCGTCACGGGCGACAAGGGCGTCCTGATGTGCTTCCGGGAAGCCGATGGCGCGTTCCTCTGGCAGGCCGTGAGCGACAAGCTCGACGCGGGTCAGGGCGTGGACTGGCCCGAGCAGGGCGTCTGCTCCTCGCCCGCCGTGGTGGGCGATCGTCTCTACTACGTGACGAATCGGGGCGAGCTGGTCGCGCTCGACACCGAGGGCTTCACCGACGGCGCCAACGACGGCCCGTTCGAGGGCGAGACGCTCAAGGGCCCGCAGGACGCCGACATCGTCTGGACGCTCGACATGATGAAGGAGCTGGGCGTCGTCCAACTGTACATGGCCAGTTCGTCACCCGTGGTGTGGGAGGATCTGGTCTTCGTCGCGACCTCCAACGGGCGGAGCGAAGAGGGGCCCATTCCCGCGCCCAAGGCGCCGAGCTTCCTCGCGGTGAACCGTGAGACCGGCAAGGTCGTCTGGCAGGATGCGTCTCCCGGGGATCGCATCCTCCATGGGCAGTGGACCTCGCCGTCGCTGGGTGAGGTCGACGGCGTCATGCAGGTGGTCTTTCCCGGCGGCGACGGCTGGCTCTACGCGTTCAACGCCAGGACGGGCGCGCCGCTGTGGCGGTTCGACCTGAACCCGAAGGACGCCGTCTGGCCGAAGACGCGGAACTACGGTGTCGCCTCGCCTGTGTTCAGCGGGGGCCGCGTGTTCATGGCCGTCGGCCAGGATCCGGAGAACGGAGAGGGCGTCGGCCACCTGTACGCCATCGACCCGACGAAGACCGGGGACATCACCGAGACCGGACGCGTGTGGCACTACGACAAGATCCGTCGCTCGATCTCCACGGCCGCGGTGGCGGACGGCCTCGTGTACATCTCGGACTTCAGCGGATTCCTCCACTGCCTCGATGCGGCGACCGGCGCGCCGTACTGGACGTTCGACGCGCTGGCGGCCGTCTGGGGCTCGCCCCTCGTGGCCGACGGCAAGGTCTACCTGGGCGACGAGGATGGCGACGTCATCGTCCTCGCGACCGGCAAGGCGATGAAGAAGATCGCCGAGCCCAACATGGGGACCGCCGTCTACAGCACGCCCGTGCCGGCCAACGGCGTGCTGTACCTGATGAGCCGGTCGAAGCTGTTCGCCATCGCCGAGCCGAAGGCGGAGCGGGCGCAGTGACGCCAGTCAGGCAACGCCGGCTGGCGGTCTGCGCGCTGCTCCTGGCCGGCGCCGTGCTGGGCTTGCCGGCGCAGGAGCCCTCGCGTGGTCGTGCCTGGCCGATGTTCCGCTCGTCGCCGGCTCTGCTGGGGGTGACGGACGCTTCCGTCTCGAGCCCGCCCGTTCTGCGCTGGAGCTACGAGGCGAAGGACTCGATCGAATCGTCTGCGGCCATCGTCGAGGGGACGGTCTACGTCGGGTCGATGGACGGTCACCTGCACGCCGTCGACCTGGCGACCGGGAAGGCCCGATGGTTGTATCAGACCACGGGGCCGGTGCAGGAGTCGTCGCCCTGCGTGAGCGGCGGAGTGGCGTTCGTCGGTGACCTCGACGGGGTCGTGCATGCGGTGGACGTGACGACAGGCAAGGTCCGCTGGACGTTCAAGACGGACGGGGAGATACGATCCTCGCCGACATGCACCGGCGACCGCGTCTACATCGGGTCGTACGACCAGTACGTGTACGCGCTCGCGGCCGTCACCGGCGAGTTGGTGTGGAAGGTTGAAACCGGCGGACCGGTGCACGCCACGCCGGCGCTCGTTGAGGGAACGGTCTACGTGTCCGGCTGTGACGAGCACCTGCACGCGATCGACGCGGCGACGGGGAAGGAGCGGTTCTCCGTGCCGCTGGGCGCGTACACCGGCGCGTCGGCCGCCATCCTCGACGGCCGTGCCTACGTCGGGACGTTCGCCAGCGAGGTCGTGGCCATCGACCTGAAGGGGCGCCGCACCGCCTGGACCTACCAGCACCCGACCCGGCAGTTCCCGTTCTACGCGTCGGCCGCCGTCACGGCGGACCGCGTGATCCTCGGCGGCCGCGACAAGCTCGTACACGCGATCGACCGCGCCACCGGCAAGCCCGTCTGGACGTTCACCTCCAGGGCCCGCGTCGAATCGTCGCCGGTCGTGTCGGGCGACCGGGTGTTCGTCGGGTCCAACGACGGCGTGCTCTACGAACTCGATTTCGCGACGGGAAAGAAGGTCTGGGAGTTCACGGCGGGCGCGCCGCTATCGGCGTCACCCGCCGCAGCTCAGGGGGCGCTCGTCATCGGGTCCCAGGACGGGGTGCTGTACCGATTCGGCTCGTGAGGCGCGAGGGATGAGGATCGCCTACATCACCGCCGGCGCCGGCCACATGTACTGCGGCAGTTGTCTGCGCGACAACACGCTGGCGCGCTCGCTCATGGCCGCGGGCCACGACGTCCAGCTCATTCCCACCTACACGCCGACACGGACGGACGAGGAGAACGCGAGCCGCGAGCGCGTGTTCCTCGGGGGCATCAACGTCTACCTGCAGCAGCATCTGGCCCTGTTCAGGCGCACGCCGTGGGCACTCGACCGGCTGCTCGACTTCCCGCCGCTGCTGCGCTTCGCGATGCGCTTCGGCGTGAGCGTCGACGCGAGTCAGTTGGGCGCGATGACGGTGTCGATGCTGCACGGCCCCGACGGGTTCCAGCGGAAGGAGATCGAGAAGCTCGTCCGCTATCTCGCCGATGAGATGCGGCCGGAGATCGTCAGTATTCCGAACTCCCTCCTCATCGGCCTGGTGCCCGCCATCAAGGCGGAACTCCGCGTGCCCGTGTGCTGCACCTTCCAGGGCGAAGAGCTGTTCCTCGATGGGCTCGGAGAACCGTACCGGACGAAGTCGCTCGACCTGATCCGCCGGCATGCGCACCAGGTCGATGCGTTCGTCGCCGTGAGCCGCTTCGGCGCGGACCAGATGGCCGAATATCTTGGCATCGACCGCAGCCGTATCGCGATCGTCCCGCTTGGCATCAGCCTCGATGGACACGCGAAGCGCGAGGGCGGCGACCCGGATCCGTTCACCATCGGGTACCTCGGCCGCATCGCGCCGGAGAAAGGCCTGCACGTCCTCAGCGACGCCTACCATCGACTCGTGTCGCGCGGCACGGCGCCCAGGCCAAGCCGCCTGTGGGTGGCCGGCTACCTGGGGGCGGAGCACCGCGGGTACCTCGCCGGCATCGAGAGGCAGATGACCGAGTGGGGGCTTGCCGGGCAGTTCCAGTACCACGGCGAACTCGACAGGAACGCCAAGCTCGCCTTTCTGCGCGAGCTGAGCGTGCTGTCGGTACCCGGGTCGTACGCGGATCCGAAGGGGCTGTTCCTGCTCGAGGCCATGGCCAGCGGCGTGCCGATCGCGCAGCCGCGCCGCGGTGCGGCGACCGAGATCGTCGAGACATCCGGCGGGGGCATTCTGGTCGCGCCGGACGACCCGGACGCGATTGCCGACGGGCTCCTCGAACTCATGGCCGACCCGGTCCGGCGCCGGAGCCTCGGCGACGCGGGGTACGAGGGCGTGCGGACCCACTACAGCTCGACCGTCATGCGGGACCGGACCCTCGACGTCTACCGGTCGCTGCTCACGCCGCGGGATGGCGAACGGGTGGCCGCCGCACGGTAGGGCGCGCGCGCCGATGTCTCGTGAGTTGACCGAACGGAGAATCGTCGTGCTCGACGCCCACGGTCTCGCGAAACAGTATCCTGCGCCGGCGGGCCCCATTACCGTCCTGTCGGATATCGACCTCCACCTCGAGGCGGGAGACAGCGCTGCGATCGTCGGCCCGTCCGGCAGCGGCAAGAGCACCCTGCTGCACGTGCTCGGCGCGCTCGACCCACCAAGCGCGGGGACGGTTACGCTCGACGGCACGAACCCGTACACGCTGGACGATACGGGCCTCGCGGCCTTCCGGAACCGCCAGGTCGGATTCGTGTTCCAGGACCACCACCTGCTGCCGCAGTGCTCGGTACTCGAGAACGTCCTGATCCCGACCATTGCAGGTGGCGGCGACGGAGACGCGCCCCGCACGCGCGCGATCGACCTGCTCGAACAGGTTGGCCTGAGTCATCGCCTGCATCACCGCCCGGCCGAACTCTCCGGCGGCGAGAAGCAACGGGTGGCCGTCGCACGCGCGCTCATTCGGAATCCCAGGCTCGTCCTGTGCGATGAGCCCACCGGGAATCTCGATCACGAGTCCACCGCTGCCGTCGCCGACCTGCTCCTCGACCTGCACCAGGCGCAGCGGACGATCCTGATCGTCGTCACTCACAACCTCGAACTGGCGCGGCGCTTCACCCGCACGTTCCGGTTGAGCGACGCCCGCCTGCAGGCCGCTTGAGCGCGCCGATGCGATGGATTTCCTGCGGCCTCGCGCGTCACGAAGGCGGCCTCGCGTGACGCCCCTCGTCATCCGGAGCCTGCAGTACTACTGGCGGACGAACCTCGCCGTCATCAGCGGCGTAGCGGTGGCCGTGTCCGTGCTGTCGGGGGCGCTGCTCGTCGGCACATCGGTGCGCGGCAGCCTGCGCGATCTCGTCGCGCAGCGGCTCGGCGCGACGGACGTCGTCGTGGCGTCGGACCGGTTCTTTCGCGAAGACCTCGCAGACGAGCTCCTGTCGGGTGTAAACGTGAGCGGGGCGATCGCGTGCCCCATCATCCGCCTCGATGGCGTGCTGGCTCGTGAGGGAGCCAGCCGGCGGTCGCGCGCGGTTCAGGTTTACGGCGTCGATGACCGGTTCTGGACGTTCCACGGGCTCTCGCGGTCGGGGCCCGAGGGGCGGACGACGCTGGTCGGGAAGCCGTTGGCGGATGCGCTTGGGATCCAGTCCGGCGACACCCTGCTGCTGAGGCTGGAGACCAGCGGCGCGGTCCCGAGAGAGTCGTTGTACGGACGCCGCGACCTCGTGGGCCGGACGATCCGCCTGACGAGCGGCGGCGTCCTCGAGGCGGACGAGTTGGGTCAGTTCGCGCTGCAGTCCTCCCAGGAGGACGTGCTGGCCGTGTTCGTGCCCCTCGCGCGGCTGCAGCGGGACCTGGGCGAGCCTTCCCGCGCGAACACGATCCTCGTGGCCTCATCTCCGGTCACCAGGCCGACCCGAGCGCAGCCCAGCCGAAGCCCGTCGACCAGAGCAGCACCGCCCTTCGACCGGGCTCAGGGCGGCCTGAGCGAGCGAGTCGAACGGCCGGATCCCGGATCCCGGGCTTGGGATCCCGACGCCGTCCGCTCCGCCCTCAACCGTGCGTTCACCTTGCAGGATGCCGGCGTGACCATCCGGCGCGTGCCCCGGCAGCAGCGCCTGACTGTCGAGAGCGCGCGGATTCTGCTCGACGAGCGCCTGGCGGCGGCGGCCACCGATGCGGCAGCCGATGCCGGGTTCGTGTCGTCGGGCGTCTTCAGCTACCTCGCGAACGCGATTCGCGGCAACGGCCGCGAGATTCCGTACTCGGTGGTGACGGCAGCCGTACTCGGCCGCGGAGCGCTGACCGCGCTCCGCGCTGTGGGGGCGGGAGCGCCTCCGGCCTCGCCGGTCGCGCCGGACGAGTCGATCTGGCTGAACGAGTGGGCGTGGCGTGAGCTGGGCGTGTCTCGCGGCGATCCGATCGAACTCGACTACTACCGCTGGCGCGAGGACGGGCGGCTGACGACCGAGACGGCGCACTTCCGTCTTGCGGGAGTCGTGGCCATCGACGGGGATGTGGACGGCTCGCTGGCGCCTGCCGTTCCGGGGATTTCCGACGCGCGGGACATGCGAGGCTGGGACCCGCCGTTCCCGATGGACCTTGGCCGCATCCGGCAGGTCGACGAGGACTACTGGCACCAGTACCGTGCCACGCCCAAGGCGTTCATCACACTGGCCCGTGGGCAGCAGCTCTGGCGCAGCCGGTTCGGCCAGTTGTCGTCGGTGAGGCTCGCGATGCCGCAGGATGACGCGGCGAGCGCGCGGACGCCGTCGGACGATCTGTCGCAGGCCCAGGCGAAGCTGGCCGAGGGCCTCAGGCAGCGCCTCGATCCCGAGGCGGCAGGCTTCGCGGTGTTGCCGGTCCGGGCCAGCGGCCTCGCCGCCGCCGAAGGGTCGACCGACTTCGGCGAATACTTCGTGTACTTCAGCTTCTTTCTGATCGTGGCGGCGCTGCTCCTGGCAGCCCTCTTCTTCAAGCTCGGCGTCGAACAGCGCGTGCGCGAGATCGGGACGCTGCAGGCCACGGGCTTCGCCCAGCCGGCGGTTCGCCGCCTATTTCTGATCGAGGGGCTCGTGCTGGCCGCTGCCGGCAGTCTGCTGGGGGTGGTCGGCGCGGTGGGCTACGGCGAAGCCCTGATGGGCGGGCTGCGCACCTGGTGGGTCGGTGCCGTAGGCACACGGGAGTTGTACCTGCATCTCTCTGCGCGAGACCTGGCTGTGGGCGCGCTCGTGGGTGTGCTGGCCTCGCTCGGCGCCGTACTGTGGTCGCTGCGCGGGCTTCGCCACACACCCGCGCGGGCGCTCCTCGCCGGCGTGCTCGAGTCGGGCGGCACCGGTGGACGTCGCGTCCGGCTGCTCGCGGGTGTGGCCACCATGTCGGCGCTGGGCGCGGTCGGGCTGATGGCAGCAGCGTGGGCAGGAGCCGTCGCCGACGTCGGCGGGTTCTTCGGCGCCGGCGGGCTCCTCCTGATCTCGATGCTGAGTGCGCTGGCGATCTCTCTGCGCCGATCGCACGTGCGGCCGATCACCACGCCTGGATGGCTCGGGCTCGTGCGCCTGGGCGCGCGGTACGTCACTTCGAGGCCGGGCCGCAGTCTGTTGTGCGTGGCGCTGATCGCCTTCGCGACCTTCGTCATCGTCTCGGTCGAGGCCTTTCGCAAGGACAGCGGGCGCGTGGACCTGGCCCCAGACTCGGGAACGGGAGGGTTCCCGCTCGTCGCCGAGTCCGTGCTGCCGATCGTTCACGATCCGAATACCGACGAGGGCCGCGACGAGCTGAGCATCGGTTCCGCCGACGACCCCGAGTTCGCGCAGGTGCGGTTCGTGCCGTTCCGCGTGCGTCCCGGCGAAGACGCGAGCTGCCTGAATCTGTACGCGCCCCAGGAACCGAAAATCCTTGGAGCGCCGCCCTCGTTCATCCGCGAGGCTCGCTTCTCGTTCCGGTCCTCGCTGGCGTCCACAGACGAGCAGGCGCGCAATCCGTGGCTGCTCCTGGAGGCTCCTCTGCCTGATGGGGCCATTCCGGCGATCGGTGACGCGAACACCCTGCAGTACATCCTGCATCGCGCGGTAGGAGGCGAGGTCGTCGTACGCGGCGATGACGGGGACCCCGTCCGCCTTCGACTGGTGGCTGCGCTCAGGGACAGCATCCTGCAGGGCGAGCTGATCGTCGGTGAGGCTGACTTCCTGCGCGCGTTTCCGGATCGCGAGGGCTTCCGCTTCTTCCTCGTGGATGCGCCGGCCGCAGAAGCGGAAGCGCTGGCCGTGCCGCTCGAGGAGGCCCTGGCCGACTGGGGGGTGTCTGTCGAGTCAGCGCCCGCCCGCCTCGACGCCTATCACCGCGTCGAGAACACGTATCTCTCCACGTTCCAGTCGCTGGGCGCGCTCGGCCTCGTCCTGGGCACCATCGGTCTCGCGGCCATCCTGCTGCGCAACGTGCTCGAGCGGCGACGCGAACTGGCCCTCCTTCGGGCGGTCGGCTATCGCGGCGGCGCCATCTCGCTCGTCATCGTGGTGGAGAACGTTCTGTTGATGATCGCCGGCCTCGCGTGCGGCACGGTCTCTGCCGTGCTGGCCATCCTGCCCGCCCTCCTCGAGCGGGGCGGGTCGCTGCCGGTGGCCGCTTCGGCTACGATGCTCGCGGTCGTGGCCGTCGGCGGAGTCCTCTCGTCGCTGGCGGCGGTTGTGGCGGTCCGGCGGATGCCGCTGCTCGACGCCATCCGCTCGGAATGACCTGATGGGGTGCACTGTGATCGTGAAGAAGCTCTCGTCTGCCTCACTCGCGTTGCTGCTCGTTGGCTGGTGCATGGTTCCGGCGGCCTCGCAGTCCGGCGGCCCGGCCCAGGCGGGTCCCTGGGCGCAGTTCCGCGGCCCGAATGGCACGGGCGTCTCGCCGACGACGGGCCTGCCGGTCGAGTTCGGGCCCGCCGCTGGCGTCGCCTGGAAGACACCGATACCGCCCGGCCATTCTTCTCCCGTCCTGTCCGGCACCCGGATCTTCGTGACGGCCCACACTCCGGACAAGGAGAATTACGCGCTCTCGGTCATCGCGCTCGACCGGGCGTCCGGGAAGATCCTCTGGCAGCGCGAGGTGCCGCGGCGCGAGAAGGGCCGTCTGAAGGACGTCAACGGCCCGGCGTCGCCGAGTCCGGTCACCGACGGCACGAACGTCTACGCGTTCTTCCAGGACTTCGGCCTGATTGCTTTCTCAGTGGACGGTGAAGAGCGGTGGCGGTTGCCGCTCGGCCCCTTCAGCCAGTTCTACGGATTCGGCGCGTCACCCATCCTCGTCGACGATGCGATCATCCTCCCGGTGGATCAGGATGGCGGATCGTATCTGCTGTCGGTGGACACGCGTTCGGGCAAGGTGCGCTGGAAGGTTGATCGTCCGAATGTGATCTCCGGCTACTCGACGCCGACCCTGTACGAGCCTGCCGGCGGCCCGAAGCAGGTGATCATCCCCGAGTCGTTCCAGCTCTCGGCGTATTCCGTCGTCGACGGCTCTCGGGTCTGGTGGGTGCGGGGCCTGCCGTGCGAGATGAAGTCGGTGGCGAGCTACGACCGTGAGTACCTGTACATCAACGGCTGGGGGTTTCCTCAGAACCAGCCAGGGAAACAGGTCGCGACCGTCCCCTTCGAGGAGGGCCTGAAACGCTACGACCGCGACGGTGACGGATTCGTCGGCAGGACCGAGATCTCCGGCGCGGAGCCCATGGACAAGGTGCTCGCGCCGTCCTACGGCTACGATGCCTTCGATCTCGATCGCGACGGCAAACTCAACACGAAGGAGTGGGACGTCTTCCGCCTGATGATGGCGTCGGAGAACGGCCTGCTGGCCATCAAGCTTGGCGGGCGTGGCGACATGACCGACAGCGCCGTGCGGTGGCGTTACCAGCGCCCCGTGCCGCAGGTGCCGTCGACGCTGCTGTATCAGGGGACGCTGTTCATGGTGAACGACAGCGGCATCCTGACGTCGTTCGACCCGGCCACCGGCAACGTCCTGAAGCAGGCGCGGCTGAAGGGGGCCATCGACAAGTACTTCGCCTCGCCCGTGGGCGCCGACGGTAAGGTGTACCTCATCAGCCAGGACGGCACCGTGTCGGTGGTCTCGGCCGCGGGCGAGTGGGAGATCCTCGCCGTCAACACGCTCGACGACGAGGTGTTCGCCACGCCGGCGATTGCTGACGGCCGCATCTTCGTTCGGACGAAGAACACGCTCTATGCGTTTGGAAAGTGATCGCGCCGAGACGCTGACAACGGTAGGGCCCGACCGCCGGGCGGGCCGAGACGCTTTTCATCCGGAGGATCTGATGCCCTCATCGAGCCCCTTGCGCACATCCCTTGCGGCCATAGGCGCCGTCCTGTTGCTCGCCGCAGCGCCGGCCGCCACCGCACCAGCCGGCGACAACTGGCCCCACTGGCGCGGGCCGTCGGCGAACGGCGTGTCGGGTGAGCGCAATCTGCCCGTGACGTGGACGGCCACGGAGAACGTGGCCTGGAAGCTCGCGCTGCCCGACTTCTCGGGGTCGACGCCCATCATCTGGGGCAATCGCATCTTCCTGAACGTCGCCGACGGCACCGAGCTGCACCTCGTGTGCGTCGATCGCGACAAGGGGACCGAAATCTGGCGGGCGCACCTGGGCACCGGCAACGTCAAGGTCCGCAAGCAGAACATGTCGTCGCCCTCGCCCGTGACCGACGGCACCGACGTGTGGGTCATGACCGGCACCGGCATCCTGAAGGCGTTCGACTTCGCGGGCAAGGAGCTGTGGGCCCGCGACATCCAGAAGGACTACGGGCCCTTCGGGCTGAACTGGGGCTACGCCTCGTCTCCGTTTCTGCACAAAGACCACCTCTACGTCCAGGTGCTCCACGGCATGAAGACGGACGATCCGTCCTACGTGCTGTCCATCGAGAAGCGCACGGGCAAGACGCGCTGGCGCGTGGAACGGCCGACCGACGCGGTGTCCGAATCCCCGGACGCCTACACGACGCCGGCGCTCCTCCGCTACGACGGCAAGGAGGAGATCGTCGTGTCGGGCGGCGACTACGTGACCGGGCACGATCCCGAGACCGGATCGGAGCTGTGGCGGGCGGGTGGGCTGAACCCAGACAAGGGAAGGAACTACCGCGTCGTGGCATCGCCCTTCGTGGCCGACGGCCTGCTCTACGTGTCGTCGCGCGTGCGGCCGCTCATCGTGTTCCGCCCGGGCGGGCGCGGGGATGTCACCGAGTCGCACAGGGTGTGGTCCACCGATCAGGGCCCGGACGTGCCGACGCCGGCCACCGACGGCAAGTACCTCTTCATCGTCAACGACCGGGGCATCGTGTGGTGCCGCGATGCCAAGACGGGCGCCGAGGTGTGGGGCAACCAGCGCGTGCGCGCCGGCACTTACAGCGCCTCGCCGGTCATTGCCGACGGCAAGGTGTACGTCACGAGCGAGGACGGCGTGACGACGGTGTTCGAGGCGGGGCCCGAGTTCAAGGTGCTGGCCGAGAACGACTTGGCCGATTACACGTTGTCGTCGCCGGCGATCTCCGACGGGCAGATCTTCCTGCGGACGACGAAGCATCTATACTGCATTGGCAAACGCGTGCCCGCAACGCCGACACGCTGACCACGGTAGGGCTCGTTCAGCTTGCCGCGCCGTGACACACCGACGGAGCATCCCATGCCCTCATCGAACCCCCTGCGCACGTCCCCTGCGGCCTTCGCGGTCGTCCTGCTGATTGCCGCCGCTCCTGCCGCCACCGCGCCCGCGGATGGCAACTGGCCGTACTGGCGAGGGCCCGCGGCCGACGGCATGGCCGTCGGTGACGCTCCCGTCACCTGGAGCTCCACCGAGAACGTGGCCTGGAAGACCGACATCCCCGGCCTCGGGCATTCCAGTCCCGTCGTCTGGGGCGGCCACATCTTCCTGACCACGGCCATCAGGACGGGAGGCGCGTCGGCGTCCGCCGCTTCACCCTCGGCGCAGCCCGGCGGCGGTCGCCGCGTCGGCTTCGGGGGCGGAGGCGGGCCGCAGGTCGAGCACAAGTTCGATGTGCTCGCTCTCGATCGCAAGACCGGCAAGATCCTCTGGCAGCGCACCGCGAAGACCGCTGTGCCGCACGAGGGGGGCCACAACCAGTACGGCAGCTTCGCGTCGAACTCGCCGGTGACCGACGGCCAGTACGTCTATGCGTTCTTCGGGTCGCGCGGGATGTACTGCTACGACTTCAAGGGCACACTCGTCTGGGAGCGCGACTTCGGCATCCAGATGCGCATGAAGATGCAGTTCGGCGAAGGGATGGCCCCGGTGCTCGCCGGCGACAGACTCATTCTCGTGTTCGACCACGAGGGGGAGTCGTTCATGGTCGCGATCGACAAGAAGACCGGCAAGGACATCTGGCGTGCGAGCCGCGACGAGAAGACCAACTGGGCCGCGCCCCTGGTTCTGACCTACAAGGGCCGCACCCAGGTGGTCGTGGCCGGCAGCAACAAGGTCCGCAGCTACGATCTCGAAACCGGCAAGGTGATCTGGGAGTGTGCCGGACTCGGCGCCAACACCATTCCCCAGCCGGTGGTGCAGGACGACCTCGTGTTCGTCATGACCGGCTACCGCGACCCCATGCTGATGGCGATCCGCCTGGGCCGCGAAGGCGACCTGACCGGCACCGACGCCGTCGTCTGGACCCAGACGCGGGGCAACTCGTATACGCCGTCGCCGGTGCTCTTCGACAACAAGTTCTACGCGCTGACCGACAACGGCATGATCAGCTGCTACAACGCGAAGACCGGCGTGCCGTACTACCACCAGACGCGACTGCCGAAGACGTACAGCTTCAAGTCGTCTCCCGTCGGCGCCAACGGCAAGTTGTACCTGGCAAGTGAGAACGAAGATGTGATCGTCCTCGCCATGGGCGAGAAGTTCGAGGTCCTGGCGACCAACACCATGACCGACCAGGTCTTCATCGCCACGCCAGCCATCGCCGGCGGCGAAATCTTCCTCCGGAGCAAGACGACGCTCTTCTGCATCCGGTAGGGCTGAACAGGTGACAGATTCCTTTCCTTCCCTGCTTGGGCCCACGACAATGCCCGCACCCGAGGGATGCGGCGGGCGCACGGAAGGAGGCTTCCTGTGGGACAAGGCGAAGCCTTCGCACGCACCCTATCCGACGTCAGCGAACCGTTCGACCGTTCGGATCAAGAATAGTGAGAGAGACACAACCATGACACGGTCCGTAAGACTGACAACGCTTGCTTTGACCATCGCCGTACTCGTGTCCATCCCGGTGGCGGCGGTTCGCGCCCAGGGAGACGTCACGCCTGCGGAAGCCCGCGCCATCGCCACGGAAGCCTACATCTTCGGCTTCCCGCTGGTGGACCACTATCGCATCCAGCACGCCTACTTCGTGAACCGGCAGAACCCGGAGTACAAGGCGCCTTGGAACCAGATCCGCAACACCCCGCGCGTCTTCACGCCAGACGACAAGGCCATCCAGACGCCGAATTCAGACACGCCCTATTCTTTCGCGGGACTGGACCTTCGCGCCGAGCCCATGGTGCTGACCATCCCGCCGATTGAACAGGGCCGGTATTTCTCGGTTCAGTTGATTGACCTCTACACGCACAACTTCGCCTATCTCAGCAGCCGCACCACCGGCAACGGCGGCGGCAACTTCCTGCTCGCCGGTCCGGGCTGGAACGGCTCCACGCCCCAGGGCATCGCGAAGGTCATCCGGTCGGAGACCGAACTGGTCTTCGCCCCCTATCGCACGCAGCTCTTCAACCCGGGCGACCTCGAGAACGTCAAGAAGATTCAGGCTGGCTACAGGGTACAGCCGCTCTCCGCCTTCCTCGGAAACGCCGCGCCCCCGGCCGCACCGAGAATCGAATTCCTGACTCCGCTCACCCCCGAACAGCAGAAGAGTTCTCTGGAGTTCTTCAATATCCTCAACTTTGTGCTGCAGTTCTGCCCGCCGAACCCCTCTGAACAGTCAGTGCTGGAACGGTTCGCCAGAATAGGCGTCGGCGCCGGAAAGAAGTTCGACGGCGCACAACTGACGCCCGACATGAGAGAGGCGATCGCCGGCGGAGTCGCGGACGCCTGGAAGCAACTCGAGGCCTTCATCGACCACGAGCTCAACACCGGCAAGGTGACGAGCGGTGATGTGTTCGGCACCCGGGAGTACTTGAAGAACAATTACCTGTACCGGATGGCCGGTGCGGTGCTGGGTATCTACGGCAACTCGAAGGAGGAGGCCATCTATCCCATGTATCGGGTTGACGCCGCGGGGAAACCCCTGGACGCCGCGCAGAACCGATACACCCTGCACTTCGCGCCGGGGCAGCTTCCGCCGGTCAACGCATTCTGGTCGCTGACGATGTATGAGCTGCCGTCGAGCCTGTTGGTGGCCAACCCGCTCAACCGCTACCTGATCAACTCCCCCATGCTGCCCGACCTCAAGAAGGACGCGGATGGCGGCCTGACCCTCTATGTCCAGAGTGAATCACCGGGGCCAGACAAGGAGAGCAACTGGCTGCCCGCGCCGAAAGGACCCTTCTGGTGCGCCCTGCGCCTCTACTGGCCCAAAGCCGAGGCGCTGGAAGGCCGGTGGGCTGCGCCATCGATCACGACTGTGAAATGAACCTGTGACCGGCGGAAAGGGCAACCGTATGAAGACAACACGCACCCACACGTTTCTCGCCGCCGCGCTCGTTGGCGCGGTGGCATTCACAGCGACGGCGCAGGCGCAGACCCCGCCGAAGATGAAGATGACGACGGATATCCCGACGCAGATCACCACGCCGGATTCCGTCGAGACCCGCCTGGGCACGCTCAGGTTCTTCGACGGCTTTCCGGACGATGCCACCGTCGAGAAGGTCTATGACAACCTCGATTTCTCGCGCGGGGTGCAGGCCTTCCTCAATGCCATGCCCGGCGCGTCGGTCTATGCGTTTCGCGAGGGCGTCCGCAGCCTCGGCGCCGACAACCAGACCGTGTTCATCACGGAGACGCTGATGGACTCGACGTCGCTGTTCCTGACGCCGAACTCCGAGACCGTCTACAGCATGATGTGGCTGGACCTGAAGAACGGCCCGCTGGTCCTCGAGACGCCGCCGAACATTCTCGGGATCATCGACGATCACTGGTTCAATTACGTCGGCGACGTGGGCAACGCCGGTCCGGACAAGGGCAAGGGCGGGAAATTCCTGCTGCTGCCGCCCGGCTACCAGGGCGATGTGCCCGAGGGCTACTTCGTGTTTCGCTCCGCCACCTTCGGCAACGTCTTCTTCTGGCGCGGATTCCTGGTGAACGGCGATACCCGGCCGGCCGTGGAGAGCACCAAGCAATCCGCCAGGGTGTATCCGCTGGCGAAGGCGGACAATCCGCCGCCGATGAGGTTCATCAACGTCTCCGGCAAAGCCTTCAACACGATTCATGCCAACGACTTCTCGTTCTTCGAGGAGGTCAACCACATCGTGCAGGAAGAGCCGAATGAGGCGCTGAACCCGGAAACGCTCGGGCTTCTGGCCGCCATCGGCATCGAGAAGGGCAAGCCCTTCGCCCCGGATGCGCGGATGAAGAAGATCCTCACCGAGGCCGCGGCCGTGGGCAACGCCACGGCGCGCGCCAATCTGTTCAAGACCCGCCTCAAGGACGCCTACCTCTACCCGGACAGCGCCTGGATCACAGCCTTCATCGGCGGCAGCTACGAGTTTCTCTCGCAGCCCGGCGTGCGCAACCTCGACGCCCGCAGTTTCTTTTTCTACTACGCAACGGGCATCACTCCGGCGATGGCCGCGAAGAGGGTCGGCGTCGGATCGCAATACGCCGTGGCGTTCGTGGACAGCGAAGGCAAGCCGCTCGACGGCAGCAAGACCTACAGGATTCATCTGCCGCCCAACGTCCCGGCAAAGGACTTCTGGTCGTTCGTCCTCTATGACAACCAGACGCGCTCGATGCTCCAGACCGACGCGCAATTCCCCAGTCTCGGCAGCCAGTCCAAGGGCATTGTCATCAACCCCGACACGTCCGTGGATGTGTACTTCGGCCCGACCGCGCCGGCGGGGCGCGAAGCGAACTGGGTGCAGACCGTTCCCGGCAAAGGCTGGAACGTCATCCTGCGCCTCTACGGCCCATTGCAGCCGTGGTTCGACAAGACGTGGAAGCCCGGCGAGATCGAACAGGTGAAGTAAGCCGGCCGATCGATCGACGACCTTCGCCGACTCCAAGGGGGCAGGCGCGACCCTCTTTCTTCCATCGACACTGGAGCTGACGATGACCCGTATTCGGCGAGGCACGAACCAGGTTCTGACTGCAGTTGGCGTGCTGCTGCTGGCGTGTCTCGCCGCGCCACGGCCGGTGGCGCAGGAGGCTGGTCGCTCCGCAGCCGCGCCGGAGGTGCCGGTCAGCCTCGTCATGCCGGGCGGCGACGCCCTGAAGTACTGGCCGTTCTGGCGGGGCCCGTCCGGCCAGGGGTTGGTCGCGAGCACCGGCTATCCCGACACCTGGTCCGACACGGAGAACGTGATCTGGAAGGTTCCCGTTCCCGGCCGCGGCCACTCGTCGCCCGTCGTCTGGGGCGAGCGCCTGTTCCTGACGACCGCGGCTGCCGACGGCACGAGCCGTTCGGTCCTCTGTTTCCGGCGGTCCGACGGCAAGCTGCTTTGGGAACGGGCCGTGCCCGAGGCGCCAGCCGAGAAGCTCTACCCCAAGAACAGCTACGCATCGTCTTCTGCCACCACCGATGGAAAGCTCGTCTACGCCTACTTCGGCAATGCCGGAGTCGTGGCTGTTGATTTCGATGGCAAGCTGGTCTGGCACACCAGTCTCGGCACCGTCACCCTGTATCACGGCCCGGGCGGTTCGCCGTTCCTCTACAAGGACACGCTGATCCTCTACCAGGAACAGCGGCTGATGGGGCGCGACACCGTGACCGATCCCGGCTTCATGGTGGCGCTCGACACGAAGACCGGCAAGGAGCGGTGGCGCCAGACGCGCGCGCCCCGTCCCGGGTGGGGCACGCCCATCGTGATCCGGGCGGGGAACCGCGACGAGCTGATCGTCAGCAGCAGCCGCCAGATCGAGGCCTTCGATCCGGCGACGGGGACGCTGCTCTGGTTCAGCACCGGCAACATGGCCGAGGTGATCCCGATGCCCGTCGTCGGGCACGGACTCGTGTATGCCGTGTCCGGGCGCGCCGGCCCGACCTTCGCCGTCAGACCCGGCGGGTCCGGCGA
The DNA here is from genome assembly GCA_964481395.1 of uncultured Vicinamibacterales bacterium. Lineage (GTDB taxonomy): Bacteria > Acidobacteriota > Vicinamibacteria > Vicinamibacterales > JAKQTR01 > JBFMFH01. The sequence goes on from CAYZYG010000058.1 coordinate 20,264, forward strand.
TGTCACCGCGACGCACGTCGTCTGGAGCACGCCGAAGGGATCGTCGTTCGTGCCCTCGCCCCTGCTCGTCGGCGACTACCTCTACACCGTGAACGACATGGCCGCCATCGTGACGTGCCACGCGGCGAAGACTGGGGAAGTCATCGGCCAGCTCCGGCTGGGTGAGGCGAAGAAGGAAGGCTTCTCCGCGTCGCCGGTGGCCGTGGACGGGAAGATCTTCTTCACGAACGACGATGGCGAGACGTTCGTGCTGAATCCCGCGCCCGACTTCAAGCTGCTGCACGTGAACCGGCTGAACGAACCGACGCTGGCGTCGCCTGCTCTGGTCGACGGCCGCTGGTACATCCGGACCGCGGGCCATCTGCTGGCCATCGGCAGGAAGTAGCTGACGCTCGCCTGCGGTCCTCCCCCGCAGCGCGTGAAGGAGTCGAGGACTCGCCGGCGCCCGAGGCGGACGTGAGACGCGAGAGCCGGCGCGGTGCGAGCACCTGTGTCGCGAGATCGGACTTCCTCTACACTTGGGGCATGCGAATGTCGCCGCGCAGCCTCGTTCCACTCTCTGCGGTCACCATCTTCGCCCTGTGGGGGGGTCTCACTGGCGGCAACGCGAGCCAGCAGCCGCCGCCCGCGCCGATTGTGCCGCCGGTCATCTCCACGCCGGCAGGATCCGCTGCCGTCGAACAGACAGCGCCGGGTACGAAACCGTCCGCCCCGCTGGTCGAGCACTTCGACGGCCTCGGCGTCGGGTTCGAGGGGCCGCAAGGCACGGCCGCGGTCCGCAACCCGTCCGACAACAGCCTCGCCGTGGGACCCGACCACATCGTGCAGACGGTCAACTCGCGCATGGCGATCTTCACCAGGAAGGGCGAGCGGTTCGACACGACGGGCCGGGTGATGTACGGACCGGTGAACACGAACAACGTCTTCCGCGGAGCGGGAGGCGCCTGCGAGGCGATGAACAACGGCGACGCGGTGGTTCGCTACGACCAGCTCGCCGGCCGCTGGCTGATCGTGATGCCGATCTTCAGGCGCACCGAGGCCCGCCCGGATCAGCCCCCCGCTTGGACGGCCAGCGACCGGGCGTATCTGAGTCCGCCGGGGCGGCCCGACCAACCGGGACCGGCGGTTCCCCTGTACCAGCCGCCCCCGCCGCCACCCGCGCCGGCGACGGGCACACCAGCGCCGCCCGCCCAGCCGCCGGGCGCGCCGGCGGGCCGCGGCCAGAGCCGTCCGCAGCCGACGGGCCCGTACGCGATGTGCTACGCGGTCAGCACGGGACCAGATCCCTTCGGCCCGTACTACCGCTATGAATTCCTGCGGCCGCTGTTTCCGGATTATCCCCGCCCGGCCATCTGGCCGGACGGCTACTACGTGCCGACCAGCACGGGCGACGACCCGATTTCTGAGACGATCGCCACGCAGAAGCATGCCTGCGTGGCCGACCGCGCGAGCATGCTCGCAGGCAAGCCGGCCACCGAACAGTGCGTGGTGCTCGAAAACGTCGGCTTCCTGAACAACGCCGACATCGACGGAACGAACCTGCCGCCTGCCGGCGCGCCGAACATCATGATGGCGGCCGGCGGCACGCAACTCAGGCGCGAGTTCGAGTCGGATCGGATCGACGTCTGGCAGTTCCACGTCGACTGGAAGACGCCGGAGCAGACCCGGATCACGGGCCCGCAGCGAGTCCCGGTCGCGCCGTACCGCTACCTCTGCGACGGCCAGCTCACACACTGCGTGCCTCAGCCGGGCACCGACCGGCGTCTCGACGCCCAGGGCGACAAGATCATGTCGCGCCTCGTCTACCGCCGGATCGGCAGCCGCGAGTCCATCGTCGCGGTCCATTCGGTGAACACGACGGCTGGCGCGGGCGGCGTCCGCTGGTACGAGTTCCTGGTGAATCGGGACCGCCAGGTCGCGCTTCATCAGCAGGGCACGTACGCGCCGGACGGGTTCTACCGCTGGATGGCCAGCCCCGCCATCGACGCAGCCGGTAACATCGGCATCGGCTACTCGTTCGGAGGCACGCCGCACTTCGCCGGCCAGCGGTTTGCCGCACGCCTTGCCGGGGATGCTCCGGGCCAGCTCACGTTGCGTGAGACCGTGCTGGTCGAGGGCGAGGCGGCGCAGTCCGCGATGCGATGGCAGGACTACACGCAGACAGCCATCGACCCGCGCGACGACTGCACGATCTGGTACGTGGGCGACTACCTGAAGAAGGACGCCACCAGCTACTCCACCCGCATCGGCGCGTTCCGTCTGCCGGGCTGCGGCGGGCGATAGCGCATGGAGGAATGACGATGGCCAAGCATCGAGTCTTCGGGATGAAGTTCGCGAGTGTCTATCCGCTGTACGTTCAAAAAGCGGAACGCAAGAACCGCACGAGGAAGGAGGTTGATCTCATCATCTGCTGGTTGACGGGCTACGACCAGGCTGGACTGCAGCGGCAGATCGAGCAGGAGAACGACTTCGAGACCTTCTTCGCCCAGGCGCCACGTATGCATCCGAATGCCGCGCTGATCACGGGCGTGGTGTGCGGCGTCCGCGTAGAGGAGATCGACGATCCGCTGATGCAGAAGATCCGCTACCTCGACAAGCTGATAGATGAGCTGGCCAAGGGAAAGGCGATGGACAGGATTCTCCGGCAGGTACAGGAATCGCCCGCGAACCCTCAGCGGAAAGAGAGATAGGATCGTCCGCATGCTGCGACGAATCGCGACGGTTGTCGGGATCCTGCTGGCGGCCGTGCTCCTGGTCGGCGGCGTCCTGTATCTGCTCGGCATGCGCCTGATGCTGGACGGCGGAGGCACGCCGCACGTCGCGTGGGTCGAATCGGAGGCCACGCGCGAAGAACGTTTGGCCAGGCACCGCGAAGCCCAGCGCGCGGCATCTCCGGCGCCCGCCGCCTCCCAGGCCGAACCGGAGGACGCGAAACGAGAGCCTGACGCGCCGCCGGCCGGCGGGCCCGAGGGGGCAGCGCCCACGCCCGCAGCTTCTGAAGCCGCCGCCGCGCCCGCAGCGCCTGCGCCATCCCTGCTGCCCACTCCGTACTGGACCGATTTCCGCGGCCCGCTCCGCGACGGACACTATGCCGAACGGCCCGTGCTGACGACCTGGCCAGAGGGCGGGCTGACGCCCGTGTGGAAGCAGCCCGTGGGCGGAGGCTATTCCTCGTTCGTCGTCGCGCGCGGGCGGGCGTTCACGATCGAACAACGCGGCGACGAGGAAGTCGCCACCGCGTACGACGTCGCAACCGGACGCGAGCTGTGGGCGACGGCGTGGGCGGCGCGGTTCAGCGAACTGATGGGCGGCGACGGGCCGCGGGCGACTCCCGCGTGGGCCGACGGCGTGGTCTACGCGCTCGGGGCCACCGGTGAACTGCGGGCCCTCGAGGACTCGAGCGGCCGCCTGCTGTGGCGGACGAACATCCTCACCGACGCGGGCGCCGACAACCTGCAATGGGGCATGGCCGCCTCTCCGCTCATCGTCGACGGCACGGTCGTCGTGCTGCCCGGCGGCGGGAACGGCCGGTCCGTGGCGGCCTACGACAGACGCACCGGAAGGCTGGCCTGGTCGGCTCTGGACGACAGGCAGGCCTACTCGTCTCCCATGCTTGTGACCCTCGCAGGAGTCAGGCAACTGCTCGTCTTCGCCGCGACCAGGCTGATGGGGGTCGTGTCAGGCACCGGGGAGGTCCTGTGGGAATTCCCCTGGAAGACCCAGTACGACGCCCACGCCTCGCAGCCGATCGTCATCGGCGACAACCGGGTGTTCATCTCCACTGGATACGGGACCGGCGCGGCGCTCATCGAGCTCAGCTCTGCCGACGGCCGCCTCTCGGCGCGGCAGGTCTGGCGCAGCACCCGGATGAAGAACCAGTTCACCAGTTCTCTGTTCCACGACGGTTTCATCTACGGTCTCGACGAGTCGATCCTCGCGTGTCTGGACGCGGCGACTGGCGACCTGAAGTGGAAAGGCGGGCGCTACGGGTACGGCCAGGTGATGCTCGCCAGCGGCCATCTCATCGTGCTGACCGAGGACGGCGATCTGACGCTCGTCCGCGCCACGCCCGAGCGCCACGACGAGATCGCGCGCTTCTCCGTGCTCGAGGGACGGACCTGGAACCATCCGGCCATGGCCGGCGGGATCCTGCTCGTCAGGAACACCAACGAGATGGCCGCGTTCGACCTGCGCGTGCCCGCTGCCGGACGATGAAACCGCGTTTCTTCAAGACGCCGGCTGACTTCCGCGCGTGGCTGCTGAAGCACCACGACCGGGCCGACGAACTGTGGGTCGGGTACTACAAGAGGGACTCGGGCAGACCCAGCCTCACCTGGCCCGAGTCGGTCGACGAGGCGCTGTGCTTCGGCTGGATCGACGGCATCCGCAAGAGCATCGACGAGATCAGCTACACCATCCGCTTCACCCCGCGCCGGGCGCGCAGCACCTGGAGCGCGGTCAACATCAGGCGGGTCCAGGCGCTGATCGAACAGGGAGTGATGCAGCCTGCCGGCCTGAAGGCCTACGAGGCCAGGCGCGAAGACGCGTCCGCCACCGACTCCTACGAGCAGCGTCCCGCAGACCTCGGGGAGCCGTACGCGTCGCTGCTGAAGAAGAACAAGGCGGCCTGGGCGTTCTTCCAGCGGCAGCCGCCATCCTATCGGAGGGTCGTCAGCTGGTGGATCGTCAGCGCGAAGCGGGAAGAAACGCGCCTGCGGCGGCTCGAGAAGCTCGCCGCGTTCTCAGCCCAGGGCCAGCGGATTCCCGAGTCGTTGCCGAAGAAGCCGGCTGGTTGATGGCGGCCCGGTCGGCGGCCAGCAGGTGTGGATGCTGCTGTGCATTCCGGGACGACGCCACCTACCCCAAGTCCCGAAATCAGTGTGCAGCAGCGCCTTGACGGCGTTGGTGTTCGGGAGTAGCGTGCGGCACACGTCGAAACGTCAGGGGTTGCTGAAGGTTCGGGCGGAGCCCGTTCCTCCCGCTTTGGTTCGTTCCGGAGATAGGACGTTAGCCGGAATAGGACGAAGCGATCCGATCAGGCGGCAACAAGTCGACGGACGCGGAGCTTGTTTCGGTTTCGCTCCGCCTGCCAGAGGTCGTACTGAACCTGCTGGTTGAGCCAGCTTTCGGACGTGGTGTCGAACGCCAGAGACAAACGGATGGCCATTTCCGGGGAGATGCCGGCCCGACCGTTCAGGATGGCGGACAGCGTTTTCCGGCTGACGCCGAGACCGGTGGCGGCCTGGGTCACGGTGAGTCCCAGCGGGCGGAGGCACAGTTCGCGGATCACTTCTCCCGGATGGGGCGGGTTGTGCATCCTCATGGCAACCTCAATGGTAGTCTTCGTAGTCGACACGAACCACGTCACGATCGGCAAAGGCAAACGTGAGTCGCCGGTTGCCGCTCACGGTGACGGCCCACGTGCCCTTCCGGGGCCCCTGAAGCTCGTGGAGGTCCAATCCGGGGAGCCGCATGTCGCCGGGCGACGCAGCCACGCTCAAACGGCCGAGAATCAGTCGCAGGCGGTCAGCGTGTTTCGCCTGAATCCCAGCCTTGCTCCCGGTGGTGAAGAACCGCTCCAGGCCCTTGTGCCGGAAGGACGTAATCGCCACCAGTCTATTGTAACTCGTAACGGGTCACGTTACAATCCGCATAACCACGCGCTGCACCCGATGCGGCTGCGCCGCTCTCGCGCCGCGGCACGCACGGGTGAGCGCGGACGGTCGACCACTCATTCTCTCTTGACACGGACCAGAAATGGTATAATTTCTATACCATAATGGCGTTCGAGTTCGACGCCGCGAAGAGCCTGAACAACCTGGAGAAACACAGCATCGACTTCGTCGAGACGCAAGCCGTCTGGAGCGATCCGGGACGTGTCGAGGTGCCCGCACGGACAGAGGACGGACCACGGTTCTTGGTGATCGGCCGGATCGGGCAGGATCACTGGTCTGTCGTCGTGACCTACCGAGACGACAGGACGCGGATCATCTCGGCAAGACGCTCCAGGCGGGAGGAAATCCAAGTATATGAAAGCTAAAGACTTCGACGTGAAGTTCGACCGAGGCGAGAGCGTGCTCCGGCACCTCGACTTGGCGCGGGCCACTCGTCCCGGCATCGAGCAGCGCCGTGTCAACGTCGATTTCCCGGTCTGGATGATCGATTCACTCGACCGAGAAGCCAAGCGGCTCGGGGTCACGCGGCAGTCAATCATCAAGGTCTGGATTGCCGAGCGCCTTCAGAAGGCATGATGGTCGAACACGCGGCTGCACCCGACTGGCGCAGGCGTATCATGATCACGGATATCGAGACGATTGCGTCCGGATGAGGGATTCGTCGGCTCAAGCACCTTCGGAAACGCTTCGGAGGCCGTCGCGGCTGAGCGCGTCCGGCCGGTACTGCCAAAGCGGCGGCATGGCCGAACGGGGTTCAGCGCACCGGCGTCATCGGGATGATTAGCATCGGCCGCCCGTCATCCCGCACCGGCGGGTGGTTTCCCTCGTCGTAGCCGCAGGTGCCCACGCCCTTCAGGGCAAAGGCGCCGGTGGGGCAGATGTCGGCGACGCGGCGCGCGACGGTGGGCAGCGCCTCGACGAGCGTGCCTCGGAGGGGAACCGCGACCGACGCCTCGAAGCCGCGACCGACGATCGCCAGGCCGAGAGGCTCGCCGGCCTGGGCGGCCACGGTCACGCACGCGCCGCAGAGGATGCACTTGCCGGGTTCGTAGACGATCTCCGGATGCGACGTCACGCGCTGGAACTTGCGTCGATCGCCGGAGAAGCGGAGCGGGTCCGCACCGTACTCGGTGGCGAGCTGGCGGAGCTGGCACGTCGACGACTTCCAGCAGCCGCAGTGCATGCAACGGGCGGCCTCCTCCCTCGCGAGCGGCTCGGGAAACCCCAACTCGACTTCCGCAAAGCTCTTCACGCGCTCGTCCGGCGTCAGCTCCGGCATGGCGGGACGGTCGGCCGCCTCGATTTCGCGAAAGAATTCGGCCATCTCCGGTTCGTCCATCCGGGTCAGCAGCACGCTGACCGCCTCGGGATCGCCGAGCACGGGCCGGCCGCCGAGATACTGGTCGATCGACACCGCCGCCAGTTTGCCCGCCGCGACGGCGCGCACGGCCAGGTCGGCCCCGGTGACGGCGTCGCCTCCGGCAAACACGCCGTCGATGTTCGTCGCGAGCGTCGCCTTGTCGGCCACGATGCCCCGGCGCGACAGATGAAGGTCGGCGGCGTGCAGCGCGCCGGCTTCGACGGTCTGTCCGATGGCGGCAATGACGGCGCTGGCCTCGATGTCGAAGTCGGACCCGTGGATCGGCACGCTCCGCGCCCGCCCGCTCTCGTCCGGCGGCCCCAGCTCCATGCGCCGGCACTTGAGGAGGAGCGTGCCGCCTCCGGTGAGCTTCAGCCGCACGGGAGCGACCAGTGTCTCCAGCGTGATGCCTTCGGCCTCGGCAGCCTCGACTTCGGACATGAGGCACGGCATCTCACGCCGCGAGCGGCGGTAGACGACGGTCACCCGGGCGGCTCCGAGGCGGACGGCGGTCCGCGCCACGTCCATCGCCGTATTCCCGCCCCCGAGGACGACGACATCGTCTCCGATCGGTGGCGCTTCGCCGCGCGAGGCCCTCGCAAGGAAGTCGATGGCGCCGAGCGCCAGTTCCTCGCCCGGGCACTCGAGCCCGCGCGAGCCCTGCGCGCCGATCGCCAGAAACACCGCGTCGAAGTCGCGCCGAAGGTCCTCGAGCGACACGTCCGTGCCGATGCGCTGCCGCATGCGGAACTCTCCGCCGAGGGCGCGGATGACGCCGATCTCCTGGTCGAGCACCTCGCGCGGCAGGCGGAACTCGGGGATCCCGTAGCGCAGCATGCCGCCGGGCGCGTCGTGGGCATCGAACAGCACCGCCGCATGGCCTCGCCTGAGCAGGTGATACGCGGCGGTGAGCCCGGCAGGTCCGGCCCCGACGATGGCGACGCGCTTGCCGGTTGACGCCTCGACGTGCGGAACGTAAGGCTCGGGCGTCGCGAGGTCACGATCCGCGGCAAAGCGGTGCAGCGCGCCGACCGAGAGAGCCTGCCCGGAGTCGCAGCGGTGACAGCGCTGCTCACAGAGCCTGGGGCAGATCCGGCCCAGCGCGGCCGGCAGCGTCAGAAAGTCCGAGGCGATTTCGGCAGAGCGCCGGTCATCGCCAGCCGCCACGTGCGTGAGGAATCCAGGAATGTCGAAGCGCGCCGGGCAGCCGGTCATGCACGGGCCGACGCAGTCGCCCGCATGATCCGACAGCAGCAACTCGAGCGCCATCTTGCGCGACGCGCGCACATCTGCCGTGTTCGTGTGGACGACCATGCCGTCGGCGGCGGGCATCGCGCACGACGGCGAGAGCGTGGCCCGGCCCTCGACCTGCACGGCGCACAAGAAGCACGATGCCGAGGGTTCGAACCCGTCGATGTGACACAACGTCGGAATGCGGATGCCGAGACGCCTGGCGGCCTCGAGGATGGTGGTCCCCGGCTCGACCGACACGTCCCGCCCGTCTATCGTGACCTTCATGCGACCTCGATGGTGCCTTCAGGGCACGCCGTCACGCACATGCCGCACTTGGTGCAGCGATCGTCGATGACCTCGTGCATCTGGTACGGCCTGGCCTCGATGGCGCCGGCCGGGCATGCCTGCGCGCAGAGCGTGCACCCCGTACAGCCCTCGACGACGCGGTAGTGGATGAGCGGCTTGCAGACGGCCGCTGGACACCGCTTTTCCCGAATGTGCGCGAGGTACTCGTCCCTGAAGTAGCGAAGCGTCGTGAGAACCGGATTCGGCGCGGTCTGCCCGAGGCCGCAGAGGCTGCCGGTCTTGACCCGCACGCTCAGTTCGTCGAGCGTCTGGAGATCGCCCTCCGTTCCCGTGCCGCCGCAGATGCGCTCCAGAATCTCGAGCATGCGCTTCGTGCCGACGCGGCAGAACGTGCACTTCCCGCACGACTCGGCCTGCGTGAACTGCAGGAAGTAGCGCGCGATCTCGACCGCGCAGTCGCGGTCGTCGAGCACCACGAGGCCGCCGGAACCCATGATGGCGCCCGTTGAGGCCAGGTCCTCGTAATCGACCGGCGTATCGGCCAGGTGCGCGGGGATGCAACCCCCTGACGGCCCTCCGGCCAGCACGGCCTTGAATGTCCGCCCGTCGGACACCCCGCCGCCGATCTCCTCGACGATCTGCCGGATGGTGATGCCCATCGGCACTTCGATCAGACCGGTGCGCTTCACCTTCCCCGCCAGCGAGAAGACCTTGGTTCCCTTCGACGCGGCTGTCCCGAGCGCGGCGAAGGCCTCGGCCCCGCGACGGAAGATCCACGGCAGGCAGGCCAGCGTCTCGACGTTGTTGATGAGCGTGGGCTTGCCCCAGAGGCCCGACTCGGCAGGATAGGGCGGCCGCAGCCTCGGCATGCCGCGCTCGCCCTCGATCGACTGGATGAGCGCAGTCTCCTCCCCGCACACGAACGCGCCAGCGCCCTCACGGACCCGGAGCCGGAAGCCGAACGGTGAGCCGAGGATGCCATCGCCCAGGAGGCCTTCGGCTTCACAGGCCGCGATCGCCGCGCGGATGTGCCTCACGGCAATCGGGTACTCGGCCCGGACGTAGACGATGCCCTCGGCCGCGCCAATGGCGTAGCCGGCGATGACGAGTCCCTCGATGACGCGGAACGGATCCGACTCGAGGACGGCCCGGTCCATGAACGCCCCGGGATCGCCTTCGTCCGCGTTGCAGATGACGTACTTCACGGGTCCGGCCGCGCGACGCGTCAACTGCCACTTCACCGCTGTGGGGAAGCCGGCCCCGCCGCGGCCGCGCAGCCCGGATGTGCGGACCTGTTCGATGACCTCGTCCGGTGACAGGCGGGTGAGACAGTGCTCGAGCGCCAGCATGCCCTCGCGGCTGCGATAGTCGGCGAGCGACAGCGGATCGACCTGTCCGCAGTTCTCGAGGACGACGCGGACCTGCCGGCTCGCGTACGGCGTGGGATCGACCACGCGCGCGGAGACGGGCTCCCAGGCGCGGTCATCGACGAGACGCGCCCGGATGTCGCTCACGCCTTCGCGCACGACACGGTGCAGGCCGATGGGCCTGACGTGCTCCCGCACGATCTTCCGGACATCGTCAGGAGAGACGTTGCCGTAGAACTGGTGCTGGCCAGGCCCGACAATTTCGACGAGCGGTTCGTGGTGGCAGTACCCGCTGCAGCCGACAGCCTTGACCGCCGCGCCGCCGCCGAACGA
>CAYZYG010000059.1:0-30046 GCA_964481395.1 uncultured Vicinamibacterales bacterium
ATTTGCACTCGCACGACGCGACGCGCGATCTACGCCATGGCCGATCGGCAGCAGTTGCCCGGGGTGATTCGCATCCGCCGGCGAGTGCTCCTGCGCGCTGACGACCTGCTACACTGGCTGGACCAGGAGCGCGCGTCATCGCCAAGGGAGTGATTGGCGATGAGCGTAAAGATCCGACCGTATCGACACGGCGGCTGGGAGGTGGACATCACCGTCCGCCTGCCCAACGGGTCGCGACGTCGAGAGCGGGCCAAGGCCCCGGTCTCGTCCAAGTCTGCGGCCGTCCGATGGGGCGAAGACCGCGAGCGGCACCTGCTGCAACACGGCGCGCCGCAATCGGGGAAGGAGGTGCCTACACTCGATGAGTTCGCGCCGCGTTTCCTGGACGGATACGCCCGTGCGAACCGGCAAAAGGCGAGCGGAGTCGCGGCGAAGGAGATGATCATCCGGGTCCATCTCTCGCCAACACTCGGGGCGAAGTCGCTCAACACGATTCTCAACGAAGACGTGCAGCGACTGAAACATCGGCTACTGAAGAAGGCCCCGAAGACCGTTAACAACATCCTGACTGTGCTGAACGTGATGCTGAAGAAGGCCGTGGAGTGGGACGTCCTCGAGAGGATGCCATGCTCCATCAAGCTGCTTCCGGTGTCGAAGTGGTCGACTCGATTCTACGATTTCGATGAATTCGAGCAACTCGTCGCAGCCGCGAAGGTCACGGACCCTCGCGCCTATCTGTTGGTGTTGTTGTCGGGAGAAGCGGGACTGCGGCTGGGTGAAATGGTCGCGCTCGAGTGGACGGACGTCGACTTCCTCAAGCGGCAGATGTGCGTGCAGCGGTCAGCCTGGAAAGGGCAGGTCGCGTCACCGAAAGGCGGCCGGCTTCGGTACGTGCCGCTGACCAACCGTCTCGCAACGGCCCTGAGAGACAATCGGCACCTGCGCGGACCGTTGGTCTTGTATCAGGACGACGGGACGCCACTGACCGAGGGTCTGGTTCAAGGTTTCGTCCGTCGGGCAGCGCGGAAGGCGGGCCTCGTCAACAACGGTCCGCACATGCTCCGGCACTCGTTCTGTTCGCACTTGGCGATGCTCGGAGCGCCGGCCAGGGCCATTCAGGAACTGGCCGGACACCAGGACCTGATCACGACGCAGCGGTACATGCACCTGAGTCCCGCGGCGCTCGGCACGGCCGTGCAGTTGCTCGATTCCCGTCGCGAGCGTGGAGACATTTTGGAGACGGGATCCAACGACTCGGCGAAGTCGTTTGGATAGAACAGGATAAATGGCGGAGAGAGAGGGATTCGAACCCTCGGTAGAGTTTCCCCTACACACGCTTTCCAAGCGTGCTCCTTCAACCACTCGGACATCTCTCCGTGTCTGTAGAATCAGAAGTTTAGAGGCTAGTGGCTGAGCCGGCAAACCCGAATTGTGTAGCGAATTGTGTAAGACCCCTTAATGTGCCGCGATCACTTACGGGGATTCGGTCGATTACCCGCAACCACCCGTCTCATGGCGCAGTGATCAGTATAGCCCGCGGCGCCGAAGCTCCGTTCTGGGATTCCAACCACAACCGTTTGTGGCCTCGGCTAAGCGAGATTGGTGCTCGCTCACCCGCCGCCCGAACGGGTCGGCAGCCGCGAGGCAGAGCAGATGCGTCCGACTGAGACTTTCCGTCGGCGAAACGGCCATCTCGATCAGGCAGGGCTGATCCCGCCCGAGCAAAAAGCGCACCGCGGTTGCCTGATGAGCTTGAGCTTGCTAGAGTGCCGACATCCGCACGGCCGCGCGAACTCAAGACTGTATCCGTGGACGAGCCGCGAGTTTCAGTAGACGACCTCACGCGCACGCGGAGAGCAGGCGATGTACCTTTCCGACCTTACTGTCACAAACTTTCGGATGTTCGGCGAAGGCGAGACCGCGCTCCGCATCACCTTCAGTAATCGACTGACTGCACTCGTTGGACGGAATGACAGTGGCAAATCGGCCGTCATCGATGCAATCCGCTATGCCCTCCAGACACGCGACCAAGAGTTCATCCGTGTTCAGCCCGAAGACTTCCATATCGATAGGAGCGGACGCCAAGCGACACAAATCGGTATCCGCTGCAAGCTCCGCGATCTAAGCGAGGACGAGAAGGCCGCCTTCGTTGAGTACCTCTCATACGATGGCAGCGACGTCTTCTTGATCGTCAACTGGACTGCCAAGAGGTTCAACGAATCGTCCAACACTCGTCGATGGGTTGACGTGTCTGTGCGCAGCGGTATCGACGGCGCCGGACCCGCTCTCGAAGCTTCTGTCCGGGAGTTGTTGTCGAGCACTTACCTTCGACCTCTCCGAGACGCCGAGCGTGAGATGTCGCCGGGGCGCGGCTCTCGTCTTTCGCACATTCTCGCGAATGTCCCCGAGATCTCGCACGGTGACCCGTTCAACGAAGCCTCCTTGCCTGCCGACGCCGCGTCTGTGGCGCGGCTCAGCTTGCTGGGTCTGTCGGACTATCTGCGCCACAGTGTCAAGAAGCACCAGGGCGTCGGCAGCGCCGAGGAAGCGATCAATCGACAGTACCTATCGTCACTGTCACTGTCAGGTGACCGCCTCAAGGGAAAGATTGACTTCACGGAAGGTGGAAACGACAGGACTCGACTGCGTCAGATCTTGGAGCGCTTGGAGCTGGGCCTTCTCGAGGCGACGACCGACAGCTCTCGCGGTCGCTTCGGTCTCGGCTCAAACAATCTCCTGTTCATGGCGTGTGAGCTGCTGCTTCTCGGCCGAGATCCAGAGGGACTTCCGCTCTTGCTGATAGAAGAGCCGGAGGCGCACCTGCACCCGCAACGTCAGCTGCGCCTGATCGAGTTTCTAACGCAAGCTGCGAACGGTAGCGTCAAAGACGCCACCCGCCCGGTGCAGGTTATTCTCTCGACGCACAGTCCCAACCTTGCCTCGAAGATTCCGCTGCGGAACCTGCTTCTTGTCGAGGGCGGGTGTGCCTTTTCGCTCGCATCCGAGTACACGATGCTCGAAGACGGTGATTATCGCTTCCTTGAACGCTTTCTAGATGTAACGAAGGCCAACCTCTTTTTCGCCCATGGAGTCATCATCGTCGAAGGTGACGCTGAAGCCCTTCTCTTGCCCGTCCTCGCAAAGCTTCTCGGCACGGATCTCACTGAACATGGCGTTTCCATCGTCAATGTAGGCGGCCGAGGACTCAGGCGCTTCAGCGCCATCTTTCAACGATTCGACGACGAAGCGCCGCAACTGAAGATTCCGGTGGCGTGCCTCGCCGACATGGACGTAATGCCTGACTGTGCACCAGAGATTCTTGGATTGGTTACGGGCGACCAAGATGAGAGGTGGAACAGCGGCCGGCGCCGGTGGAAGGCCCTCCGCGACTTTGGCGACAGCAGCACAACTCAGGCACAGGCTCTCACCGAGTGGCGACAGCATCTGCAGGCCAATGACGATCAATCGGTCAGGACGTTTGTTTCCGACCACTGGACGCTGGAATATGACCTGGCGTTCTGCGGGCTCGCCAAAGAGGTGCATCTGGCAGCGTGCCTCGCCATTGACGAGGACAAGATCCTGTCGAGTGCTGAACAGCGCGCTGAGGTCGAGGCGGACGCTCGGATCGCCTTTGCGGAGTTGGAGAAGGAGGCCAACGGGGACAGCTCGGCTCTGTGCGCGCGGATTTGTAAACTGTTTCATTCCGGAGGCGCGTCGAAAGCAATCGCGGCCCAATACCTTGCCGAAGCATTGGACGCCGCTGGAAGGTCGGCCGACTTCGACAAGGCGGCTTTCGCCGCCAGACTGCCACGCTACATCCATGATGCCGTCGCTCATGTTCGCAACAGCATCCCGGAGTCGACGGCATTAACGCACGGGGGCAAGGATGCCTGATGTGCCCTCACTGATCCCGGAGGTCACTGACGAGGACATCGACTGGGTTTGCGGCCTGATGCGCCTGGACGCTCTTGATCCGCCGCGTCGGGCGTTTCTTTATAACGGGACAACCATCGACGTCGCCGCTTGCCCAGGCAGCGGAAAGACGACCCTCATCGTCGCTAAACTAGCCATTTTGGCGAGGAAATGGCCTCACAGGTGTAAGGGTATCTGCGTCCTGTCTCACACAAATGTGGCACGCGAGGAAATTGAGCGGTGCCTCGGTAGTACGTTCGTGGGACAGCGGTTGTTGGCGTATCCGCATTTCATCGACACCATTCACGGCTTCGTGAATCGGTTCTTAGCGCTTCCGTGGCTCCTGTCGAACGGCTACCCGCCACCGACAATCGACAACGACGTCACAGCGATATATCGCAGGCGCGCTCTGAACGCGTCCGACTACCGGAAGCTTCAGAATCTGCTGACGAAAAAATATAGCGATTTCGACCGCTTGCGGATCTGCGGACGCGATCTCAGGTTCGATCTTGGAGGCAAACCCTTTCCTGCTGGTCAGAACACGCCGAGTTTCGCGATTGCGAGTCGCGCGATAGAGGCGGGCGCCCTTGCCGGGTACTTTTGCTACGACGAGATGTTCGTCTGGGCCCGCGCTCTCCTCGAAGATGTCCCAGCTGTTGCGTCCTGGTTGAGGCGCCGGTTCCCGCTCGTGCTCCTCGACGAAATGCAGGATACATTCGCTCTACAAGGGGAGTTGCTGCACGCCGTGTTTCCTCGGAGTGCTGCTGATGTCGTTGTGCAGCGTGTCGGTGATCCCAACCAGGCAATCTTTGATGACGCTGACGCTGCACCTGACGAGATTGACACGTTTCCAGATACGGACGTCGCTCGCTGTCTTGATATTCCGAACAGTCACCGCTTTGGCTCTCAGATCGCCGTTCTCGCCTCTCCATTTGCCGTGAGGCCGGTGGGTACAACCGGGCTTTGCGGCATCGGCCCGAGACTGACGGTTGGCGCGACCGGCCCTTGTGAACACACGATCTTCGTGTTTCCAAACAACGCGACCGATGGAGTGCTCGACGCATACGGCAAGCATGTGCTGGCGCAGTTCGATGATGCCACCCTGGCGCGTAGCACAGTAACTGCGGTCGGTGCGGTTCATCAGGACGCACGGGACGTGGCGCCTGGGCACGCACACTTTCCGAAATCCGTTCCGCACTATTGGGCTGGCTACACGTCCGAGATCGCCAGGAAAGAGGCCCACCCCAAGACGATGATCCAGTACCTGCGCGCCGCACAAAGTGCAGTACGGGCGCGCAAGGACCTATCGCCAGGAATCGAAGGAATCGCTTCCGGCCTTGTTCGCCTAGCGGGTCGTATTGGCGACATCGGCACGCTTAGGCGCAAACCTCGGACGCATCGCTCCGTCACCGAGAACCTAGAGGGCCACGCCGGTGCCTTGTCGGCGTATCGTCGGCTGCTTACGGCGACGCTGGTTGACGGAGTGCCCTTGACTGAGGACAACTGGGATGCCTTGCGCGCTGACTTGTTGGCGATCGCATGTGCACTCTGCGCCGGCACGACCGATGAGACCAAGGCGAGTGACTTTCTCGGATGGGTGATGCAAGACTCGGCAACGGTTGTGGCGGCATCGTCGAGCTCAGTGGGAGCGCCGGGTGTCAATGTCTACCGAGTCGAGAATGGTCCACGGTACGTTGACATCAACCTGGGTTCGATTCATTCAGTCAAGGGTCAGACGCACCTCGCGACGTTGCTCCTGAGCACATATTGGCGCGAACACTCATCGGAGCGAATGCTGGCATGGCTACTCGGTACGAAGGTCAATGAAAACGGCGCGGGCCCTCACGATCGAAAGCGGCTGCTGCAAACTTACGTTGCTATGACCAGGCCGACCCACATGATTTGCCTTGCTTTGCGGCGGTCCGCCTTTGGCGACGACTCTGAGGCATTTACCGAACACGTGTCGACATTGAAGGGACGCGGGTGGCGTGTTGCCGAGATCGTCGATGGCGCGCCTGAGTGGCGTGCATGAGACCAGGCCGGATCGATAGGGGCGGTCAGGGGTCACCACCAATGTCCCCATTGCTCGACCATCAATCTCTTGATCCGCTCGACATCCGCTGGCCGCTTTAGCTTCCGATACAGAACTCGTAGTCGGGTGTACGTGGCGGGCGTATCTGTGCCGGCGGTCACGCCATATTCATACAACGCGATCGCCTCGTTGATTCGTCCCGCCTTTTCGAGCGCGCGTCCCTCGATATTGACCCGGAGCGATTCTCGTTCAGAGAGTGGCATCAGCGGTAGAGTCGTGTAGGAAGGCACTACCGCCGCTGGATGGCTCGCGCAAGGTCGATTGCACGAACGAAACCAGCGTCCGAGTCTCGATAAACCGCTTTCCCCTTCGGGACAACGGCATCCGCCTCCAGATAGTCGGTAGGCCGGCAGGTGAAGACGATAATCTGAAACGCATGCGCCTTCTCGGCCAGAATGGTACGGAACCAGTCCATCCTGGTGTGATCGCTTTGAACGAGCTGATCGTCTAAGACGAGCGTCGTCCCGAGGTACTCAGCCAACGAGAGCCGATACAACGTCGAGAGCTGTTCACGCGTTCCAACGGACAGGCGCTCGGTGGCTCGGACCGCACCTCCGACGATAATTCCTTCGGTTCCCAGCTGCGCCGTCAGCCGAACATTTTCATAGCGCTTCTGCGTTAAGGCCTCGAACTTGCCGGCAATCGCTGGCGCGAGCACCTGTCCGAGATTACTCGCCTGCGCAGCGTCAGCTTCTTTCATCTGTTCCAGCAGTAGCAGCCAGGCATCGTACTCGGCCTCGATATCGCGTTCGTTGCGCTCGGCCAAGTCGTACGCCTCTATAGCGTCCCGCAGCCGTTCGCGTGCTACCGCACCGCCGACTTGTTCGAGCGCTCCTTGTGCCTTGTGAATCTCGCTCACGACCCGTTCGAGATCGGCCTTAGCTGCGGCGGCGGCGCTGCGCGCGGTCATCACATCGGCTTCCGTCACCATTTCGGCCGGTTCTGGTAAAGCGTTACGGCGATCCAACGCCTGCCCCAGCTTCGATTCTGCACTTTGCAGGTCCAGCGACTCACGCTGCTTCCGGAGCGTTTCCAGCCGACCACCCTCGGCCGCGTGCTCCTTCAACGCCGTCGTTCGGGCCGCTTCGGCCAGTTCAACCTGGGCCTGTGCGGCAGTGACGTTGGCTCGTGCTCCGCTGACCGCGGCCTCGATGCGCGCCGCCTGATCTGCAATAGTGCGTTCGAGAGCGTCTATCTCGGCGACAATCGTGGCCTGCTCCCGTGCGGCGTCAGCAGCGGCTGCCTGTGCCGCCGCCAACTCGCTGGGCAGGCCCTCAGCGAATTTCGCCAATTCCGCGTCTCGCGCCAAGACAGCGGCATCGAATGACGCCTTCGCTGCGCGGCTCCGCTCCTCCACCAGTGTGAGGTCCGTTGCGGTTTTCGCGGCGGCGGTACGTGTGGCTTCAAGCGCCGCCGCAAGTTTCTGCCTGCGCGTCCGCAACTCGCTGGTCGGATCGCTTCCGAGCGCCGCAAGGTCGGACGCCAATGAGGCCAGCGCAATGCCCCCCAGCGCGGCTTGGGACGCCTCCAAGCGATTTGAAGCGTCGCGCAGCTTCTCTGCAGACTCGGTGAGCAGGGCGATCTGGTGCCGCAAGGACTCCAGCTCGCTGTCTCTCACCTTCATCTCTGCATCGAGAGCTTGCGCCTCCTCAAGCTTCGCGGACAGACCGTCCAAGTCTGTAACCCCTGAAGCCGCAAGATGTGGGGCGACTTCCGCGTCCCATCGCTTCTCGAGGTTGTGAACAATGTCTTGCGCGTCCCGCCGGCCGCCGCGGATTCGCACTTGAGCGACATCGCCGATTCCAATGTCGATCGCCGAATTGGCCTCAAATTCGACGAGCTCTCCAGCCACTGTGGTCTCCGACGCTAGGCCGTCCTTCTGGACGCGCACCTCAACCGGCCGTTGGACGGCGACCGCTACGACGAGACCGACGTTCAATGCGCCCCGAGCGCCGGCGAGGTCGTTTTCCAACCGACGCATGAGCGCGAGCGACGTTGGCGCCGGAACGTTAATCGCAGCCCTACGGGATGCCAACTCGTCGCGTTCGCGTATGCCGATTTCCAAGCGACCGCGGAACAACACCTCCTGTTCCAAGCTCGCCTTAGCCGCGGCAACCTGTTCTTCAGCAGTGCGCGCTTCGACGGCACTCTCCAGAAGATCCAGACGGTGAAGCTGCTCAGCCGCATCTTTCTCCTTATCAGAGGCCTCGGCACTTGCAGTACGGGCGGCGGCAGCGCCTGCTTCTTGTCTTTCGCGATCCGCCGTCGCTGTGGCGGCTTCGTCCACCAGCTTCTGCGCAGCCAGCGCCGCGTTGATTCGTCGCTGTGCCCCCTCTCCGGCCTGATTGGCGGCGAGCCGTCGCAACTCCAGCGCTTGCCGAGCAACCGTCTCCCTCGTGGATGTTCCGGAGCCGTCGGGATCAGCTGCCTTCTCGGCGTCTTCCAGCGCCGCCTTCGCGTCATTGAGTTGACGCTGGGCCATCTTGAGAGCGTCTTCAGCATCGGTCACTTTCAACGCGAGGCTTTTGAGGGTCTGTTCCGCCGCCTCAATGTCGCGGTCCACGGCCTGGATTCGCTCGACGGCTTCGCGCGCGGTTCGGACGTCTTCTGTTGCGGCCAGAACTGCAGCGGCTTCTCCGGCGAGACGTTCGAGAACCTTTACGCGCTCCGTCGCGACAGCGACGGCCTCTTCGCGCTGACTCCGCTTGCCGGTCAGCTCCAACAACTGCTTCTCGACGCCTTCTGAATCCTCGACGATTTTCTGCAATCGCTCTTTTTCGTCCCGTACCTCCCTCAATCGGTCGGCGGCTTCCTTGAACACACTTCCCTTGGCGGTCTTCTTCGCGCCTTTCTCTGTATAGGCCTGATCGCGTCGACCCTGTGTCGCCCTTAACAAGGCCACGAACAACGGATCCTGGGCCACCGCCTGCAAGGCGGCGGCGATGCGCTCCTTGCCGGTGCCGCTCGGATCGTTGCTCAAGCTCTGCGACAAAACAGTCGCAACGTCCGCCTGCGTCGACAAGAGCACTGTCGCAAGAAAACTCGACGGTAGTCCCTTGCTACCTCCGGCCCCTCCTGGCTCCGGGATACCCCACCGCAGGATGTCCCGGAGCGCACCATCGACCTTCCGTGCTCGTTCGACCTCATCGAAGTCCTTACCGTTCTTCGATTCCTCCAATGTTGCAGCGCCGCCTTTACGGAACTCCTTCCTGACCCTCCAGATGCGCTGCGGTTCGGACTCAAATGTCAGCTCGACGACTGGGTTCTGACCGCCCGACCAAGGGACGTACTCCTCGATATGCGTCGACGTGTGAGGCAGGAGCAGAGCCAGTCTGATCGCGTCTGCCAATGTGGACTTGCCAAGGTCATTCGGCCCGTATAAGACGTTCAACCCGGGTCCGAGTTCGGCGTCGGCGGCACGGATCGCAGCGAAATCGGTGACTCGAAGCCGGCGGATCTTCATCGCCCTTTTCCTGAGAACGCCTCAGAGGTTTGGAGCAGTTTGAAGAGATGCCCGAGAGCACGCGTGGCTCGAAGCTTCTCGCCGTCGTCATCCGATTCGTCGATCATCCGGTCGAGCCGTGCGATAGTGTCCTGGATGACGGGCGGTAGATCCTCGGGGAAAATGCCGTCAGAACCTGGCTGGAGTTGGAGGTCACTCTTGTCGATCAACAGGATTCCGGCACGGCCGTGAGTCGCGTCCGTTCCCTGGAGCTCGCGGAGAATCCTTTCGACTTCGTTCTGTTCAGACAGCGAAACCGACATATCGAGGCGAAGCCTAACAACGTGCCGATCCAAATCCGGAGTCGTCAGGAGCGAGCGCAGCTGATTCATATCGCGACACCGGACATCGAGCCATCGCCAGAACCCGACACGCTCGGATTCGACCCGCGGGCGCATCCCGTGCCGGAACAACGCCACGAGGGCGATGCAGCCGGCACGTGGTTCGTCGAAATTGGTGGGCTCTGGAGCACCGGGATATACAGTCGGCACGGGCGAGTCCTCTGTAACGTCCCGGAACGAGTGCGTATCGCCTATCGCCAGGTAGTCCAAACCGCGCTGCACCCCAGCGTCCCGGCAAATCGGGAAATTTGTCTGGTACCCCTCCATGTCGAACGTGCATCCGTGTACGCATCCGATGCGGATACGTTTGTCTCCTGATTCGCGCGCAGGCAAAGCCATCGCCAGGTCACGCTCACCGGCCTTCGACCTGCACGGGCTCGCGTAGAGAACTACCTCCGGAGTGAGGTCGTACGAGAAATCGTCCCGATCGACAACGTGCACCCATTTCGGAAGGCGCGCGCGAAACGGGTGAGTGGGAGCCCACACTGACTCAGACGTCAACGGATCGTGGTTGCCGGGCACCAGAAACACAGGGACATGAGGGCCGGGATGATCGCGCAGTGTCTTGGCCAACCCTTCCCAGAAATCCTCGCTCGGGGTCGGATCGTCGAAAAGATCTCCGGCGCACAGGACTGCGTTGACACCGTTACGCCGTCCGACGTCAAGAATCCGCGAAATGACGTCCATTCGCGCACGTGAAAGCTTCTTCTGCGCCTCTTCGGGAAAGGACGGAAACCGCCGTCCGAGGTGCCAGTCGGCCGTGTGGAGAATCTTCAGCACGACGTCATCGACCTGGGGGCTGTGATTCGAAACGCCACCTGAAAAAGGCGCGTCACCTTTGGCGCCCGGTACCGAAGGTCGTGGTATTCGTTTCGCCATTTCCGGTAGACCTCGTCCTCCCTTGCAGCCAGTGCATTGATCCGACGCTCGAGCACCTCGTCCTTCTCGGCCAGCCGAAGGATCTCCGCTTCGACGCGATCCCGCGCGTTCGATCCGACAACCTCGTCCCGTCGATCACGGGCGGACCGCAACTTCTCCGAAATGCTCGCGCGCTCACGCCGACACACCAGGACTTTGTCTTCTACGAATCGTTCGAGCTGACCGATGGCCTGTTCAAAGTGCTTCTGTTCCTTCTTTTCGACCTCGCGCTGATCGAGGAACACGGCTTCGTCCAGCGCGTCATCCAGGAAGCCTTCGTCCACGTTGACATCAATGCCCGGCCCATCTGCCGCCGGCAACCGTGCTATCCGAGAGGCCAATGAGGGATCGACCGGAGCCTCGCCGACTACAGCAGCGGCGACGATGCGTTGAACGGGTTCGAATCCCGAGTAGTCGATGAGCGCGATCGCGAGTACCCCCGTTTGTCCATGCAGCCCGGCCAACTCTGGCGTCGCATCGGCAATCAGTTCCACCAATCCCCCGGTCCACCGGCGAGCGTCGGCGATCGCCGCACGCACAAGTGGGTGCAGAAGGTTCAGCGGCTGCGCATCTGTAAGCCCACGTGCGTCGCCGGTTGCGAAACGACGAACATCGCCGATTTCACTTGGAAGGTCCGCGTCGTCCCCGACGTCAAATACGATCCGCCCGTTGGCCTGCGTTCTCGTGTACGGAATGCTGCGCGACCGAAAGTGACCTTCAACGAGATCGACAATGTCTCGGTCCAACTGCACTAGGCCAGCCGGAAGTTCCTCGCGAAGTCGTTTGAACACCTTGCGGACGTCCTCGTCGAAGCGCGATTCGATGATTTGAGAGGTGCGCTCGTACTCTTTCTCGAACGCCTCTCTCTTTGCTCCGATCTTGTCTCTGAGCGCGGCGATTTCGCGGGTCACCTCGTCCAGAGTGCGTGACCGGCTATAGATCCTGCGAAGATCGTTCTCGACCTCGATCGACACGGCTGACACGGCCGTCTCGGGCGCATCGGTGCGAGGTTCGTGCAACACGTGATCCGATGCATCGAGAACCTTGCCAAAGAGATCGAGTTTCTGACTCAAGATCTCGAACGTCAGGTGGTGCGCTTCGTTATCGCGTGCGATGAAGTTGACGACCGTGACGTCGCGCTGCTGACTATATCGGTGGCAGCGCCCAATCCGCTGTTCGATGCGCTGCGGATTCCACGGCAGGTCGTAATTTATGATGGTCTCGCAGAACTGGAGATTCAGCCCCTTCGCACCTGCTTCAGTGCATACGAGCACTTTGGAGCGAGTCCGGAATTCATGAACGAGCGCAAGACGCACCGCGACCTCGCGCGTCGGTCGAGTGCCAGGCGGCAGGTTGCGCCCTTCTTCCTGAAGCCAACGCGCGTGGGCCTGTTTGGCGCGCTCGTGATCGTTCGTCCCTCGAAAGAGCGTCACGTCCTCGTCGCCGAGGCCCATGTCAAGAAGCAGCCGCCTGAGGTATTCCTGAGTGGTGATCGATTCCGTGAACACCACGGCTTTGCCGCTGCCGCGGCCGTCGCGACCACGTTCGAGCACCACTCGTATGGCATCCTGGAACGTTCGCGCCTTAGCGTCGTGCGGCAGCGAGCGAGCTCGGACAACGAAGTCCTCGACAAGCGACAGTTCTTCGGCTACCGCACCAGTGTCGGCCGGCGCCGCCTGCTCTTCGGCTTCAACGTCCTCATCGTCTTCCAGATCGCGAAGATCATCGCTGGACAGGGTGGCGCGTTGACCTGCCTTGAGACGGCGAAGCCTTGCCGCGACGTTCTCCAGGCTTGCGGCCAACGCAGGAATGGAAGACGCCATTCGGCGATGGAAGCCGATCAGGAGAAGTCGACGCTGGCTGCCGGCAAAGGCGTAGAGCGACGGCTGAAGAAGATACTCAGTGACGTCGTCGTACAGCGACCGCTCGTCGCTGCTCATCTCGTATTCGTACAGGCGACAGCGGCGCTGTGTGAATGGACGATCGAGAAACTCCTGCGCCTGGCGCCGGAGCGTTCGTTGGAGCACGGAACCGAGGCGACGCTGCAGCTCGTGTTCCTGACCGGGAACGAGAGTCCGATCGTCGTCGGCACAGAAGACTTCCCGGAATGTCGTAATGTCCCCAAGCAGAGTGCCGGTCGGCTCGACGTATTGGACGAGGCCCCACAGTTCCGCCAGGGAATTCTGCATGGGAGTCGCGGTGAGCAGAAGCACCGGTGAGGCCCGCAGAAAACTGCGGACGCGGTGCGCCATCAGCGCGTCGTCGGACGTCTCGTCATAGAGACCATCGCGCCCGTACCGTTTGTGAAGCCCGGCAAAGATCTCGTGCGCCTCGTCGATAACGACGAGATCAAATGGGGCGCATGCGGCAAGTGGCTCCGCTCCGCGTTCGCTCCCGGCGAACTCACGGCCGACCAGGTACACGCCCGGAGCCACGAAGTTCGAACGGTCTTCCTTCGCCTCGATGCCAAACAGATTCAAGAGCTCGTTCTGCCATTGGCCGATGAGCGACTTCGGCACGACCAGGAGAATCCGCTGCGCTCCTTCTGCGCGGCTCTGGGCAATAACGAGGCCGGCCTCGATCGTTTTGCCCAGTCCGACCTCGTCGGCCAGGATGCACCCGCCCTCACGGAGGCGCCGGAGCGCGAAAATCACTGCGTCGATTTGGTGCGGATTCGGATCGATCCTCGCCTGACGCTGAGACGCGGCGTAGCGCTCGCGGTCGTCCGGGCGACGAACCCGGACGAGATCTTCCGCGAGCATTCGAAGGTTGAAGGCGTGAAGTGTCACTGAGTCCTACTCAGACGAGGGTCAGGCCTCCGCCAAGGTGAATCCAGCCTCGACGGTGTCGTCGTCCTCCTCGACATCCTGACCTTCTTCCTCGACGGAACCGGTGTACGCCGTCTTGCCGGTAGCTGTTTCAATCAGCGCGAGTAACCGTTTCTGGCGATCGGCCATGAACTCCTCAAATCGATTTGAACGAAGCAGCTCAGGGTCGATCAGGTGCGATCGAAGGAAGGTGTCGAGCCGCTCCGGGGCAATCGACGGACTCTGCGGGTTACCCTTCTCGAGCTTCGCCAGGTACTCCGAGGGCGCCACTCCGCCGATCATCCTGTTGGTTCGATACGAAAGCGGTGTCTTGTTAATGATCGAATCGAAGACCTTCGGCTTAATGCCCCTCGCCTTGCACCAGTCCTGCGGGAAGATGTGATGGATGTCGACGTTCTCCCCAAAGAACACGGCGTAGTCGAACTTCTGACCAGAGCGGAAGTCCTGCGCGCCCTCCATCATCAACAGGGCGTTCATCCCCTTGTAGGCGGCGGACAGCCGCATCCTCATTGTCTTGAGTCGGTCGGACCTGAAGATCGTCTCGGTTACGGTTGATGGTTCAGGGCCGCCAGACAACCAGGTCGGAACCTCCATGAAGTCCTTCGCGATCCGACTTTCGATCGCGGAGCCGTACAACTCGCCGAAGACCCCATTCCAGTACCAGCGAACCAGCTTTGCGCGATTCGCCTCATGCTCCCACTTGTCGCCGATGTCCGCGAGGATAGCTGCCAACGCAACCACCTGCGACTGGTAAGGCAAGTCGAAGATCCGGTAGATGTGGAGCATGTGCAGGAATTTCGCGGCTTGCATGAAGCCGTGCTCAACCTGCTTTTCGTAGCGCTTGTAAGCATCGAGCGGAAGGTTGAGCAGCGCCTGCCGGTTGCCAATCACGGCAGGCAGTTCCTTACCTTGCTTGCCCGCCTGTTGGGCATCAAGTCGTCGCTGCCTTGTGTAGAACAGCGACACTGCCTGCAAGAAATCGGTATTGCTAACGCCTGCGATAATGCCTGCCTCCGCACTGGCCAGTCGGTAGGCGTTGGTGAATCGCTTGTGCCGCCCCTGTTCGTGATCGTCTCCGTACCAATCTTTCCTCAGTTCGTGGCCGTCGGCAGCGTACATCGCGGTTACGAGTTCGAAAGCGTCGAGTGGCTTGCCGCCGGTGTTCACCTTCTCGAACACGACGCACACCGCCTCTTTCGACGTCGATTTGTCGAGGGAAATCACCGGCACTCGATACGACTTGAAATTCTCGAGCACCTGCTTTCTGAACGCTTTCAGTAGCTGCCAGACTGCGTCGTGTTGATCACCGCGCCAGTAATCCTGGCAGCCTTCCTGCCAGTCGTCCCAATCGAAGACCTGCGCAACGGGAAACATCAGCGACGCGTACTCGTTGGCTGGCGTCGAGAGGTCCATATCCACGGTCCGGCCAAAGTCTGACCGGATGACACGATCCTCCGGGACACCGATAATGGCGTCCTCGCGTTCAATCAAGGGATCGAGCGCCTTTTTGATGTCGATGTAAAACCAGCGACGCACCTTTTTCTTCTTCGGAGTGACAGTCTCGACGACCTTGTTCCGAAGCGTCACCTGGTACAGCGACGTCATCCGCTGCTGGCCATCGAGCAGAAGTGCCTCGGGGTCTCGACTTTTCGCGACGTCGGGGGCACCCTCGACCGGCCTCGGCTTGAAGTTGACGGGGCCGCCCGTGCCGAGCGTCATCAGCGCACCAACGGGAAACGCCGTTGATACCGAGGCGATGAGACTCTTGATGCGATCTTCGTCCCAGACCCAGCTTCGCTGAAAATCTGGAAGTTGAAGCGCACCGGTATCGCAGTCGTGCAGGAGAGTAATGAGATCGATGGGGTTCGTCTGAAACGTCGCTCCGGGCATTCCGTCTCCTAACCGATTGTGATTGGCACGAGCGTCATCGTGTCGTTTCCGAAGATGTCGATCACCTTCACGGCAATCGTGTAGCGTCCTGGCGCCGCATAGGTGTGTTGCACGCTCGTCAACTCGAGCTCGCGCTTCTGGCGAGTCCGAAAGCTTTGCCACTCGTTTTCGAAGACGTATGCGCCGGTCCAGCGCTCCTCGAACTCCGTGGCCGGGAGCTCTAGCTCGCGCTGAGCGGGCTCCTGGCCGGGAAGATGTCCCTGGATGACGTTGATTCCCGTGCCTTTCGGAACCTTGATGATCTCTTTCCGGCTTTCGTAGTTGAAATCGACAGCCCAGTAGTCGACCCAATCGGTCCACCGCTTGGTCAACACCTCACGGGTGATGACGCCCTGCTTGTCCTTGCTGATCTTGAGCAGCTTTCCTGCGTCGCAGACCACCTCGCTCTTCCCATCCTTCAACTCGGCGGCGATCGCATCCGCCACCCCCTGTGAGTAGAAGACCGAAAAATCAGTGAGCTCCACTGCCAGGGCGAGCGGGTTCCTCGCTTCAAACCGCGGTGTAACTTCGATGTACGCGACGTCCTGGAATCGCACTTGACCGCGCTCGACGGCACGCTTGTCGAACACCTCGGGCGGAATCGTCTTCGGCGTCAAGTCAATGCCCTTTTGCTTCGCTTCGTCCAGGACCGCAGGAAAGAGGCCCATCTCGAACTCGAACGCCAGAACATCCACACGGGTTGCCCCACGCTTGCGGCACTCGGTTATGACCTCCTCGACGAAGAGGCGCCCGACGGGGAGGTTGATCGGACCAACGACAACAAGGCGCGAACCGCTCTTTCCGTGAAAGAACCCCGACTCGGGAAGCGGCTCGGCGCGATAGGCCTTCAGGATCAGGTCGCGGAACTCTTGTTCCTTCCGCGCGAGCGCCTGCTCCCTCTTCTTACCTGTAAGGCGGCCGGAGATGTTCAAATAGACTTGGCGCTCATAGCGACCCAGGTTCAGGACTTCGAATGCGCGGAAGGTCTCGTCCTTGGCCCTGCGCTCGCGCTGCACCTGAATTAAGCGCTTTCGCGTGGTGTGGATCGCGAACTTGCCGAGATCTGTGACGATCCACTTGCGGCCAAGCTTCTCCGCGACAGCAGCGGTTGTGCCGCTGCCACAGAAGAAGTCTGCCACGAGGTCTCCTTCATTGCTGCTCAGGGAAATAATTCGCTCTAGCAACTCCTCAGGCTTCTGCGTGGGATAGTCGAGGCTCTCGGATGTGCTGTGGATCCCGCGTATCATCTGAATGTCATCCCACAGGTCCTGCACAGGGACACCCTTACTTTCGTCGAGATACCGTTTCTGATAGGGCATTCCAGACCCTGAGTAGACTATCCGGCCCTCCCTGTCGAGTTGCTCCATCCGCTCGCGGCTGTAACGCCAGGCCCGAGTGACTCCCTTCCACTCATAGACGGGATTCCCCTTCTTGGATCCTCCGGGTCCGGTGATATCCGCCTTATTGAAACGGCGGCCCGTGCCCTCCTCGACGTGGCGATACCACTTCTTCACCGTCGTCTCGGGCAACGGGCTGAACTGCATATTGAGGACTTGCCGTTCGGGAGACTTGGAATAATAGAAGATGGTGTCGCATATCCTGCCCAGGTGTTTGGCACCCTGGCCTACGTCGCTGTGCGCGTCTGAACGACGCCATGTGATCTCGTTCACGGCGTTGTCGCGGCCGAAGATCTCGTCAAGCACGAGCCGAACGTGCGAGTTCACGCGCCAGTCGCAATGGACGTAGATACTGCCCTCCTCGTGCAGCAGATCTCGTATGAGAACCAGTCGTTCGTAAATCATCGCGACGAACGAGTCTGCCCCGCGACCCCAGGTGTCGCGGTACGCGATCTGTTCAAGCAGGTTGGGTTCCTTGTGGAAGGTCTCCTCACCGATCTCGATGTCCATGCCAAAATCGGCTCCAACGTCGAACGGTGGGTCGATGTAGACCAGCTTGAGCCCTCCGGAGTCTTCAATTTGTCGACGTAGAGCTCCAGCCTTCAGCGACGAGAGAATCAGTTTGTTGTCGCCCCAGATCAGTTTGTTCGTCCAGCCTTTGAGTTGACGCCCACGAAGGTCAAAGAGCTGCTCTTGGGGCTCTCCTTTTTCTTCCCGCGGCTCGTCGATGTGTTCCAGAGACTGAAAAGGGAGAACCGCCGTGGACACCTCACGCGTTTTGCCGCTCCAGACAAGTTCGAGCTCCCTCTTGTCCTGGAACAGCAGGAAGCGATACTTCTCGGGCAGCGGCTTGCCTTCCGTGATCAGCTTGATCAGATCTCGCTTCTCGGCGTCTGAGAGTTCGTATCCGTCACTCATGGTCAAGACTGATACTCCGTGAAGCCGGCGGCGAGTCCGGCAAACGTCTTCGGCGGGTGCCGCTCGAAGCCCTTCTGGTCAACAAAGACAAACTGGTACTGCGTGCCGTCGTCCGATGCGCTGGCGAGGGTCGCATCCACGCACCATTGCCGCAAGCGCATCATCTTTTGAGGAACATCAATCTCTTCCCGGCCCTTCGTCTCCACGATCCACACCGTGCCGTCCTTTGTGCGGACGACGAAGTCCGGCGTGTAGTTGGACAGGTCGCCGTCGGCTTTGACGTAATCGAGCTTGAATCCGACAGCCAAGTAGTTCTTCGCGAAAGCCGAGACGTCCTCCGCCGCCTCCAGAAATGCTGCGAATGACAGCTCGAAGCCGCCAGAGTTGGGCTCGCCAACGGTCTTGTTGAACACGGATTTCGTCGCCGCCAGGTATGGGTGACGGTCGGTGCGGAAGGGGCGAGTGTCGCGTAGGCGAATCCGATCCTCGATGCGTGTAGTGCCAGTCTCTTGAATCGTCAGTGAATTGATGGCGGCCTTGAATGAGTCGAAGAGCAGCTTCCCGACCTCTGGCTCGGAGAGGTTGCGCAACAGCACAGGATTCTCGAGATCGACGGGCGGACCGTCAAACAGCGACTCACGGACGAAGGTCTTCACCTTGCCGTAGAGAACGTCGTATCCGCCGACGAGCCGCAGTTCCTTGAGCAGCTGGCGCGCGAAGAGCCCGATCACCGATCGGTAGTCTGCCGGTCCCGATCCGTCGAGCTGTACTGTGTGGTGGATCTCCTCGTCCAGCATCAGCTTGAACACGATTTCGCGCGTTTCCTCCTGACTAAATGGCTTCAGAGGGAGCCGACGGCTCCCCAGCGCGGCCGGATCGAGTGAGTCGAGATCCTTGAAGTCCCGATGAAAACGCCGTGTCAGTCTAGGGATAGCGATGTCGAGCGCTTCGAGATCCTTTTCCGGATTCTCGGTGTCGACTTCGACCACGACGGAGTCGCGTCCACCTGCGCCTGCCCCCATCGGTACTCGCTCGAACGTGACTCCCTCGCTCTGAATTGATTCAACGAATTCCATGAACGCGGGCGTGCCCATAACCGACACGGTTTCCTGGGCGTCGGTGCCGAAGTACATGCGGCGCAAGCCGCGTCCCAGGGTCTGCTCCGGCAAGATGTTGCTCTTGGCAGCGTATGCACGGAGGCCGACAATCGTCGTGACGTTGCGGACGTCCCAGCCTTCCTTCAGGACGAGGACGGAGACGATGGCCTTGTAGGGCGACGCCCACGAATCGATCTCGTTCGACTGCTTGCGGAGGAGCTCAAGTTCCTCTTTGCTCTTGCCGGAGGCAGCCTCCGAGATCTCGCCGTTCTTCTTGGTATGGATGACCAGCACCGCATCCTGCAGTTCCGGACAAATCGTCTGGAGGTAGGCGCCGACGTCGTCACAGTTACGGGTGTCGTCTACCATCACGAAGAGGACGGCCTTTTTGCCAAGGGGCTGATGCTCGGCATAGCTCTTCCGCCACTCCTCGATCCCAAGTTGCAAGTAGTCCGCGTACTTCTCGGTGAACAGCGCGCTCGTTGCCTCCCGCAGTTTGGCGCGGCTGGCAGCGTCGGGCAGTACCGGGTGCTTCACGACATTCTGATGAATGGCCTCAACGAGGGGATAGTCGGATACCGTCTGGACGAAGATGGCGCCGTTATCGTGGCGCGGCGTCGCCGTCACATCGACCTGTAACGCCAATCGGCGATCCTTCTGCAGCATTTTGTGGTGGATGTCCTGGATCGATTTGAACCAGGCCATGCGCGGATCGTGGATGTGGTGGGCTTCGTCGTTGAAGACCGCGAGCTCGTCGACCTCGCGCACAATTTCACCGAGATCGGTCTGGCTGTCAGTCGTACGGCCGACGGGCTTGGGACCAAATGGATCGAGGAAGTAATCCCGCAGGTCATCGTCCTCGAGCGATGGATCAGACACATCGCCGAGGAACACGCGGTGGATGTTCGTCAGGAAGATGTTGCCGGTTTCCCGAACCGCTCGCACATCGTCCTGGATGTGGAGCGTGACCTGAAAATCGTCGCGCCAGTTACGGCCGTCGTGCCCGTTGGCAGGCAGGACGGGATCGTTGAAGAAAATCCGTAAGCCATCGAAGTCGGCCCGCAGTCGATCGAGGACGATGATGTTGGGCGCGATGACGAGGAAGTTGCGCGAGAGGCTTGAATCAGCCTCGTAGAGCCGATGAAAGAAGCTCCACGCAATGAGCAACGACAGGACCTTCGTCTTGCCGGCTCCAGTCGCCATCTTCAGGACATAGCGTGGCCAATCCTCGTCGAACATTCCCGACGACACGGCTCCGGAAGCGTCGAAGCGCAACAGATCGAACTTGTCCCTCGCGCGACGGACGTCGTAAAGCCAAATGAGCGTCTCGACCGCTTCTCGCTGGGCGAAGTAATACCGGAATTCCGACAGCGACCCGTCTGCGCCCTCGACGAGGTGGTCGGTCTCAAACCACCAGCGGAGAAGACTGGCCGACGTCGCGGAGGCCCCGGCATAACCGTTCTGCCGCCACGCGTAAACTTGCTCGCGAATCTTGGCGACGAGCGGCGGGAGAAGCTTCTCGTACGAAGTTGTGCGGAGCGTCTCGTCCGCGGGGAACCATCGCTGTAACGGAACTAGCGCAGCGTACGGGGATTCTGGAAAGTCAGGGTGTAGTGCCATCGTTCAGATCGGGTCAGAGCATGGACATCGGCGACGCCGCGTCAGCCCTGGTCGTCTCCCCAAAGTGGCTTGGGGGCTTGGACCTTAGTGCCCTTGTCCCGAGCGGAAGCGCTCTGACGACGAGCCCCCTTACCGGCAGTCGAAGGTGTGAAGTGCAGCAGACACCATAGGTCGTTTCCTCTCCGCACTGCCTCCACAGAGATTGGTCCGTCACCAATCGGGCCTGCGGAGGTTCGCCAGAGGCCCAGGTCCTCTCGACCGCTTTGCGGCGAGGTGCTCGGCGACTCGAACGCCCTCCCCGCCACACTTTCAACGGGAACCTCCATGTTTAGGTGCAGTCGAATCCCAAGCCCCTCGGCGACAGCATTCGCGGTGGCTTCTTTCACGCGTAGCTTGGGAGCCGGAGGATCAGTCACGGTGGACAGCAGGTCTCGCGCCTGCCGTTCCTCGTTTTTCTTGAGTCCGAGTTGAGCCCGAATGGCATAGACCGGCCTTGGAGAGTGTCGAACCGCAGCCACCAGTGTCGAGTGCCAGCTCGCGTCGGGCGCGATTCGCTGCCGGACGCGGTCGATCGCGGCAAACGTCAAGCTGCCGTTGTCGCCAATCTCGTCAAGCAGGATCGGCGCGAAGAACGGGGCATAGAACGCCAACTCTCCGGCGATCTTGTCGACGAGGATTTCCTCCGGGTGCTTACGTTCTACACCGGTCTTGCGAAACGAAAGCCGAAGTTGCCTACCTTCCAGAAGGAGATGGACGAATTCATGCCACTTGCTGAAGTACCGGCGGTGAACGTGCCAGCTACGACAGTTGATCACCGCGAGGTAGCGCCTTTCCCACGGTTCAGGGTTCTGGCGCTGCAGGACGACCGCATCTGTCTCGTCATCAAGCTCGATGTGGACGCGCGCGAGAGCGGGCTCCCTCGTCGGCGGAATGCGTTCAAGCAGCGAGTTCAGGTCGTGATCACCGTGAATCTCGACGATCTCAAGGCCGAGGCTCGTGGCGGCGTGCTGAAGAAGCTCGGAGAGGTTCCCCGGAGTGCACTTCGACAAGAGCGCGGCGACTGACTCCGTCGCATAGCGAAGCAGTGCGGCCTCGAGGTTGCCGTGCGCCGGCAGCCCGAGGCGTTTCGAGGCGGCGCGCAGTTCCCGTTGGTACGCATCTCGCTGCTCTGACGTCACCGCTTCTCCTCCAGGAAGGGTTTGACGGCGTCGTATAGTCGTTCCCAATACGCCTTGTCGCGGACCTGACGCACATCTCGGCGATGCGCCATTACCGAGCGGTCGATCTCCAGCAGCGCAAGGGTCTGGCGATAGGTCAGGCCAGCTTCCTGCGCGAGGGCACTGACCTCGGCTGGAATCTCCACGCTTGAAGGCTTGAACTCCTCCTCGGTGGCCACACCTCGCATCAGGTAGTCGAGCGAGGCACCGAGCGCGTTCGCAACCCGCAGCAATCTCTCCCCGCCGATATCAGAGCCGCGCTCGACCTCCCATAAGAAGCTCTTCGATATTCCGGCTTTGTCAGCCAGCTGTTCCAGAGTCCAACCCCGCTTTGTCCGGACGAGTCTGATTCGTCCGCCGACCGAGTCCTCGACGATATTGTCTGGCATAAGCTCAGTTGAATGAATAACTTGCGCGGATCAATCGGCAGCTCTTGCGCGCTGTTCGATATATCGATATAATTCTGTTTACCGAACAGAGACGTTCTGTGCGGCGATACCACCCTTTATACGCCGCTCAGCTTCGATGGGCAAGCGGCACATGGCGCGCGACGCCAGAAAGGACAACGGAAATGTCAAAGGGTTCCAAGACCACCCCGCGGGGTAGAGACGCGGACACTGGCCAGTTCACGACCGTCAAGGTGGCGAAGGACCACCCGAAGACGCACGTTGTCGAGCGGGTTCCAAAGCCCGGCTACGGTGACACCAAAGGGAAGTGAGGCATCGTCGTGGAGCAGACAGTTGAAGCACAGAGCGCCCGCGGGCCGAAGTACATCCTGAACATCGAAGGTCAGGACATCCCGTGGGACTCGGACACGATCACGACAGAACAGATTGCGGAGCTCGGCGGCTGGGACGTGAGCCAGGGGGTGATCGAGGTGGACAAGGACAACAACGAACGGACGCTTGCACCTGGTGAGGTTGTCGAGATCAAGCCAGGACAGGGGTTCGGCAAAAAACACAAGTGGAAGCGCGGGTGATGCGGCCCCGAATCGAGCAGGAGCTTGCGCTTCTTCGTGAGCATTACTCGGAGGTCGAACATCGTGAGCACGGGGGCGAAGATTGGTTTCGGCTGCCGAACTATCCCTTCCCGCCCGGCTGGCAGGTAGGACAGACACCGATCACGTCGGCGTCGATCGTCTTCCGCATTGCAACCGCTTACCCGTCGGGCGAGCCGTACGGATTCTACGCTCCTGCGGGGATCAACTTCTCGGGCAACACACCCACCAATCCGGGTTCAGGCGTGAATCCGCCTTTCGATGGTTCTTGGCAGCATTTTTCCTGGGCGCCAGACGGATCCTGGGCGCCCACGGCCGATGCGCGCCGCGGCTCCAATCTTCTTACATGGGTGCGGAGCTTCGGCCGGCGCCTTCGGGAGGGCCCGTGAAGACCGTGCTCTCGCTGGCTGCCGGCGCATATGAGGACCTCGTCGCTCACCTGCTACCGGGCAACACTCAGAATGAGCAGGCCGCATTTTTGTTCGCGCGAGCGAGGGGCACCGACGAGGGCGTCACGCTCGACGTGATCGATTCGGCAAAGCTCGCCGCCGCTGACTTTGAGGTGCAAGCGCCTGACTACTTGGAGCTGGCCGACGCAACTAGGGCTCGATTGATCAAGCGTGCGCACGATCTACATGCGTCGCTGGTCGAGATGCATTCCCACCCAGGGCCGTGGGACGCGGCGTTCTCGCCGAGCGACCTCCGTGGGCTGTCCGAGACGGTTCCGCACATGTGGTGGCGTCTGAACAAACGGCCCTACGCCGCCATCGTCATTGCGCCGAGTGGTTTCGACGCGCTGGTCTGGCTCGATGGCCCGCCTTTCCCACAAGAGCTTCATTCCCTGGCTGCCGGTTCCCAGATCCTCAGACCGACCAACCTCACGATACGAGCGCGACGATGAATCAAATTCCCGAACGCTACGATCGAAGCATGCGCCTGTTCGGGGCTGACGGGCAGCGAGCGCTCGCAAGAGTAGCGGCGACCCTCGTCGGCGGCGGAGGCGTGGGCAGTGCTGTCGCGCAACACCTCGCGTTGCTTGGTGTCCGTCGAATCACATCAATCGATCCAGAGGAACTCGACGAAACGAATCGGAACAGGTTCATCGGCGCGCGCATGACAGACCCCGTTCCGGGAACGCTGAAGGTCGCGCTGATCGACCGCCTCATTCGCGAGACCAATTCCGACGTCGAGAGCATTCCGATCGCGAAGTCGCTTCTTTCCGTCGAGGCGTTCGACGCCATCAGATCATCCGACTGGGTCTTCGGATGTCTTGATGATGATGGTCCGCGAGCCGTCCTCAACGAACTTTGTGCGGCATACGGTCTCGCTTACATCGACGTGGCGGCCGACGTTCCAGCTGAAGGCATCTATGGCGGACGTGTTTGCGTAGCCATCGACGGCCAAGGGTGCCTTGATTGTCTCGGGCTGCTCGACAAGCGTGACGTACGCCGCTACTTCCAGTCCGAGGAACAGCGGGACCGAGAAGACGCGATCTACGGTATCGATCGACAGGCGCTGGATACGAGGGGACCCTCGGTTTCGCCGGTTAATGGAGTAGTTGCAGGGTTGGCCGCGACGGAATTCATGGTGGCGGTGACCGGTCTCCGACGTCCGACTCGCTTGCAGGAGTATCGGGCGTGGGAATCAAAAGTGGTGATCAATACGGATTCTCCACTGGCTGATTGTCTTTGGTGCAAAGGCACTCGAGGGACAGGGCCGAAGGCCGACGTCGAACGATACCTGCGACATCTGCCAGCGTAGCGGCATCCCTGGGTTTCTGCTTTCCGCGCGGGTCGCCGCTTCCCGGCTGATTACGTTCTGGGTATCGAATACCCAAAACTCGTTGCGACGGCCCGCTCGTTCGGCACAAAAGAGCCGCAAAACAGGCGACGGGCGTGGTTTCAGAGATGGCATTGGCCATGAAGAGCAGGTTCTCGCCAGCCGCTTCTCCAAGGGTCATCATGCCAGCGCCCCGCAACCGCAATGCTCGACGTGTCTCTTCCGCTCGGCCTGTTACGAAACCGGCGTCGGCACGAACGACGCGCTCGACGCAAGCCGCGGACAAGCGTTGGCGCCGCAACGCCCGGCCTGAAGCCCTCCGCGGGGCGGTTCGCAGAACGAAGGGACTTCGCTGGTCGGCCAGCTTGTTGGCGCTCCTGATCGAGGAGCTCTATATCGACGAAAGCATCGAGGCCCTCCTCGGCGAACATCCCCTCGCTCTCCCGACGCGCCGATATCCCGAGGCCATCGCTGTTGCACTGATCCTGCGCCACAGTTGGCGCGCCGACGATCTCGCGTGCATCGTCGAACGTCTTGGGCTGAAACCGACCGCGCGGGTCGGTCGGAAAGCAGCGCCTCGACCCGCAAGCACTGTCCGCCGCCGCGCCTGATTTGTGAACGACCATCGCGCAACGGCGGCAGCCGGCGGGGAATCGAACCGGAGGCCGGTGGGTAGAACTTACCTGCGCGTGTCTTCCCCATGACATCCGCGGCACGGGTACGTGCAGAACACCGGCATTTCTTGCGGGTTCCTGAAAGGTACAGCTTCTGCAACTCTGCCGCTCGCCTGCCTGCCTGAACCATAGAAACAGCTCAGCTATCGCGCGATGTTTGTGCGTGCGCTTGTATGTATCTACAGCGGTGTCTCTGCGCTGCAGTACGCAGATACTGCGTACCTACTTCTTCCCCCGAGGCGTCTCGTCGCGATCAGAGCGTCGATGCTTTGCCCACCGGGCCTGGGCAGCCTTCCGGAGCGTCTCGCTGCGGACCTCCGGACTGACGTTCCGCCAGCGCGCGGCGCCAAGACCAACAGCCTGCCGTTTTATTGGCGATGGCGAGAGCTTTCGGCTGGCGATGTCGAGCATCTCCAGCGCGAGATCGATCAGGACCTCCGGGGGAAGTCCGCTTTGTCGCATGATGCGCTTCAGCGTCATGCTTCGCCGGACGCCGAGACACGTGGCGAGATCCTCGGGGATCTCAGTGCGGCTTACCGCACGCGTTTTGGGGGTTGACATGCGTTTGCTTGCAGTGATAGAAGCACACTAGTTTCGAAAACACCAGCGCGGGAGGTTTCCTATGCCCTGCGGCTCCGTCGTCAGCTTCGTTCGACGAACGAGTGTGATGGTGTTCACGGCTCTCCTTCTCTTGCCCACACTGGCATTCGCCCAGTCTCCTTGGGAGCGCGCCGCGAGCAATCTCGAAAGAACGTTCACGGGTCCACTGGCCCGGTCGCTCGCACTCGTCGCCATCGTCATCGGTGGACTGATGTTCATGTTCGGTGAGGCCGGCGCAAAGCGGCAGATCTCCGGCATCGTCTTCGGTGGCGGGCTGGCGCTGTTCGCGGCGCAGTTCCTCGTCTGGTTGTTCTGAAAAGTCCGTGGGTTTCGCGGAGGTGTGGGCATGCCTGAACGCCCGACGTACCGGCCCGTGTACAAGGCGTTGCATCGACCCCTGACGATCTGGGGCGTGGATCGGCGTCTGTTCTTCCTCTCACTGCTGCTCGGGGCGGCGACGTTCAACCTGTTCTACTCGTTCCTCGCCGGACTGCTCATGTTCGGCGGGCTGTACGGGTTTGCCCTGTGGGCGACGGCTCGCGACCCGGAGATGCTGCGGATTCTACTCGCTTCCTCGAAAGCGCGCAGACGATACGACCCAGGCAAGCACGAACGCGTGGATGTGGAGGTGACGTCGTGGTGAGCGTCGGCCGCATCCTGCGCGATTACCGCGATGCCGGCAGTGTGAACGGCCTGCTCTCGCTCTGGGGATTCGTCGACGAGACGACCTTCCTCACGAAGGCCGGGCACGTCGGCGTGGTCTTCCGCGTCCGCGGCGTCGACTACGAGGGCGTGTCGCATCCCCAACGCCAGGCGCTCACACACCGCTTCGAAGCCGCGCTTCGGCTGCTCGATGACCATTGCCGAGTCCACCAGTATCTGCTCAAGCGCACGGTCGCACCGTTCGTTGCCGCGCCCTGCCCACAGCCAATCGCGAACGAAGCCATCCAGCGGCGCGCCGCGTACTTGAACGAGCGGCGGCACGACCTGTACGACCTCTCGCTGTATCTCGTCCTGCTCTATGAGGCGCCGCACGTGGTGCGAAAGAGCACCGAGCTGCGAGGGATGTGGCGCGCACCAGGCGAGGCGTTCCGCGCATGGCTGTCTACGGACCACGCCCTGCGGCTTCTCGAATCGGAACTCGATCGCGCGATCGGCACGCTTCACCACAAAGCACAAGCTTTTGAGGTGCAGATGAGCGAATTCGGGCCGGTGCGCTTGGCGAAGCACGAGGCGTTCCGATTCTTCCGGGAGCTGGTGAACTATGCGCCGGCGGTGGTCGACGCGGCTCGGCTCACCCACGACACGCATCTCGACTACTTCGTTTCCGATTCCGCCGTCGACTGCCACCGCGATCACCTCCTGGTCGGCGACCGCCTGGTCAAGGTGCTGTCGATGAAGGAGCCGCCGAGCCAGACGTTCGCGTTCCTCCTGCAGGACCTCTACGAGATCCCGGGCGAGTTCGTCGCCTGCCTGGAGTGGCAACGCATCCCGAGCGACCGGATGCGACGCGACATACAGACGCGACGGCGGCACTTCTTCAACAAGCGGGTCTCCATCGTGAACTACGTGTCGCCCGAGACGCGGCCCGAGGAGATGCTCGTCGATGATTCCGCGAGCACGATGGTGAAGCAGTTGGGAGATTCACTGACCGAACTGGAAGTCCACGGCCACTTCTTCGGCAACTGCTCCCTCACCCTGGTGCTGCACGGCACGGATCCGCGCGCCCTCCAGCATCAGACCGCTGAGGCGATGAAGGCGATGGCGGTACACGACGGGAGCCTGTTCGAAGAGACCTACAACCTGCTGAACGCCTGGCTGAGCATCGTCCCGGGGAACGGCGCCCACAACCTGCGCCGTCTCGCGCTCCTGGAGACGAATCTGGCGGACCTGAGTTTTCTGTTCACGCTCGATCACGGTGACGCTGTCAGTCCGCACTTGCGCCAGGAGGCACTTGCCGTCTTCGAGACGCCGCACCGAACGCCTTACGCGTTCAATCTGCACGTCCAGGATGTCGCCCACACGCTGGTTCTCGGCGCTACGGGCAGCGGCAAGAGCTTCCTCCTGAATTTCCTCATCACGCATGCGCAGAAGTACGTGCCGCAGACCGTGGTGCTGGACGTCGGACACAGCTATCGCAAGCTCGCCACCCTGCTCGGCGGGCGCTACCTCGAGCTCGGTCTGCGGCAGCACGGCGTCACGATCAACCCCTTCGCGCTCGAGCCTACGCCGGAGCACCTGCACTTCCTGCACGCGTTCGTGCGCGTCCTGCTGGAGGGCGACGACGGGTACCGAATCAGCGACCTTGAGGACCGGGAGATCTACGAGGCCGTCGAGAACCTATACGTCCTCGACCGCACTCAGCGTCGTCTCTTCACGCTCGCGAACCTGCTTCCCCGCGCCCTGGCCGCGCGCCTGCACAAGTGGATCGGTGAAGGCCGATAT
The DNA here is from genome assembly GCA_964481395.1 of uncultured Vicinamibacterales bacterium. GTDB lineage: Bacteria > Acidobacteriota > Vicinamibacteria > Vicinamibacterales > JAKQTR01 > JBFMFH01. Next base: position 28,267 of record CAYZYG010000059.1, read on the forward strand.
GCCAGCCTCTTTGACAACGTCGACGACACGCTGACGGTCGAACGACTCCAGGTCTTCGACTTCGAAGCCATGCGCGCGTATCCGGCGATCCTGGAGCCGCTGCTGTTCTACGTGCTGCACCGCGTCGTCGCGCGCATCCAGGACCCGACGGAGGCGTCGGCGCTCAAAGTCTGCGTAATGGACGAAGCCTGGCGCTTCATCCAGCATCCGACGCTGCGCGCGTACGTGCAGGAGGGTCTGAAGACGTGGCGCAAACGCAACGCCGCGATGATCCTGGCGACGCAGACCGTCGAGGATTTCGCGTCGGCCGACCTGCTGCGAACAGTCGTCGAGAGCTGCCCGACGAAGCTCCTACTGGCGAATCCGTCGCTCGACCGTCGCCACTACGCCGAGCTCTTTCAACTGAACGAAATGGAACTGGATCTGCTCACGGGTCTGATTCCCCGTCAGCAGATCCTGCTCAAACGTCCGGACCTGGCCAAAGTCCTCACTCTTGCTGTCGATCCAAAGAGCTACTGGATCTACACCAATACCCCCATCGACAACGCGCGGGTCACCGAGACGTTTCGCGAGTACGGCTTCGAGGCGGGACTGGACCGTCTCGTCGCGTCTGCGTGATTCATGGGAGGTGCACTATGCCGCGTCATGTCGTCGCTCTGGTGTTGGGGTTGGCGCTCGTTGGAGCGCCGTCGATGTCGGTGTCGGTCCGTGCACAGACGACGGGCATTCGGGAGGTGTCCGCATCGGCGCGCAGCCTGATCACGCTGCAGACGCGGCTTCGCTACACCACGATGATCGTTCTCCCCGACGGCGAGGAGATCCTCGACGTCATCTGCGGCGATAAGGATTTCTGGGTCATCACATCGACGCAGAACATCGCGCACGTCAAGCCGGCGAAGGAAGGTGCCGCCACCAACCTGAATCTCGTGACGGCCAGTGGTGAGGTTTATTCGTTTCTGCTCACCGAGAAGAACGGCGCGGCGATGCCGGACCTCAAGGTTTACGTGAACGCCGACCCGAGTGCGCCGAAAGGCCGACCGAAGTTCTACAGTGCGACGCAGGTCGAGGCAATCCAGGCGCAGCTCGAGGAGGCCCGCGCCGACGCGGAAGCCGCCAACCGGCGGGCCATCGAGTCGATCGCCACGTTCCAGCAGGAGTACCCGGCGAAGCTCCAGTTCCCGTACGCCGTGCCGAAGTACGAGCGTCCGTTCCTGGTGCGGTCGATCTGGCATGACGGCCGGTTCACGTACATCAAGTCCGACGCCACCGAACTCCCGGCGCTCTACGAACTGAAGGACGGCAAGCCGGCGCTCGTCAACTTCCAGGTAAACCATGGCACGTACGTCGTGCCCAAGATTGTTGAGAACGGCTATCTCGCGCTCGGCAAGGAGCGGTTCTCGTTCGCGCAGCAGGGGCGGTGATCTATGGAAAGCACACCCTCCGTAGCATCACCGCCGCCCGCAGCGGCGAGTACTGCTCCGGCGGTAACGGACCGCCGATCGTCGCCGCGCGGCGTGCTGCCGCGGGGTGTGCAGACATGGCTGCTCGCTGGTCTCGCGGCATTCATGCTGTTGATCATGTTCGTCGTCGGAAGGCCGGAAGCGCCTGCCCGACCCGCGCCAGCCGCCGCACCGGCCATGCCCCCAACCGCCGACCGTGTGCGTGACTATCAGGAGCGTCTCAGGGCGCTTGAGGCCCAGAGTGTTGGGCAATTCGCAGATCAGCAGCCGACGACGGCCGTCGACCCACGGATGTATAGCGAGCCGCAACCGCCGCCCCC
>CAYZYG010000060.1:0-29416 GCA_964481395.1 uncultured Vicinamibacterales bacterium
ATCCGCATCATCGCGGCGACCAACCGCGACCTCCCGCGGATGGTCGCCGACGGGACTTTCAGAGAGGACCTTTTCTATCGCATCAACGTCATCGCCATCCACCTGCCCCCGCTGCGCGAGCGGCGGGAAGACATCCTCCTGCTGGCCGAGCACTTTCTCGCCAAGCACCGCGAGCAGATGGGGAAGCCGGTGACGGGCTTCACGCCCGAGGCCGCCGAACGTCTCGAGTCCTTCGACTGGCCGGGCAACGTCCGGCAGCTCGAACACGCGATTGAGCGTGCTGTCGCCCTGGAGCGAAGCCCCCTGATCCAGGAGGCTGGTCTGCCAACCGAAGTGCGTCAACGGCCTGACGCACCGGCGGGCGCGGCAACCCAGGGGCGACCGGCCGATCTTCCCGAAGAAGGCCTGGACCTGCAAAGACTCCTCGAGACCCAGGAACGCGAGTTCGTCGTGCGGGCGCTCGAACGGTCGGACGGGCGCCACGACCGGGCGGCCAAGCTCCTCGGGCTCTCCCCCCGCCAGTTGCGGTACCTGCTGGACAAGTACGAACTGCGCTAGGACGGGGACCTGGGACCGGGGACCTGGGACCGGCTCTGTTCGGTGCGAATCCGTGCCCACCCCGCCCTCATTCGTGAGCCTCGGCGGCTGCGCACGCGTGTCCTCCTGGAGGCCGGGGCTTCTTCAGCCCCGGCGGACCTGCCGGCCCTGAAGGGCCAGCCTCCAGATCGCGACGCCCGACCCCCGTCGGATCACACCCCCGTCTACTCCGGCCGCAGGCCGCGGCGGGGCTCATCTGCACGAATGAGGACTGGGGACCTCAGAACCGATCCCCGGTCCCAGGTCCCGATCCCGTGCAAGTACCAATTATTGTCACTCCCACTGCCGCTGGCTGTCACTGCGTTGGCGATGAAGAGTTGTCACGTAATCAGTCAGCATCGCCTAAGTTGTTCTTGATGAATACGTTGATGTGCCAGCAGATGACAGGATGGATCTGGCTCGGGACTTGCTTTAGTGCAGGTCGCCCGGCAGTCACCGGGCGGTCAAGGCCGCGCAGGTGGCTGCGGCTGAGCGAGTTTCGAGACAACGTCAGATTCCTGAAGGGGAGACACCAACATGAAGAGCAACAAGGGCTTCACGCTGATCGAGCTGCTGATCGTCGTGGCGATCATCGGCATCATCGCCGCCATCGCGGTTCCCGGCCTGCTTCGCGCCCGCCAGTCGGGCAACGAGGCGGCGGCCATCGGGTCGCTCCGCGCCATCAACAGCGCGCAGTCGACCTATGCCGCGTCCTGCGGCAACGGGTTCTACTCGCCCTCGATGACCAACCTGGGCACGGCCCCGGCCAACGGCACGGCGTTCATCAGCCCCGACCTCGGCGCGGCGGATACGGTGACGAAGAGCGGCTACTCCGTGACGATGGGCAGCTCGACGGGCGTGGCGGGCGATGCCCCGGCGTCGTGCAACGGCCTCGCGGCCGGCGCGGTGGTGCAGGGCTACAACGCGACGGCGGCTCCGTCGGCGGGTGGCGGCACCCGTTCGTTCGGCACGAACACCACGGGGACGATCTTCCAGGCCGTGCAGCAGGCGGCGCTCGCGATGACGGACACCGCGGCCCCGGCTGGCGCGACTCCGATCCAGTAGTCAGGACGGCGTGGGACGGCTCCCAGCGGAGCCGCGACGAGGGATGTCCGCGGGGCGGGCATCCCTCGTTGCACGTTTGCCTCACATCAGGTAGCTCACGGTCAACACGGGTTGTCGGGTGTGCCGGGTGTGCGCCTGAACCGGGCGGCAAGATCGTGCAGGAGCGGACAGTTTCCTTCCGGCGGGCCTTCGGCCCCGGTGGTACGGGATGTGCTTGCTTCGGCGGTGGAGGGCGCGAGGCGCGAAGGGACCGACTCTATGCGAAGACATCACTCGCGGGGGTTCACACTGGTCGAGCTGCTGATGATCATCGCCATGCTCGGCATCCTGGCCGCCATCGCGGCCCCGGCCCTGTTCCGGGCCAAGCAGTCCGGCAACGAAGCCGGGGCCATCGGCTCCCTGCGGACGATCGTCAGCGCCCAGTACCTCTATGCGTCGTCGTGCGGCGACGGGTACTTCGCGCCATCGCTGAACGTGCTCGGTCAGCCTCCTGCGGCCGGCACGGCATTCCTCGGGCCGGATCTGACCTACGCCGCCACAGTCGTGAAGTCGGGCTACACGGTGTCGATCGGAAGCTCATCCGGGCCGGTGGCGGTGGCGCCCGCGTCCTGCAACGGCCTCGGCGAGGGACAGGGCGTGCGGGGGTTCTGGGCGACGGCGACACCGACGGAGAATGCGGGATCGAAGGCGTTCGGCGTGAACATGCTGGGGGCCATCTACTTTGCCGCCCAGCCGACGCCGCTCGCGATGACGGACACGACGGCACCGGCAGGTTCCCAGCCGATTCCGCAGTAGGAACGGCCGGGCGCTTGACGTGCCGGCCCCGAAGCCGCTACAACTGCGATGAGACATCTGGGTGTGACCTCCATGAGTACAGCACGTCGGTGGATCATCCTGCTATTCGCGCTGGGAGGACTGGCCGCGTCCCTGTCCTCGCTGTACGTGCATCACCAGCTCCTGCAGCAGGCGGGTTATCTCAGTTTCTGTGACGTCAGCGAAACCGTGAGCTGCTCCACGGTCTACCAGAGCCCGTACTCGGCGGTCTGGGGCATCCCGGTCGCGCTGCTCGGCGCGCTGTGGTTCGTCTCGGTCCTTCTGCTGGTGGCCACCTCGGTCTGGGGGCCGACCCAACTGAGGGAGAACGTCGCAGGCTACCTGTTCGTCGGCGCGACGATCGGCTTGGGTGCCTCGCTGTATCTCGCGTACGCCTCGTTTTTCGTCATCAAGGCCGTCTGCCTCATGTGCGTGGTGACCTACGTCGCCGTGATTGGCCTGTTCGTGACCTCCGGTGCGGGGATCTCCTACAAGATGACCACGCTGCCCCGACGTTTCGCCCAGGACGTGCGCGCGGTGCTCGCGAGCCCGGCCGTGCTGACTGCGCTCATTCTGTTCATCGTGACGGCGTCCGCCGCGATGGCCTTCTATCCGCGAGTCGACAACCGTCTGCCCGGTCCGGATGTCGCGGGCGCGCCTGCGCCGGCCTCGGGGCAGAACGGAGGGCAGACCGGTGCCGCCGCCGGGTCGGCCGGCTCCAGAGAAGCGGAGTTCCTGCGGTACTGGGAGTCGCAGCCCCGGGTCGACGTGCCGGTGCCGCGCGACGACGCGGCGGTCGTGGTCGTGAAGTTCACGGACCACCAGTGCCCGTCCTGCGCCCAGACGTACTTCGACTACAAGGCCGTGCTCGCCAAGTACCGGTCGCAGTTGCCCGGTGCGGTGAAGTTCGTGACCAAGGACTATCCGCTCGAGGACGAGTGCAACAGCGCCGTGAACCGCCCGATGCACCCGGCGTCGTGCGACGCTGCCGTAGCGGTTCGGATGGCAAGACAGGTGGGCCGCGAAGAGCAGATGGAGGACTGGCTCTACGGGAACTTTTCGATCCTGACGCCGGGCGCCGTACGCCAGGCTGCCCGGGACATCGGACAGATCCCCGACTACGACGGGCAGTACGCGTCCGTCCTGAACCAGGTCAAGACCGATATCGCGCTGGCGCAGATCCTGAACATCCGCGTGACGCCGACTTTCTTCATCAACGGCGTTCGCCTGGATGGCGGGCTGCCGGCCCCGTACTTCGACCTGGCGCTGCAGTACGAACTCAAGAAGGCGGGCAAGCTCGCGCCCTGACCGATGCCAGCCGTCGATATCGCCGGCCTCACGAAGGACTACGCGGTCGGGTTCTGGCGCAAGCGTCCCCGCCGCGCACTCGACGGCGTCTCCTTGCGCGTGGAGACTGGCGAGGTCTTCGGATTCCTCGGCCCCAACGGCGCCGGCAAGACGACCACGCTCAAGCTGCTCATGCAGCTCATCTTTCCGACGGCCGGGCGGATGTCGATCCTCGGGCGGCCCGTCGGTGACCTCGAGGTCCGACGCCGCGTCGGGTACCTGCCGGAAGCGCCCTACTTCTATGATTACCTGACGGCGGAGGAGTTGCTCGGCTATTTTGCGGGCGTGTTCGGCTTGACAGGCGAGGCACGCCGACGTCGCGTGTCCGCGCTGCTCGACCGCGTCGGGATCGAGGGAGAACGGAGGCTGCCGCTGCGTCGGTTCTCGAAGGGCATGCTGCAGCGCGTCGGACTCGCGCAGGCGCTCATCAACGAGCCCGACGTGGTCTTCCTCGACGAGCCGATGTCAGGGCTCGACCCCCTGGGGCGGCGCGACGTGCGATCGCTGATGCTGGAATTGCGCGATCGCGGATGCACGGTGTTCTTCAGCTCCCACATCCTTTCGGACGCCGAGACGCTCTGCAGCCGGGTGGGCATCATCGTCTCCGGCCGAATGGTCGCCCAGGGACGTCTTTCGGACATTCTGGCCTTCGAGGTGACCGGGTGGGAGCTCGTCATGGCCGAGGTCACGCCTGAGGCGCTGGCGTCGCTCGGCGGCGCGGCGGCGCGCGCCGCCCGGATTGGAGACGGTCGGTTCGCGATCGAGATCGCGCGGGACACCGAGCCGGAACGCGTCATCGCCGCGCTGCGCGCGTCAGGCGCCTCGCTGGTGTCGCTGACTCCTCTCCGACGGACGCTCGAGGACTTCTTCGTCGAGCAGGTCCAGGCGGGCCGCGCCTCGCCGCCGGCCGGCCGCATCGTGGGGGAGGGCTGATGATCCGGGTGGTCGCCCTCATCTCGTACCACGTGTTCAAGGAATCGGTGCGCGACAAGGTGCTCTACAACCTCGTCGCGTTCGCCGTACTCCTCATCGCCGCGTCGTACCTCATCGGCCAGCTCACCGCCGGCCAGGACATCAAGATCATCAAGGACCTCGGCCTGGCGGCCAGCTCGGTCTTCGGCCTGTTCATCGCGATCTTCATCGGGATCGGCCTCGTGTGGAAGGAGGTCGATCGCCGCAGCGTGTACAACCTGCTCTCCAAGCCGATCCGCCGGCACTGGCTGATCGCCGGCAAGTACGCGGGTCTCGTGCTGACGCTCGCGGTGAATCTCGCGGTCATGGCGGCCGCGCTCTATGCCGTGCTCGGGCTGATGGCCTGGGCGGAGCCGGCGCTGGCGAAGGCGAGCGTCGAGGCCCCCGTGCTCGACCCGGGCCTGCTGAAGGCGTACCTCCTGATCTTCGTCCAGTTGATGCTGGTCACGGCCATCGCGCTGTTCTTCTCCACGTTCTCGAGTCCGATGCTCTCGGCCGCCTTCGCCTTCGGGCTCTACGTGGCGGGGCACTTCAGTGCCGACCTCGCTCACTTCGAGTCGGTCGTCGATTCATGGGCCGTCGCCTGGATCGCGAAAGGGCTGTATTACCTGCTCCCGAACTTCGCGCCGTTCGACGTCAAGGCGGCGGTCGTTCACGGGCAGGCCGTACCGGCCGGTTATCTCGTCCTCACGACCGGATATGGGTTGTTGTACTCGGCGGCCCTGGTCGCGCTCGCCATGCTCGTGTTCTCGCGCAGGGACTTCAAGTGATCGGCGCGCGAGCGGGCGGTGGACGGCCAGGCGGCGCGGCGGTGTTCGCCATCGTCGGGCTCGCGGCCGTGCTCCTTGCGTCGGCGGTCGGCCTGCAGGCGGCGAGGGATCGCGCGTATCGTGTCGCGGCGCCAGCGGACCAGTCGCTGTACCTGCGCTCCGGGACGGCCGCGGCCCGGCTGGCCCTGTCCTACGACGCGCTCCTCGCCGACGTCTACTGGATCAGAGCGCTGCAGCATTTCGGTACGACTCGTCTCTCGACCGATCCGGACAAGTCCTACGCGCTCCTGCACCCCCTGCTCGACCTCGCGACCGCCCTGGACCCTCACTTCACCCTGGCGTACCGGTTCGGGGCAATCTTCCTGGCGGAGCCGTTCCCCGACGGTCCCGGTCTGCCGGATCAGGCGGTGGCCCTGCTCGAACGCGGGCTCCAGGTCAACCCCGACCGCTGGGAGCTGGCCATGGATGCCGGATTCGTCCACTACTGGTGGGGACAGGACTACCGCGAAGCCTCGTTGTGGTTCGAGCGAGCCGGTGGCATGCCGGGGGCGCCGTGGTGGCTGCGATCGCTTGCCGCGACCGTTCTGGCCCAAGGCGGCGATCGGAAATCATCGCGGCAGCTCTGGCGCCAGCTCTACGAAACGGCCGACCACGAGTGGCTGCGGAACAACGCCGAACTGCGCCTGGTGCAGATCGACGCCCTCGACCAGATCGATGCACTGGGGGCGGCCGTCGGCCGATATACGGACATGGCCCAACGGGCGCCCGAATCCTGGTCGGACCTGGTGAGCGCGGGGCTGCTGCCCGGCATCCCGGTCGATCCGACGGGAACTCCCTACGTCCTGGACCCGTCGCAGCCGGGTGGCGTGACGGTCAGCCGTGACTCTCGGCTGTACCCGCTCCCGTCGACGCTCCTCAAGACACCGGGACCGCCTTCGTGACGATGGACACGTATCTGGCGATCGTGGTCGGCCTGCTCGGCCTGTGCGTAGGCAGCTTCCTCAACGTCTGCATCTACCGCATCCCGCTCGAGAAATCTCTGCTGCGGCCGCCCTCGCACTGTCCGTCGTGCAAACGGCCGCTCCGGTGGTTCGAGAACGTGCCGGTGTTCGGTTGGATCGCGCTCCGCGGGCGTTGCCGGACATGCGGCACACCGATCTCGGCCGAGTACCCCATCGTCGAGGCGCTGACCGCGGCCGTCTTCCTGTGGGCCTGGTGGCAGTACGGCTGGGGCTGGCTGTTCGCGTCGCGGGTGCTCTTTGGCTGCTCGCTCCTCGTACTGTTCTTCATCGACCTCCACCACCGAATCCTGCCGAACGTCATCACGCTCCCCGGCATCGTCATCGGGTTCCTGCTGAGCCTCGTGAACCCGCCGGGGTGGGTGTCGTCGCTCATCGGACTCGTCGTCGGCGGGCTGATCCCGCTGGCGGTCGCCGAGATCTACCTGCGCATCCGGGGGGACGAAGGACTGGGGATGGGAGACGTGAAGATGCTGGCGATGATCGGCGCGTTCCTCGGCTGGCAGTCGATGCTGCTGACGCTCGTGCTGGCATCGTTCCTCGGATCGTTCGTCGGCCTGGGGTTGATCGCGATCCGCCGCGGCGGGATGAAGTCGGCGCTGCCCTTCGGCACGTTTCTGGCAATAGCGGCACTCATCGCCGCGAGCGCGGGCGACCGGATCGTGGGGTGGTATCTCGGGTTCTACCGGTAGACGGGGACCGGGGGCCTGGGACCGGGGATCGGTTCTGACACGAGAGTGCGCAACGCGACAATGTCAGGTGAGATGCAGCGTGACATTGAAGACCGCGATGGGGACGGGGGACATCGTCAACCGGTCCCTGGTCCCCGATCCCCGGTCCCTGTGCTGACATGACCTCCTCCGCCGCCTACACGCTCCTCGGTCTGACGGCCATCGTTGCGGCCCTTGTGGGGATTCTCGTGTTCGCCGTCATGAAGTTCATGGCTGCGGCCAGAGAGGCCCGCGGGCAGGGCTCGCCCGGGGCGGACCGAGCCGCATCCGTCGCCGATGCTCTCGCCGAGGTGGTGACGCACGTACAGGCCGACCGGACGTCGGCCGAACTGGCCCGCCGGGCAACGGCGTTTCGCCTGGAGGTTGCCGGAACCCTACACGCATTGCACGCGGCCTTCGCACGGGATGTCGATGAGACGCGTGCCCGCGAGGCGCTCGCCGCCCTCGACAAGCTCGTGCGTCAGGCGGAGACTCCCGCCGGACCTGTCGATCTCAAAACCGTGATCGACACAGCCGTTTCCGGGTACCGGATTACTGCCCGAGCCCGCGGCGGGGAACTGGTCGTCCAGGGGCACTTCGCGACTGTGGTTGCCCAGGCCGATGCGGTGGACTGGGTCATCAGCACGCTCGTGTCCAGGGCGCTCGACGCCTGTCAACGTGCGGGGATGGCCCCCGTGGTGGCCATTCGGGGCGAGCGCGACGACGAGGCGCGGCGCCTGCGGGTGTCAATCGACGACAACGGCCCGGGCGATGTCCCCCTGCCTGAGCGGGACGTGGTGGCCTCGGTCGTCGGGTCCGCTGGCGGACGGGTCGAGACCGACACCAGTCCGATGGGCGGCGCACGGATCTGCCTGGATCTGCCCATCGCGCCCGCGCGCTGACGCGGCCGGTCCCTTGACCCCCTGGATTCCCGCCTCCGCGGGAATGACGTCAACGCACCCGCTTCCGCGGGAATGACGCCAAGGGATTACACCCTCGTCGCCCCCGGGTTCATCTGTGATCCTTCCCTCGCGGGTCCTGTCGCCGGACAGCCCACCCGATGATCACTCCCGGAGTGATTTGCACTCGACCCAGACGGGAAATCCCTCCGGACGGGAAATCACTCCGGGAGTGATTATCGCTGAGGGTCTTCCGCCGCGGCGGGCGCCCGTCCGGCGCCACCCGCTCGGGATCACACAGATGTCCACCCCGGCCGCAGGCTGCGGCGCGGCAGGCTGAACGCATCCTGCCGACCACGAATGGGGACGGGGGACATCCACACCCGATCCCCGGTCCCCGATCCCCGGTCCCAGCATCGTCCACACCGTCAGTATTTGTGGCACCGGTGCCTCGTTGCGCGACACAGCGCGTAGTTCCCGCCGCCGGGCTCCGATTCCCCGATTCACGAAACTGCGCGCATTGGCGGGCGGCTTCGCGATCTGATCCATCCTGTCCGCTCTTGGCAGGACCCTTGCTGCCGGCTTGGTGGGGAGAGGTCCCGGGAAGCGCCTGTTGCGCCTACCCGTGTGACCGATACGGAGACGAGGAGATCGTGCGGAAGAGGCGGCACACCGACGCGGGCTTCACGCTGATGGACCTGGTCATCACCGTGGCGGTGTTCGCCACGGCGAGTGCCATTGCGATTCCCGCGATGAGCCGGACGGTCGAGACCATGCGCATCCGGATGGCTGCGCGCGACGTGGAGCGGGAACTCCAGGCTGCGCGCCTGGCAGCCGTCTCGTCGAACCGGCCCATGCGGGTCCGGTTCAACTGCCCGTCGGCCGGCCAGTACCGCGTGGTCGAGCTCGTTGGCACTCCGTCGGTTCCAGACGGACTCGACAGCGACGTCATGCGGTGCAGCGAGAACGCGTTCCCGTTTCCGGCGCGCGACGACGATCCGCTGACTCGGCCCAATCTCGACCGTCCGCTCCGGAGGCTGCCACCGGGCGTGTCGTTCGGCAGCGCGCAGACGATCGAGTTCTGGCCGAACGGGACGGCACGCATCGCGTCAGGCGGCACGACGCCCTGGCCGAAGATCCCCGTCCAAGGGCTCACGATTTCACTCGTGAAGGGATCGACGACTCGTTCCATGGTGGTGACAGGCCTTGGCCGAATCACGCTCCAGTAACTCGTCCTCGGGCTTCTCGCTCATCGAGGTGCTGATCGCGACGGCGCTCCTGGCGACGTCGCTGGTGGCCGTGGCGCAGTTGTTCGCCATCGCCACCAAGGCGAACAGTTCTGCGCGTACCTCGACGTTCGCCACGGTGCTGGCCCAGCAGAAGATGGAGCAACTCCGGGAACTGGCCTGGGGCTTCGATCAGCAGAACAACGCCGTCAGCGACGTCCAGTCGAACATTGCCGTGACGCCATCGACGCCGACCGGCGGTCCCGGGTTGTCTCCGTCGCCCGCGCGCGCCCTCCTCGAGGCGACGACCGGGTACGTGGACTACCTCGACGCCGCAGGCACCTGGGTGGGCACGGGCGCCCGTCCTGTACCCGGCACGGTGTACATCCGGAGTTGGTCGGTGACCCCGCTTCCTCAGGACCCGGGAAATACCCTGGTCCTGCAGGTCCTGGTCACCCGCTCGCGCGACCGCGGGACCGCGAACAACGGCGCGGGCACGCGTCTGCCGGACGAAGCGCGGCTGATGAGCATCAAGACGAGGAAGTTCCAATGAGACGGCAACAGGGCTTCACCCTCGTCGAGATGCTGGTCGCGGTGACGATCATGATGATCGTTGTCGGCGGCGTTTTCGCGGTTTTCAATCCCTCGCAGGGTGCGTTCCAGACGCAGCCTGAAGTCGCCGACATGCAGCAGCGGATCCGGGTGGCCGTGAGCGAGATGACAGACCACCTGCTGATGGCCGGCGCTGGCAGCTACCGCGTCGACGCCAGCGGGCCGCTGACCAACGTCCTGGCCCCGGTCGTGCCGTACCGCATCGGATCGACACTGGCCGACGACCGGCGGAACACGTTCTACCGGTCCGACACCATCTCGGTGGTGTACATGCCGGGCGACGCCGCCGAAGCACCGCTCGCAGCGCCAATGCCGGGCGCGAGCGCGGACCTGACCGTCGACCTCACCCAGGGATGTCCGCCGGGCACAACGGCGTGCGGGTTCCGGACGGGTGATCGGGCCCTCGTGTTCGACGGCGGCGGCAGTTTCGACACGTTCACGGTCACCGGGACCCAGGGCGGCGTGCTCGGCGCCACGGCCAATCTGCAGCACGGCCTGGACGTGCTGACCAGGGCCTACCCGGTCGGCGCCCACGTGGCCCGCCTGTCGATGCACACGTTCTACCTGCGCAGCGAAACCTCGACCGAGACGTACCAGTTGATGCACTACGACGGCGACCGGACCGACGAGGCGCTGGTCGACAACGTCGTCGGGCTCCGGTTCGACTACTTCGGCGATCCGAATCCGCCGGCGCTTCTGACGGACCCGTCCGATCCCACGGGGCCCTGGACGACGTACGGGCCGCGCCCGCCGATGATCGGCGTCGATAACGTCAACGACACCTGGCCGGCGGGTGAGAACTGCGCGTTTGCTCTGGTCGGAGGCGCGCAGGTGTCACGGCTCGCGATGCTGGGGGCGGGGTCTCTCGTTCCGCTGACGGCCGCGCAGCTCACCGACGGCCCCTGGTGTCCCGACTCGAGAGCGCCGAATCGCTTCGACGCGGACCTGCTGCGCGTGCGGAAGATCCGAGTGACGCTGCGCGTGCAGACCGGGGAGAAGGCCCTGCGCCCGAGAACGGGGACTCTCGTGACCAGACCGGGGGACGCCGTCGACGGCTCGAGGATCGTGCCGGATCAGGAGATCCGATTCGACGTCACGCCCCGAAACGTGAACCTGAACCGGTGACGACGATGGCCCCGCGACTCCACACACGGCAGATCGACCCGCGACGGGAACGCGGCAGCGCCGTCGTCATCGCCCTCATGGCCATGCTGCTGATGACCGCCCTCGGCATGGCGCTGGTCCTGACGACGTCGACCGAGACCATGGTGGCGGCCAACTACCGCGCCGGTCAGGAGGCGCTGTACGCCGCCGAAGCCGGCCTCGAGCGCGCGCTGCTCGAAGTGCCGGCGATGAGCGACCTCGATGGGGTACTCGCCGGTTCGGTGGTCTCGACCTTCACGGACGGGGCGGCCGGGGACCGCAAGCTTCCCGACGGACGCCGTCTCAATCTCGTGGGTCTGACCAACCTCGCGAACTGCGGGCAGACGATTGCCTGCAGCCCTGACCAGATGAATGCCGTGACGGCAGAGCGCCCCTGGGGGCCGAACAACCCCCGGTGGCAGCTCTTCGCCCACGGCCCCATCAACGCGCTCCTGCCCGACGGCCAGCTCAACTCGCCGTACTACGTCGTGGTGTGGGTGGGCGACGACCCGGCCGAGACGGACAACGACCCGACCCGTGACGACGGGGCCGGCGCGAGTTCCCCGGGGATGGGGGTGATCGTGCTGCGGGCCGAGGCGTTCGGTCCGCACGGTGCGCACAAGCGGATCGAAGTCTCCGTGCAGCGGCCCGTTCCGGAGTCGCCGGACAACGGCTACTCGGGGCAGCGCGGGCAGGACGAGCAGAACCGCCGGTACCGGACGGCTGCCGTGCAGACTCCCGGGCAGAAGCTGACGGAAATGCGGATGAACCTCACAACCGGGACGATGGTGGTGCAGTAGGTCCCTCATGAGATACACGAAGTTCCTGAGATTGCTCGTCGTCATTCTGGCCGCGACGTTCGTCGGGGTCTCGCTGTACGAGCCGCCGACGGTCGAGGCCCGCGGATGGCGCTACAAACTGAAGAAGCCGCCGAAGAAGCGCCCGAAGCCGCCGAAGAAGCGGCGGAACCAGTACATCCAGGAGGATCCCCTGCGGATCGTCAAGAGCTTCACCGATCCGAACGCGAAGATCGGCCCGAACATCGTCATTGCCATGGACACGTCCATGCGCATGCAGTACGACTTCGAGGGGTGGTACTACGACGAGCGGTACTGGCGGACCTGCCTGACTGGTGAGAGCGACAGCGATTCCGACTGCGATGGCTGGTGGCATGACGACTGGTTCGACTGGGCCACGTCGAGGGCGGTGGCGACGAGTCTCGGGGTCTCGCCCCGCGCGAAGTGGTACCGCCGGAAGTACAAGAATCTCGTCCGGACCGAAGTGCCGGGCAGCCCGACGCGCAAGACCCAGCGATTCGACGCTGAGTCCATCGTAGTGGCCGACAACCTGAATCCCGAGTTTCTGACCTTCTACGACCCTTCGCGCCTCGGCATGGCCCGGGACGGCCTGCTGCAGGTCGTCGAAGAGAACATGTACGCCGTCAACTTCGGTCTCGTTCGCACGCGGCACGGCGACCAGCCCAGGATCCCCTACTATCCGGGGAACGACTATCCGGTGTACCTGTCCTCCGACGCACAGAAGGACCTTCCCGGCGATCTCAAGAACAAGTCCTGGCGCGTGACGTGGCTCAAGGGGCGCGGCCGCAACGTCGATCAGACGTCGACCAACGACACCATCCCGGTTCAGGTGATTGAGAGGTCAGACGCGTCGGCAAAGACGGCCTGGTGGCTGATGCAGCCGGTGGATTCCTCCAACCAGGACAACACGCTGGTGCCGGCGGGGTACGACGACGGCACGTTTCAGGATTCCCCGGTCAGGACATTGCTGGAGGACGCCCATCGTTCAGTCCTGAAGGCGATGGAGAAGGACAGCGACAAGTACGTGGAGTGCCGGAACACCGCCGTCATTCTCGTCGTTGGCGGCAAGGACGGCGGGGGAGCGGATCCCGTCCCGATCGCGGAAACGTTCAGGGCCGTGACCTACAAGAAGGTGACGCGGTCAGTCCCGATCTACGTCATTGCCGTCGGCCCGCCGGCCGAGGACGTGCCGCAGCTTCAGGCCATCGCGGCCGCCAGTGGGGGGGAGTACTTCGAGGTCTACGACGCCACGCAGGTCGCCTTCGCCGGCAACTACGCCGTGCAGTCCATCTTCCGTCGCGCAAGCGAGTTCGATGCGAACAAGGAGAGCGAGTTCCAGGTCTCCAGCCCGATCGTGGGCAGCGTCGATCTGACGAACGCGCGGGACATCGACGGCAATCCGCTGCCGAACACGACCATCTACTCCGGCGGGGCGATCTCGCAGGGCGCGAACACGGTCATCACCACGGCCTTCTCGTTGCCGGGCTTCGAGGCTCGCATCCGAGCGTTTCGGGCCTACAAGCCCACGGCCGATGCGAGCCGATCGACCGGCTACAAGTACGAGAAGGACGGCACGCCCCTGTGGGTGGCGCGGCATCCGGGTGCGGACCAGCGCAACATCTACACGTACCTCCCTGGTGCCGGGTACGTGGCCTTCACTCAAGCCAACCGGGCGGTCCTGCTGCCGTACCTGTCCGTCGACGGCATCGACGAATGGGCCGAGGAAATCATCAACTTCGTACGCCAACAGCCGCTCGGCGCACCGATCTCCTCGACGCCGGCGCTGATGTCGCCGCCATCGATGTCGCCCGCGCCGGGCGCCTCGTACCGGGCATTCCAGTCGGAGCGCCGGAACCGTCGAGCGACGGTCTTCTATGGTGGGAACGACGGGATGATCCACGGGATCGACGGCCGGCTCGGCGTTGAGTCGTGGGCGTTCATTCCGTTCAACATGCTGCCAGCGCTGCAGACCCTCAAAGACGGCCAGCCCGTCGATTACTTCGAGTACTTCGTCGATGCCTCGCCGAAGATCGCCGACGTCGAGGTCGGGGGGCGGTGGCGGACCTACCTGTTCATCGGAAACGGCGCCGGGGGGACGTACTACAACGCGTTCGACGTGAGCGACGCCGGGCTGGGGGTGTCGCCGACATCGGACTCCGCCGACGCGGTCCTGCAGGCCTTTTCGAACCCGGAGGTCATCCCGTTCGTCTGGTCGTATCCCGAGATGTCGACCTTCGACCACGAGTGGTCGTCGAGCAGCATGCCCTACGGCGACATCAAGGCCTCGGCCTCGAGGGAGGCCAAGCAGGTCGGACAGACGTGGTCGACGCCGGCTGTCGGGCAGGTCGGTGACGACTCGAGCCCGTGGGTGGTCCTCGTCGGATCGGGCTACCTGCCGCCGGACGTGCAGAGCCAGGCGAACCGCGGAAATGTGCGGGCGGGCACGACGTTCTACGTGCTGGATGCCGCCACGGGCCGGCTGCTTGCGAGCCACGACGTCGGCGACGATTCGAGCCGGGAGAGTCTCAAGAACGCGCTGGTCGCGGATCCCTCGACCGCCAGCGGCACCGGCTCGCGATTCATCGATACGGTGTACCTCGGCGACCTCGAAGGCGGGCTCTGGCGGTACCGCCTGAGCAACTCCAGCGGGACGATCCGAATCACGAGCACCCGGGAGATCTACGACGCGTACGAGTGGAACCCGTTCTACCAGTCGGCCGCGGTGATGCCGGACGGGGCCGGCGGTCACTACGTGTTTACCGCGACCGGCAGCGACGTGCTCCCGTGGACCCTCAACGGCAAGGTCGATCATTTCTCGATCCTCGGCGTGCAGGATACCGGCGGACTGTCGGCCGTCAGGAAGTTCGAGTACAAGCTCGACAAGGTCGACAGCGCAGGCGCCGACGAGCGCCCGACGGACAACCCGAGCATTGCCGGCGGCGTCGTGTTCTTCACGACGACGACCGAGTACCCGGATACACCGTGTCAGATGTGCGAGACGTCCCTGTGGGCGCTCGGGCCCTCGGGCAACGCCGCCTACGACCTCAACGGGGACGGCCGGATCAGCAACCCGGACCAGGAGCTCAAGCAGACGCTGGGACGGGCGACATCCGTCTACGTCGCCGACAAACACCTGTACTTCGGAACCGACCAGGGTCTCAGCATCTTCGGCGACCCGGAGGGGTTCAACAACAGCATCGTGCGGAACATGTTCCGCACGCTAGCATGGCGGGATGTGAGATGAGCAAAGTCGAGCTGCTGACGTGCCCGCATTGCGGCGCCAGGATGGCGTTCGAACGGCCGGAGTGCCTGCGGTGCGGGCGGAAGATCGTCCGCGAACGGCCTCCCGACACCTCGGCCGCCGACAGGGCCGAGAAACGTCGGCGGGTCCAGTTCGCGGCGGCAGGCCTGGCCGTGCTGGCGGCGGGCGTCGCGATCGTCGGCCTCATCGGACGCGCCCGGACCGTCGACACCGTGCCCTCGGCGGTGCTCCTCGCGGCCAGGACCGCCGCCGTGACCGTCCAGGACGCCGACGCGGAGATCGTCTCCGTGTCGACGAACACCCAGACCACGCCTGCGCCCGAACCTGAAGCGTCAGCGGCGAGGGCGGCGGGCTACGCCGCGTTCCAGTCAGGCGACTACGGCACGGCCCTCGCGCGGTTCCAGGAGGCCCTCTCCCGGAACCCCAACGACGCGGACGCGCTCAACAACGCGGGCCAGGTGCTCGTGGAGCTGAACCGCGCGACCGAGGCGGTGAGCTACCTGGAGCGAGCCATCGTCGCACGGCCGTCGGAGGCGGCGTACAAGTTCAACCTGGCGGTCGCCCTCGCGCGGTCGGGCAGTACCGAACGCGCCACCGCGGCCTACCGGGAGTTCCTCGCTGTCAAGCCCAACGAGCTGCGGGCGCACCACAACCTCGGTCTGGCGCTGCGTCAACTGGGCCGCGACGAGGAGGCGATCCAGTCGTTCCAGAAAGCGACGAGCCTCGACCGGGACGCCGCGCCGGCCTGGCTGGGCCTCGCCCTCAGCCTCGACCGTCTGGGGAGAAGAGATGAGGCTGCCCAGGCCTATCAGCGATACGTCGAACTCGATCCGGCCAACCCCGAGGTGCCGCGCATGCGCGAGCGCATCGCGCAGTTGAGGAGCGCCGGGCAGGACTGAAGAATCCAGGGTCAGGAGTCAGGAGTCAGGATCCAGGAGTCAGGAGTCACGAGTCAGAATACGGATGGCCGATCAGGCCGGCCCCTCCCTCGAATCCCGAATCCCGAATCCCGGAGACGTCGTTCATCGTCCCGGTCCCAGCTCGATCGCGATCCCGATGTCGTCGCCGCTCATGTCGGCGTCGCGCAGCTCAGGCGGGATCAGCGTCGCGACCGGCGTGTCGCGCTTTCGGTTCGGCCCCATCGAGTACAAGAGAATGTATCCGGCGCGCCTGTTCGAATAGAGCCAGTACGAGTTGTGCCAGGGATCGAGGAAGTACGTCCGGCGGTTGCGGACCGACGCCGCGGGTTCGTCGTCAGATGTCACCTGGCCCGACCCGAGGTATCGCCCGGCCGGCGGGACGCGCAGGTGCCCTTTCTGGACGGCTGTGAAGACGCGCTGGTGCACCCCCCCCGCCTGCAGCAGGGAGGACCGGATCGCGTCGCCCAGTGCGAGATCGTCACTGAGCCGATCGAGATCGGCTTCAGCTCTGGCAACGAGGATGTCGTCCCCTGCGGCGGCCGCAATCGCGCCCACGACAATGCTCGTTCGTGCCAGCACGAGCACGGCCAGGCACGCGGCCAGGACAGCAACTGGGGACGTCAGGGGGCCGGCCGGCCGCACGCGGATCCACACGTCGGCCAGGAACACCGCTCCGAGGGTCAACTCCGCGGCTTCACCGGTATACGAGACGGGGTACAGCAGTTCCACGACCGCAACCAGGAGAAACCAGGGCGCGAGTCCAGTTTGCGGCGCAGCCATCCGAACCCACGACCATGGTGGGCGTGCGTTCGTGCTCACGAAACGAGCGAGCAGGGGTAGCACAACACCGTAGCCGAGCGCGATCGCCGCGACCAGCAGCCGCGTCTTCACGAACTCCATGACGAGGTTGTGCAGGTTCAGTTCCTGCTGGTAGTTGTGCTCGAGGAAGACATCGGGAGGACGGAAGCCGAAGAAGCGCTGGCCCCACGAGATTTCTTCGCCCGCGACGAAGAGGCAGAACAGTCCCAGACCGGCGAGGATCACAGGTCCGGACCGGGAGAGCGCCGGAGCGGCAGACCCACGCCCCAGTCCCGCGACGCCGGCCCACGCGAACCCACCGCCGCACGCGAACAGCCAGAATGTGGCCCATTCGGCCAGCGCATCCTCCTGCATGGCCTCGCGGAACGCATCGGGCGAGGCGACCGCGAAGACGGTGAGCCCCACGGCCAGGCAGGCAAGCGCTCCATGCAGAGATCGGCCGAAACCGGCGTCCGGGGTGTGGACGATGTCAGGTCGTGAGCGCACGGGATCGCGCGTCTGTCGTCGTGGCACGTGCGGGGTCCTTTCCGCATGTATCGGCTCGTCGGGGTGCCGGCCCGCGTCGGGTCGCCTTCGAAATCGTCATCGCCCGCACGATCCCGGTTCGTCCGGGACGGGCGCGCTCGGCTGCGGAATTGCAGCCCCGCCGATTGCGATCCGATAACTCTCATGAATTGTATCGGTTAGCAGTGGTGTGCATCCGCGGGCAAGCGGGGCACGCGAGTTGCTCCCGATGTCGCGAAGGTTACCGATGGTGCGTGCATTCATCTCCCGCTGGCGCGTGCGGGCCTCGAGCGAGGCCGGATTCTCGCTGAGTGAGGTCGTCGTGGCCTCCGGAATCCTTGCGACAGGGCTGGTGACCGTCGCGCAGTTGTTCGCGGTATCCACCGACGCCAACCGCGTGGCGCGCCGGACCTCGACGGCGACGATCCTTGCCGAGCAGAAGATCGAGCAGCTCCGGGCCCTGACCTGGGGTTACGACACCCTGGGGCTGCCGGTGAGCGACTTCACCTCCAACATCGCCGTGTACCCGCCGCAGCCGGCTGGCGGCAACGGCCTGTCCGCGTCACCCCCGGGGACGCTGACGGCGAGCACGACCGGCTTTGCCGACTACCTCGACGCGTACGGCAACTGGATCGGGACCGGGGCCGCGATCCCGCGAGGCACGGTCTTCGTGCGCCGGTGGTCGGTCGAACCGCTGCCCACCAATCCCAACAACACCCTGATCTTCCAGGTGAGCGTGACCCGCGTCGCGCAGCCCGCCGCGGCCGTGCCAGGCGTCCGTCTGCCGGATGTCGTTCGCATGGTCAGCGTGAAGACGCGCAAGGCGATATGAGACGGGCGGCTCGCGGAGACGGCGGCTTCACGCTTTTCGAGATGCTGATCGCGATGACGATCATGCTGTTCGTTGTCGCGGGCATCTTCAGCGTGTTCAACCCATCGCAGGGCGCGTTCCAGGCGCAACCGGAGGTGTCCGACATGCAGCAGCGCCTGCGCATGGCCGCCAACACGCTGCACAAGGACCTCGTCATGGCCGGCGCGGGCACCTACTCCGGCTCCGCGGCCGGCAACCTGACCGCATTCATGGCGCCGATTCTGCCGTATCGCATCGGCACGGACGCGCAGGGGCCGGCCTCCGGCGTGTTCTTCAGGTCCGACACCGTCAGCATCATGTACGTGCCGACGACGGCCTCGCAGTGCACCATCCGGGACCAGATGCCGCAGCCGTCGTCGGAGGTCAAGGTCAACGCGCAGCCCGGTTGTCCCGCGAAGGACCCCCTCTGCGGGTTCGAAGTGGGGATGCGCGTGCTCATCTTCGACAACGAGGGGGCCTGGGACACGTTCACGATCACGAACGTCCAGTCCGATGCCTTGCACCTGCAGCACCGCGATGATGACTTCGGGAAAGCCTACGGCCCAGGCGCGAACATCGCCCAGGTGGCGATGCACACCTACTACCTGCGTTCAGACCCGGCGACGTCGCAGTTCCAGTTGATGCACTACGACGGGTACCGGACCGACGAGCCGGTGGTCGACAACGTGGTGGGATTCGAGGTCGGGTACTTCGGTGAATCGGACCCGCCCGTCCTGCGCAAGCCGGTGACCGACCCGGTGGGGCCCTGGACGACGTACGGGCCGAAGCCGCCGGCCGTGGGCGTTGACAACAAGAACGACTCCTGGGGAGCCGGCGAGAACTGCACGTTCGTCGTGGATCCCGCGTCCGGGGCCCAGGTGACGCGGCTGGCGCAGCTCGGACCGCCGGGATCGCTGACGCCGCTCACCCAGGCGCAACTGACCGACGGACCGTGGTGCCCGGACGCCGCGCACCCGAACCGGTACGATGCCGACCTCCTCCGAATCCGTCAGGTCCGCGTACGCCTGCGCGTCCAGACGGGCGAGTCGGCACTGCGGGGGCCGGCGGGCACGCTCTTCGCCAGGGGTGGGCAGGGGCAGGCAGGTGACCGGCTGGTGCCGGATCAGGAAATCCGGTTCGACGTCTCGCCGCGCAACCTCAACCTCGGCAGGTAGAAGCATGGCTGACACCTCGGATTGGGCCCATCGCGCGCGTAACGAGAGAGGCTCGGCGCTCGTCGTAGCGCTGCTGTCGCTGCTGCTGCTCACCGGGCTCGGGCTCGCACTGGTCCTGACCACGACCAGTGAGACGTTGATCTCCGGCAACTACCGGGACGGCCAGGAGGCGCTCCACGCCGCCGACGCGGTCGCGGAGCGCGTGATGCAGGATCTGCTGACCGTACCGGACTGGAACGACATCCTGACCGGCGAGACGACGTCGAGCTTCGTTGACGGACCACCGGGCGGCACGCGAACGCTGCCGGATGGATCCACGATCGACCTGGCCCAGGTGGTCAACGTGGCGACGTGCGGCCACCCGTCCAGCTGCAGCGACGCCGAGATCGACGCGATGACACCGGATCGCCCGTGGGCGACGAACAACCCACGATGGCAGCTGTACGCGTACGGACGGTTGTCGGATCTGCTGACGACGAACACGATCGAGTCGCCGCTCTACGTGATCGTCATGGTCGGCGACGACCCGTCCGAAAACGACGATGATCCCCTGACCGACGGCAACACCAGCGCGAATCCTGGTTCGGGCGTCCTGTCGATGCGGGCGGAGGCCTTCGGGCCTCGAGGGGTGCACCGGGTCGTCGAGGTCACGGTCGTTCGAACCCAGGACCCCGGGCGCGAGCGCGGGTACGTTGGTCAGCGAGGCCAGGACGAGCAGAACCGCCGCGCGCGCAAGGCGGCCATCCAGACGCCGGGCAAGTCGCTCACGGCGCAGGAACTCACGATTGCCACGGGCGGTGTGCAGTGACGGGGACCGGGGACCGGGGATCGGGGACCAGTTCAAGACCCGGGATCCGGGATCCGGGCGCGCCACGGCGGGACGCGCGCGATGGGCGCGCCGGGAGGATGGGCATGCGGCGGACAATCCTCACGCACGGCGTGCTGGGTGCGGCGATGCTGGTGGCGCTGGCCTCGACCGAGGCTCGCGCCCAACTCGACCCGCTGCTGTTCCTCCAGCGCAACAAGCCGAACATCATCATTGCCGTGGACGTGGCCAACCGCATGCAGCGGGACGCGGACGAGACGTACTTCGACCACTACTCGTACCCCAGGACCCTGGCGGCCTGGGAGCCTGTCATCGGCGTGTCCCCGGCCACGACACTCCAGCGGTACCGTCGCAAGTACGTGGGACTCGAGCACCTGGATGTCTGGGGAGGCGACAAGTTCAAGGCCTCGGCCATTGCCACCGTCGGAGACCTGGATCCCGCCTTCGCGCAATTCTGGGCGCGCACGCGGCTGTCGGTCGCGCGCCTGGGTCTCATCGAGGCGGTACAGCGGAACGGCAACGTCGCCCGTTTCGGTCTGGTCAAGATGCGCCAGACGAATCCGCGCCTCGGCACCGAAAAGAACGAGGGCCCCGTGTGGGTGGCGGACGCCGGCCAGCAGGAACCGACGGAAACGGCAAAGGCGGGCCGCTGGGCGATCACGCGGCCGCTCGTGGACGGTCTCAACGGATCGGCCCCGGCATCGGCCCCGCTGGTCAGGCCGGATGCGGTCAATGCGAACGCGAGCGTGCTGGCGATCCTCGCCCGGAACGTCGACCAGGCGGGCGCGCTGCTGCCGGCAGGCCAGGATTCGAAGCTGGCGACCGACGCCCCGGTGGCCGGCATGCTGACCGATGCCCGGACGGAGGCAGCACGGCTCATCGCGGCCGATGGCGAGTGTCGCAACACGGTCGTGATCCTGATCGCCGGCGGAGGCGAGGGCAACACGTCGGCAGCCGATCCGGCTTCGACGGCGGCGACATTCCTGAATGTCTCCGGCCGGCGCGTCCCCGTCTATGTGATCGCCGTCGCTCCGCCCGCGGCCAGCCGCGACCAGCTCAAGGCCATCGCCACGAACTCGGGGGGCGGCTACTTCGAAATCACCAAGGCGATGATTGACGCCACGCCGCTGGGGACCCCGGTGGCCGAGGTCGTCCGCGGCGCCAACGCGGCCATCCAGCACACGTTCGCCTCGATGGCCGACGTGAACACACCACCGAGCGGGCTGCTGCCGCTGGGTCCGCTGACGGAGTATCAGACAACCAGCCCGATCGTTGGGACGGTCAACCTGGAGAACGGCGTCGACATCAACGGGATGACCCTGCCGGGCACCAGGATTACGAACGCGGCCGGTACCGTGATTCCCCAGCGGTCGAACGTCATGGTCACGACGGGCTTCGCGCTGCCGGGCTTCGTGGGTCGGATGCGGGGCTTCCGGATGTACAAGCCGGTCGCCGACGCCGCCAGACCCCCGTACGGGTATGCCTTCGTCTCGGATGGCACGCCGCTCTGGACGGCTGCGGCGCCCCCCGCCCCCGAGCGGAACATCTTCACGGCGTTGCCGGACGGCCATCTGATCGCCTTCACGGCTGAGAATCAGGCGGCGCTCGCGCCCTACCTGAATACGTTGAATGCGGGCGCCCTCATCGACTTCGTGAGAAGCCAGCCTCTCGGGGCGGTCGTGGGATCGACGCCCGCGTTCCTCGACCCCCCGTCGCTGGATCCGCCCCCGGATGCCGACTACCCGGCGTTTGCCGCCGCGCTGGAGAACAGGCGCGCGCTCATCTTCACGGGTGCCAACGACGGGATGCTCCATGCGATTGACGCGCGGACCGGCATCGAGGCTTGGGCGTTCGTACCGTTCAATCTCCTGCCGAAGCTGAAGACGCTGCTCGAAGGCCAGGCGGTCGGTGCCTTCTCGTACTTCGTCGACAGCTCTCCAAAGGTGGCCGATGTCAAGGTGGCCGGCGAGTGGCGCACCTATCTCGTCGTCGGGCAGGGGCCCGGCGGCACGTTCTATCACGCCTTCGACGTGACGCTCGACGGCCTGCCAGCGGCTGTGTCTCCGGACGATGGTGGCACGAGCGGCGTGCTGAGCTACTTTGCCGATCCCGGGCGCATCAGCCTGGCGTGGACCTTCCCCGTGATGACGAGCTTCGATCCGTCGCTCGCGCCCTTCGGGGACATTCGCGCGTCCGCGCCAGCCGTCGAGAAGACGGTCGGAGAGACCTGGTCGGACCCGGCTGTCGGACAGGTCGAGAGCGAGGACAGCGAGTTCGTCGTCCTGGTCGGGTCCGGGTTCCTGCCGTACACGAGGCAGCAGGCGGCCCATCGCGGTGGCACCGTCGCCGGGACGACGTTCTACATGCTTCGCATGTCGGACGGCACCGCGATCGACAGCCGCAGCGTCGGCAGCGACGGCCTCGCCGAAACCGTGGACAGCTGCGCGGTGGCGGGCAACTGCACGCGCATGAAGAACGCCCTGCAGGCGGACCCGGTGGCCACCGGGCCGCCCGAGTCGCGGTACATGACGAAGGTGTATCTGGGCGACCTCGATGGCCGCATCTGGCGATTCGACCTCGGGCTCGATGCCTCCCACGTGCCCGGCATCACCGCCGGCCCGACGAAGCTGGCCGACATGACGTCGGCGCACCCCGTGTTCAGCTCGATGGCCACCGTGAACGTCGGTGGGACTCAGGACTACATCTTTTTCGGCACCGGCAGCGACCTGCTGCCGTCAGCCGGCGTCGCGCAGTCGTACAAGCTCGTCGGCGTCCTCGACGAGAACGGCACGGGCGTCAAGAAGTTCGAGGTCGCGCTCGAGAAGACGGACGGAAGCGCCGGCGACGAGAAGGTCACCGCGTTTCCGGCCGTGGCCGGCGATATCGTGTTCTTCACGACGACCACCTTCATGCCGGCGGCACCGTGCACACCGGATGGTGCCAACCTCTACGCCGTGACATTCGTCGGCGGGGCGGCGTACGACACCAACAGCGATGGCAAACTGACCAACAAGGACGTGCCGAAGGTGCGGAGCGTGGCGAACGGGCGAGCCACCGCGCCCTTCGTCGTGGACCAGCACCTGGTGTTTGCGTCGGGCGGCAAGGTCGAGATCATCGGAGACCCGAGAGACTACAACAACGGCGTGGGCCAGATGGGCGTCCGCACGCTGTCCTGGCGGGAGCGGCGATGAGCGGGAGCGCGGCCTGCGGCGGGGGCAAGCGGAACGGTGATCCGCTGACGTCATCCCCGCGGGGGGGGGCATCCAAGGGTTTCACCCTGATCGAACTCCTCCTGGTGTCGGCGATCTTCGTGGTCCTCGCGGGAATCGGGACGCCCATGCTCGGCCGGGCGATTGAGTCCTACCGGATCGGCATGGCGTCACGGGCGGTCGAGCGTGAGCTGCAGGCCGCTCGGCTGACCGCCGTGACCTCCAACCGCATGGTGCGGGTCCGCTTCGACTGTCCGGCAGTGGGGGAGTTCAGGCGTGTGGAGGTCCTGGGGGCACCAGGCGCGCCCGACGCGCTCGATTCGTCAACCGTCCGTTGCAGCGAAGCCGCCTATCCGTACCCGCCACCCGACACCAACCCTCTGACGAGACCGAACCACGACGGCCCGCTCCGCCGCCTGCCGGTCGGCGTGCGCTTCAGCGCGGCGCCGACGATCGAGTTCTGGCCGGACGGCACGGCGCACGTCGATGGCGGCGTGACCGGTACCTGGCCGGCCATCCAGGCGGGTGGCCTCACGCTCACGCTCTCCAAAGCGGGCGTCTCGCGCGCGATCGCCGTCAACGGGCTGGGACGGGTGCAGTTGCTGAAATAGGACCGGGACTGGGGAGCTGGGACCGGGGATCGGGTCTTCCTCGCCGGCTGGTGCCATCCGCCCGCGGCAATTCCTGCGATCTCCGTGGGGGCTGGCGATTGCATTTCTTGCAGACGCCCGAAAGCTCGGCGACCACAAGGGGAGCGATATCCGGTTGAGTACTCGTGATCCCTGTGCTCGACTTCGCTTGGCCCGGTACCTGCATGCCGTCAAGGCATGCGCTGCCCCAGGAGTTGGCCGACCCCTCCGCAGTCCGGTTGGACCACCAAACGTCCGCGTCGGCCGCAGGCTCCTGCCGCTCGGACATGCGATCCTCGCCCCCGCCGTTCCGTGACCGGCCCTGGCGTATCCGGCCTCAGGCACCGGTGCTGCGCTGAGACGACTCCCGAATCCCAATTCCCGAATCCCGGCATCAGCACTGATCCCCGGTCCCTGATCCCCGGTCCCCGGTCGCCGTACTCCGGTCGCGGCTCCTCCCTTCTCGAGGCCCTCATCGCCGTCGCCCTGATCGCCGGCGCGGTGGCCGCCGTCGCGGAGCTGGCCGCGCAATCCGTGCGATCGCTTGCGGCCTCGAAAGACCGCTCAATCTCGACCGCCATCGCCATGCAGAAGATCGAGCAGCTCCTGGCTCAGCCGGTCCCGCCCTCCGACTCTCCGGCTGGGTCGCTCGATGCCGACACGGCAGGCTGCGTTGACTACATTGACGCCCGTGGCCTGCCGGCAGACGTCGGGCCGGAGTTCGGGGGCGTCGTCTTCGCCCGACGGTGGGCGGTCGTCCGTCTCGAACGGAACCCGGCCATCACCCTGCTGCGTGTGCGCGCCGGGCGCTGCCTGCGTGGGGCGTCCGGTGGCAGCTGTGCCGAACTCATCAACGGCTCGCGGTTGACGGCGGCCACGTCGGGGTTCTGATGACGCGTGCAGCCGCTGCGGCAGGGACCACGCTCGTCGAACTGCTGGTGGCGACGGCGGTCACGCTGGTCGCGCTTGGTGCGGTCCTCGCCATCGTCCTGCCCTGGGCTGGCGGCATGCACGCGTTGGGTGAGGCGGCGGACCTCCAGCAGCGCGTGCGGGTGGCGGCGTTCTCGCTGCATCAGGCCATTGCTCACGCCGGGGCGGGCCCGCTCGTCGGCGCCGGCGCGGGTCGGCCCAGACCCTGGCCTGCGGTGCTGCCATGCCGATGGGCGCCGATGCCGGCGCCGTGCGCACCAGCCACGGACGCCATCACCGTGCTCGGCATGGAGGACGCGCTGCAGGTCATCGTGGCCGACGACATGAACGGCCCGGGATCGCCGCTCGTGGTCGCACCGCCGCCCGGCTGTCTTCCCGCGGCTGCAGCCTGTCGCCTCGCGGCCGGAGCGCGGGCCGCGATCGCCGACGGGTCCGGCGCTCGTGACGGCATTACCGTGACCGGCGTGTCGGCGGACGGCACGGTCGTGACCCACGATCCGGCGGTCCTGTCCAGGTCGTACCCGACTGGCGCGGTGGTCGCCCTGGACCGGACCGAGTCGTACTACGCCATCGCCGACCCGGCGCAAGGGGGGCTCGTCCTGCGGGCTGTGCGCGGTGACGGTGACTTCCCGCTCGTCGACGGGCTGGTCGGCCTCCGCATCGACTACTTCGGTGATCCGCTGCCGCCGCGGATTGCGGGAATCGAGGACGGGCTCCCGGTCGTGACATACGGTCCGGCTCCTCCACCATCCGACGTCGACGATCCGCGAGACGCCTGGCCTGCGGGCGAGAACTGCACGATGACCGCGAGTACGGACGGGCCGCTGCCTCGCCTGGCACCACTGCCGATTGCCGAGCAGGGGCTCGCGCGCCTGCCGCTGTCGATGTTCGCGGACGGACCCTGGTGCCCCGACGGCGCGTCGACGTGGCGTTTCGATGCGGACCTGCTGCGCATTCGGCGGGTCCGGGTCACGTTGAGGTTCGAGGCCCGGTCCGCCGGGGCACGCGGATCGAATCCGACGTTCTTCAACCGGCCGGGGACCGCCAGGGCGGCTGGTGCGGCCGTGCCGGACATGGAGGTCGTGGTGGATGTGGCGTTGCGCAATCCGTTCTGATACCGGTGTCGCGCTGCTGGCGGCCATCCTCGCGCTGGGGCTGATCTCGGCGATGGCCCTCGGCATGGCCATGATCGCGAGTACGGAACCCGCCATCGCGGCGTACGGCGAGGGTGCGGCAGCAGCCGGATACCTGGCCGATGCCGCCATGGTCGTCGTTGCGGTCGAATTGCAGGCGATTCCCGACTGGTCGGCAGCGCTCGGCGGCACGGTCCGATCGAGCGTGCTGGGGGATGCCTCCAGCACCGTGCGCCTGCCCGACGGGCGAGTCCTCGACCTCACGGTCGAGACGAACCGGCTGAACTGCGGCAGGGCCTCCGGATGTACCGACGGCCAGATGGACATGGCGACCGACACGCGTCCGTGGGGACGGAACAACCCGAGGTGGCGCCTGTACGGCCACGCCTGGCTGCCGGACCTCCAGCCCGGACATGCGGGCCTGCCGCCGTTCCATATCGTCGCGTGGGTGGGGGACGACCCGGCCGAACGAGACGATGACCCGACGGTCGACGAGCCACCGGAAGGGGATCCGCGCCCATTCGGTGGGCGCATCATCAGAGTCAGGACAGCGTCGTTCGGGCCACGCGGCGCGTCAGCCGCCCGGACCGGCAGCATGCTGCGCCGGCCGGACGCGGCAGGTGTCAGGATGGCGAGCCGGTCAGCGCGTCGCTGACTCTGTCCCCCGAGGAATCCCGGAACGGCGCGGGCGATGCCGTCCCTCCGCCAGCCCGTGTAGTCACGGGCAGGTCCGACCGATACGACGACGAAGGGTCCTGGGAGTTTCTGCTTTCGGGGCGGAGGATGGAGACATGAGGCGCTGGCGCAGCATCGGGCTTGGGGGGGCAGCCATGGCCGCCGCGATCGGACTGGCGGCCCTGGCCGCACACGCCCAGTCGCTGGGCGATCTCGCTCGCCGGGAAGCCGAACGACGCAAGGCCGTCAAGGTTCCCGCCAAGGTCTACACGAACGAAAACATCCTGCCCGCGTTGCCGGTCACGCCTCCGTCCGAAGAGGCGGCGGGGCCCGGGGCAGCCGCAGCGTCCACGTCGGCGGTGCAGGCCGAGCGGCCGCCGACGCCGGCGGAGCGTCCCCCGGACGATCCCCGCAAGACGGAGTCGTACTGGCGGGAACGCATCACGGCCGCCAGGCAGCAGCGGGACCGGAACATCGTGTACATGGAGGCCCTGCAGAGCCGCATCAATGGACTGTGGGCTGACTTCACCGCCCGCGATGATCCGGCGCAGCGTGCGGTGATCGCGGCCGAGCGCCAGCGCGCGCTCGATGAACTGGAGCGCCTCAAGCAGGAACAGGCCAACCTCGAGAAGCAAATCCTCGACATCGAAGATGACGCGCGCCGCTCGGGCGTGCCGCCGGGGTGGATTCGATAACAGGGACCGGGGACCGGGAACCGGGGACCGGTGCTGAACGTCAGCCCGCGACGCCGCAGGCGGCGAGCGCCCGGAGAATCTCCTCGTCCTTGACGTCGCTCACGATACTGGTCGTGCCGATGGCGGAGGGCAGCACGAAGGTGAGCCTCCCGTCGCGGGTCTTCTTGTCTCCCCGCATCGTCTCGAGCACGGAGGATGCACTCAGATCCGCCAGCGTCGGCAACGGGCCGAACTGGCCGACGAGCGAGGCGAGACGGCCGCGGTCGTCCTCGCTCAACAGTTTCCTTCTGACGGCAATCTCCGCAGCCACGAGCATCCCGCGGGCGACCGCCTCGCCGTGGAGGAACCGCCGGTAGTCGGTCATCGCTTCGAATGCGTGTCCGGCCGTGTGCCCGAAATTGAGGACCCGCCGGGCGCCCGCCTCGCGCTCGTCGTCGGCGACGATGGCGGCCTTGATCCGGCAGGACTCCGCGACGACCTGCATGAGGGAGCCGGCCTCCCGCCTGGTGACGGCCCCGAGGTCTCGCTCCAGACGTTCGAAGAGGTCGCGGCTGCACGCGACGCCGTACTTCACGACCTCGTAGAGGCCCGCGCGGAATTCGCGGCGAGGCAGCGTGCCCAGCACGTCCAGGTCCGACACGACGATCCACGGCTGGTAGAACGCGCCGACGAGGTTCTTGCCGCCCGGCAGATTGACACCGACCTTGCCGCCCACGGCCGCATCCACCTGGGCCAGCAGGGTGGTCGGCACGTGCGCGAGGCCCAGGCCCCTGAGGTACGTGGCTGCCACGAACCCCGCGAGGTCGCCGACGACACCGCCTCCGAACGTCACGATCGCTGCCGAACGCTCGACGCGCGCCTGACAGAGCGCGTCGTACACCCGCGCGACGGTGTAGAGGGTCTTGTGCTGCTCGCCGTCGGGGATGAGGACCGGCGCCTTGGCTGGCCACGCCTGCTTCAGGGCCGGACCCCAGTGTCCCCACACCGTGGGGTTCGTCACGACGATGCGGCTCGGCCCGAGGCCGCACTCGTCGAGGAGTTGCGGAAGCCTGTCGAGCAGACCCTGACCGATGACGACGGCGTACCGGCGCGAGGCTGAATGAACGTCGATGCGGATTGGCGTCGCCATGTCGGACTCGCTCCTGGGCGTGGCCTGACAGCGCCATGTCAGTCGCGGCTGTCCGGAGTCGATGGTAGGATACCATTTACCCCTTTTGCGGATGATCCCGGCCGTGAGGAGACATGCCGGCGGGCCGGGCGTGCGGGAGACAGGACAGGACCGATGGCCGAGAAGGACGACAGCAAGGACCAGTTCATTACCGAGATCACACCCAGATCCGAGGATTTCTCGCGTTGGTACACGGACCTCGTGCGCCGCGCGGAGCTGGCCGACTACTCGCCGGTGAAAGGGTGCATGGTCATCCGGCCGTACGGCTACGCCATCTGGGAGTTGATGCAGCGCAGCCTCGACGACCGGTTCAAGGCCACGGGGCACGTGAATGCCTACTTCCCGCTCTTCATTCCCAAGAGCTTCCTGATGAAGGAGGCGGAGCACGTCGAGGGCTTCGCTCCCCAGGTGGCGTAGGTGACCAAGGGGGGCACTGAAGTACTCGAAGAGCCCCTGGCCATCCGGCCGACGTCCGAGGCGATCATCGGGACGATGTACGCCAAATGGGTGAAGTCGTGGCGCGACCTGCCCGTGCTCATCAACCAGTGGGCCAACGTCGTGCGCTGGGAGAAGGTGACGCGCCTGTTCCTGCGCACGACGGAGTTCCTGTGGCAGGAGGGGCACACCGCTCACGAGACCGAGGCCGAAGCG
>CAYZYG010000061.1:0-26338 GCA_964481395.1 uncultured Vicinamibacterales bacterium
CTGGCGGCACCGAAAGCCGAGACGTACTATCCCCATATCGGCATGCGCCGCCACGAGTCCTGCTGGTTCCTCGATCGCCAGCGGAAGACGCCGTAACCCGTCCCGCGATGGCCCGAAACGTCGAGATCAAGGCCCGAGTCGCCGATCTGGATGCCGCGCGTCGCGTGGTGTCGGCCCTGACGCCCGATCCCGGTGTGGTCATCCGGCAAACCGACACGTTCTTCGTCGTGCCTCGCGGTCGGCTCAAGGTCCGTGAGTTCGAGGACGGCTCGGGTGAACTGATTGCGTACGACCGCCCAGACAGGGCCGGGCCCAAGGAGTCTGTCTATACCAGGGTGGTCTGCCCGCGAGCCAGCGATCTCGTGAACGCCCTTGCTGCGGCGCTTCCCACGCGCGGACAGGTCCGCAAGTGCCGTGAGGTGTTCATCGTCGGGCGCACCCGCGTCCACCTCGACGAGGTCGGCGGGCTTGGTTCCTTCGTCGAGCTGGAGGTGGTGCTGGAGGATGGAGAACCCGTGCAGCGCGGCGAGTCCGAGGCGCAGGCGCTGATGGTGGCACTGGGCATCGGGTCAGCGGATCTGGTTCCCGACGCGTACGTCGACCTTCTGGAGCGAACTGGTTCCTAACGAATTCGGGCTGCTTCGTCCGGCCCGGCCTACCGGCCCCGCCGGCGGGACACCACCATGCGCCGCACCTGCTCGCGAATCGTTCCGGCCGCGACATGCACGTAGTCCGGATGCTCCAGCATGTCGATCTCGGCCGGCAGCGTGACCAGGTCGGCGTCGGGCGGGACGATGGCCAGCTCCTGGTAGCGGAGGAGCGTCTTCTTCCAGTCGGCCGCGATCGCTTCGTAGCTCTGGTGGATCCCGCGGAGGTACTCGAGTGTGATCGTCGCGGCGTATTCATCCCCTTCGGAGGCACGCCTGGCGCGGCGCTGTTCGAGCACGTCGGGTTCGGTCCGCAGGTACACCGTGAGGTCCGGCAGGCGGATGTGCTCGGCGCGCAGCGTCTGATGGAAGAGCGTGCGGTACAGCTTGGCGTGCGCGGGGGGCATCTCCCCTGAGTCGATCATGCGCGCCACGAACACCTCGGGACCGTCGATGAACGGCCGGTCCTCGATGATGATCACGCCGCGCGGGCTCTCCCGCGTCATCAGGTGCCGGATCTCGCGCTGCTGCATCGTCCGCATGTGGAGGAACGCGACCTCCGTCGGGAAGATGTTGGCGACCCGGTCGTGATAGAAGAGCGCGAGGCACTCGTCGATGAGCGAGCCCTTCTCGACGCGCTCGGAGAAGGCGTGGAGTTCCGCGCCGTCGAGGAGCGCCTCGAAATCACGCTTGTACGGATCGCGGGCGAGCGCGTTCATCAGGGTCGTCTTGCCCGAGAACAGATTGCCCATGATGCCGATGTGGAAGTTCTGCTTCATCGCGCCTCGCTTGCCTGCCGACGGGCCGGTCAGGTTCCCAGTCTACTCCGGCGCCCGTCCCGCTTCCCAACACCCCGTCCGCCGGGGCCGGCGTCGGCCGGGCCTGCCGGCTGACACACGACCTTGAAGGCGCAGCCCGCGGGTGACAAACTGACGGCGGAAGGTGGCATCGTGACCGACAACGTGTTCCTCGAGCGGGCGCAGCCGCCCAGTCCCGCGATGGTGGCGGGCGCGCTGGGCGCGCGCGCCACCTACCTGGAAGAGCTGATTCGTCATGTGCCCGAACCGCGCACAGAAGAGTGGAAGCACTACGGACGGACGATCGGCTGGACGATGAAGCTGCTGCACGGGAAGCGAAATCTGTGTTTCGTCGTCGTCTGCCGGGGGTACTTCGCCGTGTCGTTCGTGTTCGGGGACAAGGCGGTGCGGGCCGTCGAACAGAGCGCCTTGCCGCCCGATCTCGTGGCTGAGTTGGTGAACGCCAGGCGGTATGCCGAGGGGCGGGGCATCAGGATCCCCGTGAGGTCCCGTCGGGCCCTCGAACAGGCGAAGATCCTGCTGGCGATCAGGCAGATCACGTAAGCCGGGCTGACGGTCACCCTGCCCTCGCGGTCGAGGCCACCCCCACCGCAGGTAGGCGTGGTCCTGAGGGCGCGATGATCGCCGTCGCCATTGCGCCTGGAACGACTACGCAATCGTCCGCAGTGCGTGCGCCAGCGCCTCGTCCTGCGCCTCGAAGACCGTTCGCAGGTCGAGCACGACGCGGTCTCGCTCGATGCGGGCGATGACGGGCGGATCGAGCTGCCGGAGCGCGCCCTCGAGCGCGTCCGCGCTGAGGCTCCGGTGGACCAGCGCGAGCAGCCGCGTGGGAATCGTCAGGCCCGGCGTCGTTCCGCCGCCGATCGTGGACGCCCCGTCGATGACCTCGCAGTGATAGAGCCCGGATGACTCCAGGCGGCCGGCCAGGTGCGACGCCCGCTCCTCAATCGCGGCAGCCGGAACGGTCATCATCTGGATGACCGGAATCGTCTTCGCGGCCCGCCCGGCGGCGTACTCCGCCAGCGTGCCCGTCAACGCCGCGTACGTGATCTTGTCGACGCGCAGGGCCCGCATCAGCGGATGGCGCCGGATCGGCTGGATGAGATCGCGCCGGCCGAGGATGATGCCGGCCTGCGGCCCGCCGAGCAGCTTGTCGCCACTGACGCAGAGGACATGCACGCCCGCGGCGAGGCTCTGCTGCACGGTCGGCTCGTTCCCGAGCACGCTCTGGACGGAGCGCGCGCCGGCGTCCGAGTCCTGGGCTGGTTCGAGCGATCCGATCAGATTGCCGTTGCCGAGATCCTCGGCGACGGGCACGCTGCGCTCACGGCCGACGGCGACGAGTTCATCGAGCGTCGGCTGCTCGGTGAAGCCCTCGATCCGGAAGTTCGACCGGTGCACCCGGAGGATGAGCGCCGTCCGCTCGGTGACGGCGGCCGCGTAATCAGAGGCCCGGGTGCGGTTCGTCGTCCCGACCTCACGCAGCAGCGCGCCCGACTGCGCCATCACGTCGGGCACGCGGAAGCCTCCGCCGATTTCGACCAGTTCGCCACGCGACACGATGACCTCGCGACCGGCGGCGAGTGCGGCCAGCATGAGCATCGTGGCGGCGGCATTGTTATTGACGACCACCGCGGATTCGGCGGACGTGAGGCGGCAGAGCATCTGCTCGGCGTGGTGATCCCGGTGCCCGCGCTCGCCACGATCGAGGTCGTACTCGAGCGACGAGTAGCCCAGGGCGATATCCCGGACGTGAGCCAGCGCCGCTTCCGACAGCGGGGCTCTGCCGAGATTGGTGTGCACGATGACACCTGTGGCGTTGACGACCGGGCGCAGCGTGGTCGTGAACAGCCGCGCAAGCCGGGCTTCGAGTCCTGCCTCAATCCACACGGCGGCTGCTTCCGGCGATCCGGGCGCCTCGTCCGTCCCGTCGGGCCCGCGCTCCCCGAGCAGCCGGCGTCTCAGGTCCTCGGATGCGTGGCGCAGTGCCTGGACGACCGCCGTCCGGCCGTAACGAGCCTGCAGCGCCAGCACGCGCCTGCGCTGGCGGAGCTGCTCGATGGAGGGGATGATTCGGAAATCCGGCATTCGGGATCCTGTCAGAAGACGGAATTCGGAAGACAGAATACAGAAGAAAGCGGTTCGCGCTGATCGCGCGGCCGGATTCTTCCGACGCACTCACACCCAGGTCGTTCCTGGTGATGTGCAGATGCCGCCGTTGAGGCGGCATGCGCCCCCTTCTGTCTTCTGTCTCCTGTCTTCTGTCTTCGTCATCGTCCGTGTTGCAGTCCTTCGCGCCATCAGGATACCATCAGCGCTGATCCATGGCTGAGCAGGTACCCGCCGATCCATCGACCACGCCGCGCGTTCCGGACCCGGCCGAGACGCCGCGGTACAGGCCCAGCGATCAGTTCTGGCCGTACGCGAATCTCCAGGAGCAGCCGTCCGACGAGGAGCTCGCGCGCCTGGACCCGGACCTGCAGGCAGCGCTGTACGAGACGCCCCCGGCCGTTCCCTTTTCTTTCACGATTGTGTTCGCGCCGTTCGAGGGAGAGGCATACGACCGGGCGGTGGCCCTGGCCCGCGAGTCGGCGGAGTACCTGGAAGTGAGCACCGTAGATGGCCTCCGGCACCGCGCCCGGTACCTGCCCACCCAGGTCCTCGCGCTGCGCGATCTCTGGCAGATCGTCGGCGCCCGCGATTCGAGCGAAGTGCTCATCGACGATCGGCCCGTGCCGTACGCGCGCGAGCTATGGCTGCCGCTGCTCTGGCACCTGATTCGCCGTTAGCCGCCGTGTCGTTCAAGGCTGGCCCCGCCTCGGCTCTTGCTGCCCTCGAAGCCGATCTGCGCCGGCTCGAAGCCGAATACAACATGTTCTTTGCCGGCCAGCTGCCCAGGCCTCCGTGGGAGACACGCACGGCGGTCGAACAGCACCTCAAGCGCCTCGACAAGGCGGTGGTGACCCAAGGCACGGCCGTCGACCGCTTCCGCCTCCAGACGATCCAGGCCCGGTATCAGGCGTTTGCGGACCTCTGGGATCGAGGGCTTCGCGCCCGCGAGGAAGGGCGGCCCGGTCCGTTCGCGCAGCGCGCGGCACGAACCGAGGCGGCCCCGACGGACGCCGGCGGGCGCGTCGTCTACGTCACGACGTTCACCGACCCGATGGACGAGCTCGACAAACTGCACGAACTGTACGAGCGGCTGTCGGAGGCAAGACGCGCAGCGGGCGAGGCCAGGGTCCCGTTTCACCGGTTCGCGACGCTCGTGAGAGACGAGGTGAACAACCTGAGGCGGAGCGGGGCGCCAGAAGTGGCCCTGCGCGTCGCGATTCAGGACGGTCAAGTCGGACTGACGGCCAGGGGCCTTGTCGGGGTCGTGAAACCGAAGGACTGAGCAGGACGTACTGGCGGGAGGAATTGAACCGGGGCGGCTGAAGCCGCCCCGGGAGACAGCAAGGAGGGGGCTAGAGCCTCACCACGTTGCCGGCCTGCGGGCCCTTCGGGCCGTCGACGATCTCGAACTCCACCGCCTGACCCTCTTCCAGCGAACGGAAACCGTTGCCCTGGATGGCCGAGTAGTGGACGAATACATCCGAGCCGCCTTCACGCTCGATGAACCCGTACCCCTTCGCGTTGTTGAACCACTTCACCTTGCCTGTAATGCGCATTCTTGCCCTGCCTTACCTCTGGCGGCGTCTGCACGCCGACCACCTTGCCAACCCCCGCGATGACGGGGGCACTTCCGAAACCGCTGTGCGGTTGCCGGTACTGGCCCACCAGTACCGTCTGGTCATCATAGCGGCCCCGTCAAAATAGTGTCAAGGACAGGAGCCCATCGCCTACACTGTGGAGACCGCCCCCTGTCGCCTGTCGCCGGTCGCCTGTCGCCTGAAAGGTCCTTGCCATGCGCGCGCTCATCAGTGTGTCCGATAAAACCGGTTGCGTCGATTTCGCGGCCGGCCTCCTGAAGCGGGGGTACACGATCATCTCCACCGGCGGGACGAGCCGGGCCCTCGAAGCCGCAGGGCTCGCGGTCACGCAGGTGTCGGACGTCACGGGCTTCCCGGAGATGATGGACGGCCGCGTGAAGACCCTGCATCCGGCGGTGCATGCCGGCATCCTCGCCAGGCGGGATCACCCGGACGACATGGCCGCCCTCGCCAGGCTCGGCCTGACCCCCATTGACATCGTCGCGGTGAATCTCTATCCGTTCGAGGTGACCGCGGCAGACGAGTCGGTCCCGTTCGATGCGCTCGTCGAGCAGATCGACATCGGTGGGCCGTCGCTCATCCGCGCGGCCTCGAAGAACTTCCGCGACGTGCTGGCCGTCGTCTCGCCCCAGGACTATCCGCGCGTGCTCGACGCCCTCGACCGCCCGGAAGGTGCCGGATCCGAATTCCGGCTTTCTCTGGCGAGGAAAGCGTTCGAGCACACGGCCGCGTACGACGCGGCCATCGCGGCTGAACTGGCGGGCGTCGGTGACGGCGTCGACGGGTTCACGCGCGGACCGCGAGAGCTGCTGGCGCCGCGGCTGAACCTCGCCGCGTCCCGCCTGCGCACGCTTCGATACGGCGAGAACCCGCACCAGCCGGCCGCGTGGTACGAACTTCCGCGCCAGCCGGCCGCACCGTCCGTGCTCCAGGGCAAGGAGTTGTCGTTCACGAACCTCCTCGACGTCGATGCGGCGGCGCGGATTGCGGCCGAGTTCCGGGAACCGGCGGCGGTGGTCATCAAGCACACGAATCCGTGCGGGGTCGCGACAGGATCCTCGCTGGAATCGGCGTACATCACTGCCCGCGATGCCGACGCGCTGTCGGCGTTCGGCGGGATCGTGGGATGCAACCGGGAGATCGACGAGGCCACGGCCAGAGCCATCGCCGCCACGTTCATCGAGGCGGTGATCGCGCCCGGGATTGCCGAGGCCGCCCTCGCCGTTCTGGCCGCGAAGAAGAACCTGCGCGTCGTGACGGCGCCGGCGCTGTTCGAGGCGCTGGCCTCGGGCGCTCCCCGTCTGGACGTCCGCGGCGCGCTTGGCGGGCTGCTCGCGCAGGTTCAGGATCGCGTGAGTGAGGCGCAGACGCCGTGGCCCGCCGACCAGGGCCCGAAGGTCGTCACCGAGCGGACGCCGACGCCCGCGGAGTGGGAGGCGCTCCGATTCGGATGGCGCGTCTGCGCCCACGTGAAGTCGAACTCGGTGATCTTCACGGGCGCCGGACGGACGCTGGCCATCGGTGCCGGCCAGATGAGCCGCATCGACGCGGTCAACGTCGCGATGATGAAGGCCCGCGCGTCAGGCGTGGACCTGGCGGGTTCGGTCGCGGCGTCGGACGCCTTCTTCCCCTTCCGCGATGGCCTCGACGCGGTTGTCGCGGCGGGCGCGACCGCCGTAGTGCAGCCGGGCGGCTCCGTGCGGGATGGCGAGGTCATCGCCGCCGCCAACGAGCACGGCATCGCCATGGTGTTCACGGGACGGAGGCATTTCAGGCACTGAAGAACAGGGACCGGGGACCGGGGACCGGGGATCGGGGGAAAAGAGGCGAACGGGACAGAACCGATCCCTGGTCCCCGGTCCCTGGCTTACGCCACTTCGTAGACTTCCGTCCTGAACGGCGCGAAGCCCCGTTTGAGGTAGTTCGGCAGCGCGGCGGGGTGATCGAGCGTGCAGGTGTGGAGCCAGATGCGGCGGGCGCCGCTCTCCCAGATGCGCTCCACGGCGACACTCAGGAGGTGCTTGCCGAGGCCGCGCCCGACGAACTCGGGAATCAGACCGAAGTAGGCCAGTTCGACGGTTCCGTCCGGGTCTCGCCTGGTCTCGGCGTACCCGGCGGGCGCGTTGTCCACAAACAGCACCCACAGCGATCGCGTTGCGTCCTGCAGGTGTGCCGCGATCTCGGCGTCGGTCCAGCGCAGCCGATCCTGCCAGCGATAGGCGCGTCCGACCTCCGTGTACAGGTACCGGTAGAAGGAGACCGGGCAGTGGCTCACGGGGTCGACGCGGACCCCGTCGACGCCGGTCCAGGCGGGCCTGAACACTCCGGGATCGTTCATCTCGAGATACGTGCGCGTGACGGTCATGACGCGCCGAACTCGGCGAGCAACTCGCCGGGGGTCACGGTGGCGACGCCGAACCTGCCGACGACGATGCCGGCCGCATGGGTGGCGAGCAGCGCGGCCTCGGGTTCGGTCGCTCCCGACGCCAGGGCCAGGGCGAAAGTGGCGATCACCGTGTCACCGGCGCCCGTGACGTCGGCGACTTCCCTCGCGACGGCTGGGAAATGCGCTTCGCTCGAGGCGCCGATGAGCGACATGCCGTGCTCGCCGCGCGTGATGAGCACGCTCGCGCACCGCGTGCGCTCCAGGAACACGCGCCCGGCCCGGCGCGCGTCGGCGTCGTTCCTGATCCGCAGGTGTGTCGCGATCTCCGCTTCGTGGTGGTTCGGGGTGACCACGGCGGCCCCGGCGTAGTAGCCGAGGTGGGGAATCTTCGGGTCCACCAGCACCGGAATCCCGCGCCGGTGTGCGTGCGCGACGAGGTGCGCGACGACTTCGCGCGTGACAGCGCCCTTGAGGTAGTCGGACACGACGACGACGCCGGCGGCATCCAGGTGCCTCGACGCCTGGTCGATGAGGCGACGCTCGACCTCACCGGTCGCCTCCTCGTCGGACTCGAAGTCGACCCGCGCCACCTGCTGGTTCCGCGTCGTGACGATCCGCTGCTTCGTCGTCGTGGGGCGGCCCGCGTCGCTCACGAGACCGTCCGTGCCCAGCCGGTGGCCGGCCAGTTCAGCGCGCAGGCGGTCGGCCTGAGCGTCGGCGCCGACGAGGCCGACCAGTTCCGCGCGTCCGCCCAGCGCGCCGACGTTCGCGGCCACGTTGCCCGCGCCGCCGATGCGGAATGCATCGTGGTCGTGCTCGACGACGGGTACGGGCGCCTCCGGCGAGATGCGCGAGACTCGCCCGACGACGAAGTGATCCAGCATCAGATCGCCCACGACGAGCACGGCCGCGTCGCCGAAGCGGCCGACGATCGCGCGGGCCCGGTCGGGCGTGAGCGTGGCGGTGCCGGTCACGAGGAGGTCTCCTGTCTGACGGGTCCGGGATCCTGTTCCCCCGGCCGACCCTGTTCCGCGGCGAAGGGCAGCGTCAGCATCGCGAGGTAGAGCATCAGGAACTCGGAGTCGCCGAAGTTGTGCTCGAACAGGCCGGCGGATGCCATGGCCGCAATGGCGCCGAAGGCCGTGGCCGTGAGCAGGCGCTGGCGCTGTTGCCGCCACAGCCCCACGAGGCCCGAGATGGCCGAGCCGATGAACCACAGCCACGCCCCGAACGCCGGCAGTCCACGCTCCGCGGCGATCTGCATCGGCACGTTGTGCAGGTGCGGGTTGACGCGCTCGACGGCCTCAGTGTCGCGGAAGCGGACGTAGACGCGCTCGACCATGTTCGGACCCATGCCGGTCAGCGGGTCGGCGGCGATCATGCGGGCGCCTTCACGCAGCATGGCGACGCGGTCGCGGCTCGTCGGGTCCTTCAGGTCGAACATCGAGTAGAACCGCTGCGTGACCTGGGCGGGCGCGAGGGCAAAGAACACCGCGAGCAGCACGGGCAGCGCGCCGACGAGGCGGAAGTCCTTGAGCAGGAACAGCAGGGCGACCGCGACCGACGTGCCCACCCACGCGCTTCGCGTGAAGCTGAGCACGAGCGCCACCAGCAGCGCCGGCAGCACGAGCGCCGGCCACACGCGATCGCGGCGATCGAAGAGCAGTCGCGCCACGGTCGCCGTTGCCGTCAGCATCAGCACGCCGGAGTACGTCATGTAATGCCCGAGCGCACCCTTGGGCCGCTGCCCGAGGTGGTCGTACTGCAGCACGCCGTACTGGACGATCCCGACAATCGCGCTGATCGCCCCGACGGCGATGATCACGCGCAGCGCGAGACGGGCCCGCGGTCCCCGCAGCAGCGCGAAGCCGATGGGCACCATCAGGAACAGCGCGAGCTGCTTGCTGTCCGTCAGGCTTTCCGCCGGAGCCACCGAAAACGCGGCCGACACGAGCGTCAGCACCGCGTAGAGGGCGAGAGGCTTGAAGAACCGCGGCGCGTCGAAGGGTACCTGCCGGCGCGCCACGAGCCAGAGCCACGACAGCGCGGCTGCCGCAAAGAAAATCTGCGCGGCCGCAATCGAGACCTGCAGGGCCCCGAGGGCAGCGAGGAGGCAGAAGCACGCGACGGTCTCCACTCGGTCTCGCGTCATGACGCTCCTGCGGTTTCTGCCCTCGACCACGCCCGTTCAGCCGCCGCCAGCACGTCAGCCGGCCGGGACCAGGTCAGGCACCGGTAGTCGCCAGGCTCGCACCGGCGCTGGTCGCACGGGCGGCAGGCCACATCGACCTGGACGAACTCGGTAATCAGGTGAGGAGGACGCCACGGCCCCCAGATGGCGGGCGTGGTCGGTCCGTACACGACGACCATCGGCACCTTCGTGGTCGCCGCCACGTGAGCCGGTCCGCTGTCCCCCCCGACAAACAGCCGGGAGAGGCCGACGAGACTCCTGAGCGACGCCAGATCGAGATCGCACATCACATGGACCGACCGGGCGAGCACGCCCGACGACAGCATCGCCCCTCGCACCGCTTCCGCGGCGGGTGCCTGCGCGGGCCCGGTCGTCAGGATGATACGACGATTCGGCCGGTCCGACACGAGCCCTGCGCCGACCTCCGCGAAGGAGGTCTCCGGCCAGCGGCGGAACTCGTTGCCGGCCCCGACGTGCATGACGATGACGTCCGCGTCCGTACCGACGCCCGCTTCCGCCAGACGCGCCCGGACCGTCGCCGTCGCGACGGCGTCCTCGGCCATCTCGACGGGGTCCGTGACAGGCGTCGGGCGCGGAAGGCCGGCGTCGAGGGCGGCGACGAGGTCCCACTGGTTTTCGACCGAGTGCCGCGGCTGATAGCCGCGCGGTCTCGGGACCCGACGCGTATACATCCAGCTTCGGCCAGGGACCGTGTATCCCACGCGGACGGGCGCTGCGGAGGCCAGGGCCAGCCACGAACTGCGCGGGCCGCCGTGAAAGTCGATCGCCACATCGAACCGGGCCTGGCGGAGCCGCCAGGCCAGCGCCCCGTCGTACCGGAGTCTTGAGGTGCCGGACCGCAGCGGGGCCACGATGACGTCGTCGAGGTGGCGGTTGCGGGTGACGACGGGGGCTGCCAGCGGCTCGACGAGGTACGAGAGGTGGGCATCCGGTCGAGCGCGCCTGAGCGCGCTGATCACCGGTGTCGTCAGGACCACGTCGCCGATCAGGCGGAGCCGGATCAGGAGGATCTTCAGAGGCGCCGTCACCCCTTCGCCGGGTCGTCTTCGATGGTCGCCTCGTCGATCAGCATGACGGGAATGTCGTCCTTGATCGGGTACACGCGCTTGCACTGGCTGCACTTCAAGCCGGTGTCGCCGTTCACGAGCGTGACCGGCACCGTCTTGCAGGCCGGGCAGACCAGGATCTCCAGGAGTTCAGGGCTGACGGGCACGTCGACCTCCTTCGAAGTCCCTCGATACGCAAGCACGACAACCTGTCGTGTGCCCTCAGGACTGAGTGCTGAGCGAGCGGGCAAGTTCCGGCGCCTGACTGGACGGCGTTGCCGGATCTGCGAGTCGAAGCACGAAGTCTCCCGCCACTATAGCAGAAGGCCCGTCGCCCGCAGGCTGACACGTGCCGGGCTTTGTGAAACAATCGAATCGTGACCCGCACTTGTGCTGTTGTCGTTCTCGGGGTGCTGTCGATGCCCGCGCTCGCCGGAGCCCTGCCTGCTGTCGGGCCTCAGCAGGCGACCGCCCAGACGCCCGCAGCGAACCGGACCGATCCGGTGGCCGAAGCCTACTACCAGTTCATGCTCGGCCGGTCCTTCGAAAGCGACGGTGACTTCGACAGTGCGGTGAAGGCGTTCCGCCGGGCGATGGAGCTCGACCCGGCCTCCCCGGATATCCCGGCCGAGCTGTCGCTGCTCTACGCCAGACAGGGCCAGATCAGGGAGGCGATGGCCCTGGCCGAGACCGCGCTGTCGGTGGATGCCGATCATGCGGAGGCGAACCGCATTCTGGGCAGCATCTTCGCCCAGCTCGCCGACGACGACACCGGCGGCGCCCCGACCAAGGCGGCGAATGCTGCCCGCGCGGTCTCGTTCCTCGAACGCGCACTGAAGAAGGCCAGCGATGACCGCGCCGCGTCGGTGCGGCTGACCCTCGGGCGCCTGTACCTGCAACGGGAGGAGATCGACAAAGCCATCCCCGTGCTCCAGCGGCTGCTTGCCGACGAACCGTGGCTGCCCGAAGCCGTGGCGCTGCTGTCGGACGCGTATTCCGCCTCCGGCCGGACAGCCGACGCCATAGCCCTGCTCGAAGGTGCCGTGGGCGTCGATCCGTCCTTCTACAACGCCCTCGGCGATGCGTACGAGAAGGACGAGCGGTGGAGCGAGGCCGCCTCGGCCTACGAACGGGCGGTCGCTGAGAATCCCAGGGACTCGAACCTGAAGACCCGGCTGGCGCACAGCCTGCTGAACGGCGGAGGCCCGGATGGAGCCCGGCGCGCCCGGGACCTTCTGCAGGACGTCACCCTGGCGAACCCGGCCAGTCCCTGGCCGTTGTATCTTCTGGCCCGGGCCCAGCGGGCGACCGGCGACCTCGACGGCGCAGAGACGTCGGCCCGGCGTCTGCTCGAGTTGAGCCCCGGCAGCGTCTCGGGGGCGCATGCCCTGGCGCAGGTGCTCACCGAGCGCCGCGAATTCGCGCAGGTCATCGAGGCCCTCGAGCCCGTCATCGGCCAGGTGCCCGATGGGCGGGATGCCGACGTCGCGCTGCTGCTGACGCACCTGGGATTCGCGTACCAGGAACTGGGACAGTTCGACAAGGCGGTGGGAGCCTTCGAACGTGCGGCCGCCCTCGACCCGGCCGATCCGTCGCAGGGCTACTACCTCGGGCAGGCACTGGTCGCGGCCGGTCGTTTCGACAAGGCCCTGTCTTACATCAGGCTGCGCCGCGCGACCCGGCCGTCCGACGCGCGCCTGGCCCGCGTCGAGGCTGATGCGCTGCGGGGCAAGGGCCGGGTGGATGAAGGGGCGGCCCTCCTGAAGGCCCTGGCGGCAGCCAGCGACAGCCCGGTCATGGCCGTGCAGACCTACGCGGAGTACC
Source organism: uncultured Vicinamibacterales bacterium (assembly GCA_964481395.1). Taxonomy (GTDB): domain Bacteria; phylum Acidobacteriota; class Vicinamibacteria; order Vicinamibacterales; family JAKQTR01; genus JBFMFH01. The sequence continues at coordinate 12,644 of CAYZYG010000061.1, forward strand.
TGGCAGCGGCCCGCCGATACGCGGAGGCTGCCGCCGTCCTCGAGCAGGCACGGCCGCGCTTTCCCGACGACCTCGACCTCGCGTTCCAGTACGCCGCAATGCTCGAACGCCAGCAGAAGTTCGCGGAGGCCGAGCAGACCTTCCGCGCCGTCATCGCCCGCGACCCCCGACATGCGCCGGCCTTGAACTACCTCGGCTATTCGCTCGTCGATCGCGGCGAGCGCCTGGATGAAGGACTGGGCCTGATCAGGCAGGCGGTCGAGATCGATCCCACGAACGGCGCCTACCTGGACAGCCTGGGGTGGGCGTACTTCAAGCTCGGTCGGCTCGCCGATGCCGAAGGGCACCTGCGGGAAGCCGCGCGTCAACTGCCGCGCGATTCGGTCGTTCAGGACCACTGGGGCGATCTGCTCGCGAAGCAGGGGCGGTGGGCCGAGGCTGTCGAGGCCTGGCGGAAGAGCCTCGCGGGTGATGGCGAGACGATCGATCGGCAGCAGATCGAACGGAAGATCAAGGACGCCCAGAACAAGACCGGCAAGCCATGAGGCAAGGCATCGTCCTTCTGGCGGTTGCCGTCGTGGGGGCCGCGTTTGCTGCGGCGTGCGCGCCCGCGCGAGTTCGACTGCCAGGGGGGCCTTGGACGGCGTCGCCCGACGCGCTGTCGCACTTCGGTGAGGCGACCCGAGTGTGCTCATCCGTCCGGACGCTGGCCGCGGAGGTGGCCGTGAGCGGACGGGCCGGAGGCACGCGGCTCCGTGGCCGTCTGATCGCCGGGCTCGAGCGGCCCGGATCGGTCCGGATCGAGGCGCCGGCGCCCTTTGGCGCGCCGGTGTTCGTGCTCGCAGCCCGTGGCGACCGGGCCGTCCTCTACTTCCCCAGGGATGAACGCGTGCTCGATGAGGCCTCCGTCGCAGAGGTGCTCGATGCCCTGGCCGGCATTCGCCGGCACGCGGCGGACCTCCACGCCCTGCTGAGCGGATGCCTCGTCGCCGCACGGCAGCCGTCGGACGGACGGATCGCAGCAGGCGGCTGGGCGCGCGTGGAGCTCGGCGGTGGCGTCTCGGCGTTCCTGCGGCTTCGTGGCGGACGCTGGACCCTCGTCGGCGGACAGTCGGCGGGTGATGGCGGACCCTCATGGGCGGTGGAGTATTCCGATGTCGTGGGAGGCCTGCCCCGAACGATACGGTTCGAACGGGGCGACCCGGGGTTCGAGCCCGAGGTGACGCTGACATTACGGCTGTCGCAACTCGAGACGAACCGGCCCATCGACACGGCGGCATTCGAGCTGACCGTGCCGCCTGGCACGCCGCGTCTCACGCTGGACGAGCTGCGCCAGACCGGACCCCTGGCCGACGTGAGGAGGGAGCCGCGCTGATGACCGATCGTCCGCTCGTTCGCGTGAACGCTCACGCCAAGATCAACCTCTCGCTGCGAATCGGACCGGCGGGCACCGGCGGCTACCATCAGCTCGAGACGGTGTTCCAGACCCTCGACCTGCACGACACCGTGGTCGTGCGGCGTTCGTCTGGCCCTCTCGTGCTGACCTGCGACGACCCGCAGGTGCCAGCCGGACGCGACAACCTGGTCTGGCGCGCGGCCGACGCGCTGTGGCGGGCGGCCGGGAACCGTGGTGCGCCGGCTGGTGTGACCATCACGATTCACAAGCGCGTGCCGATGCAGGCCGGTCTGGGCGGGGGCAGCTCGGACGCCGCGGCCGCGCTGCGGGCGTTGAATGCGGTGTGGGGGCTCAGGTTCGATCGTCCGGCGCTCAGCCGGCTCGGGGCCGGGATTGGCGCTGACGTGCCGTCGTTCCTCGTGGGGGGCACCTCGTGCGGGCTCGGCCGCGGCGACGACGTGTATCCGCTGGAGGAAGCGACGCCGCTTCACGTCGTGCTGGCGTTTCCGCCGTTCGGTGTGGCGACGAAGGACGCGTACCGGTGGCTGGATGAGGACCGCCGGCAGGGGCGGCGCGGAAGCGGGCCTGCCGGCGCCGTCGATCTGTGGCCGAGCCGCCGGCTTGAGGTGGTAAACGATCTCGCGGGACCGGTCGTCCGGCGTCATCCGCACATCGGCCGGATCCGGACGGCCCTGCGTGAGGCCGGCGCGCTGGCCGCCGAGATGACGGGGAGCGGATCGACCGTCTTCGCGCTGTTCGCGTCGCCGGAGTCAGCGCGGCGGGGTGCGGAGGCGGCGGCGGGCACCGACGCCTGGGCGCTGGTCACACGCTTCTCGCGGCGAAGTTCGAGCCGTCAGTGAACGTCGCCTCAGAGCCACCCCGTGGCGGCCTCTGGCCTGTCCCTCCCGGTGCGTCTCTGCGGTGCTGGATCCGGGTCCCGGACCCCGGATCCCGGATCCCGATTCCCGTGAGTGCCTCCCCCTTGTCTCCCCGCCGTTCCATCGGCTAGACTTGTCGTTTGCGTCATCATCGTGACGCTGCGCCTTGCGTGACCCGCTCCGCCCGGGCGGCCGCTCGTTGGCGAAGCCGGCGGCTGGCCGGGGGCCGGCACGGTCCGGAGGCGGCCGGGGACGATGAACGACGCACGTGAGGCACGGCGTTCCACGGTGGTGTGCCGATGGTGGGGCGTCGCCAAGCTGGTAAGGCACGGGACTTTGGATCCCGCATTCGAAGGTTCGAATCCTTCCGCCCCAGCCAGTTCGTTCGTGTGTGAGAGGATGCCTGCATGCCGAGAGGCTACGCCGAGATGAAGATCTTTTCGGGCAGCGCGCATCCCGGCCTGGCGCTTGAAATCGCCGAGTTCCTGGGCGTGCCCGTGGGCCAGGCGAAGCTGCGGCGGTTCCCGGACACGGAGGTGTCCTTCCAGATCGAGGAGAACATCCGGGGCACGGACGTCTTCGTCGTGCAGCCGACGAGCCCGCCGGTCGATCAGCACATCATCGAGATGCTGGTGATGATCGACGCGTTCCGCCGGTCGTCGGCGGCCCGGATCACGGCCGTCATCCCGTACTACGGGTACGCGCGGCAGGACCGGAAGGACAAGCCCAGGGTGCCGATTTCGGCGAAGCTGGTGGCGAACATCCTGTCGGCGGCCGGCACGAACCGGGTGCTGACGATGGATCTGCACAAGGCGCAGATTCAGGGGTTCTTCGACATCCCGGTGGATCACCTCTTCGCGGCGCCGGTGATCATCGATCACTTGGCCCGTCTGCAGTTCAGGAAGCTGACGATCGTGTCGCCGGACGCGGGCGGTGCCGAGCGGGCCCGGGCCTACGCGAAGCGCCTGGGCGCGGATCTGGCGATCATCGACAAGCGGCGTTCCGTCGAAGACGGGCACGCGGAGGTCATGAACGTCGTCGGGGATGTCGAGGGCCGGACGTGCATCATCCAGGACGACATCATCGACACGGCCGGGACGATTCAGAACGCCGCGCAGGCCCTCATGCAGAACGGGGCCGAGCGGGTCTGGGCGGCGGCGGTGCACGGGCTGCTGTCCGGGCCGGCCGTCGAGCGGATTGAGAATTCGCCGGTCGAACGGCTGATCGTGACCAACACGATCCCGCTCAGCCAGGAGAAGGCGAAGTGCAAGAAGATCGTGACGCTGTCGGTGGCGCGGCTCCTGGGACAGGCCATCCGCAGCATTCACGAGGAGACGTCGGTCTCGTCGTTGTTCGTGTGACGTGAGGAGGCCGGGGCAGCCGACGGGGCAGTCCGGCGAAGCGAGCAGCAAGGAACGAAGGACATGGAAGCGATTCTCGAAGCAGTCAGCCGCGGGGAGTTCGGGAAGAACGAGGCGCGGCGTTTGCGTGCGCAGGGCCAGATTCCCGCCGTGCTCTACGGCGGGGCGTCGCCGGAAGGCAGGAACGCCACGCTGCCGATCTCGGTGGATCCCAAGAAGCTCATGGGCATCCTCCACACGGGCTCCGGCGTCAACACCCTCATCGGCCTGAAGGTCGGTGATGAGAACGTCCGGGTGCTCGTCAAGGAGTACCAGCTGGACCCGGTCAGCCACCGCCTCCTCCACGTGGACTTCTATCGCGTGGCGATGGACAAGCGGATCGTGGTGACCGTGCCGGTGACGACGAAGGGCGAGCCGAAGGGGGTGAAGCAGCAGGGCGGCCTGCTCGACTTCGTCCACCGTGAGGTCGAGATCGAGTGTCTGCCCGGCGACATTCCCGAGCACCTCGAGATCGACGTCACGGATCTGCTGATCGGCCAGGCGGTGCGTCTGCGCGATCTGGCGACGAGCCCGACGTGGTCGCCGGTGAGCGATCCCGACATCATGCTGGTGCACGTCGTCCCGCAGCGCCTCACGGCCACGCCGGCCGAGGGCGCAGCCGACGCCGGGGCGCCGGCGACGGCCGAGCCCGAGGTGGTCAAGAAGGGCAAGGCCGAGAAGGCTGAAGACGAGAAGAAGTGACGCTGGTCGCCGGGCTCGGCAATCCGGGCCGGCGCTACGCCGGCACCCGGCACAACATCGGCTTTGCCGTGGCCGACGAGGTCGCCCGGCGGGCCGGTGTGGCGTTCGACCAACAGCGCGCGAACGCGTTGGTCTGTCGCCTGAAGCCCGGCGCGGACGGCGTGGTGCTCGTCAAGCCGCTCACGATGATGAACCTCAGCGGCGAGGCGGTAGGCGAGTTGGCGCGCTTTTACCGGATCGAGGCGTCGGCCGTCCTGGCGGTGGTCGACGACGTGAACCTGCCGCTCGGCCGCTTGCGGCTGCGCGCGGGCGGGTCGGCCGGCGGGCACAACGGGCTCAAGTCGCTGATGGCGTGCCTGGGCACCGACGAGTTTCCCCGTGTGCGCGTGGGCGTCGGACGCGGCGACCCGCGGCGCGATCTCGCGGATCACGTGCTGGCGCGCTTCGATCCGGACGAGGAAGGAAGCGTGCGTGAGAGTGTGGCCCGTGCCGCCGACGCGGTGGAGACGATCCTCGCGGAGGGCCTCCTGGCGGCGATGAACCGTTTCAACCCCTGACCTCCTTGCTGCCGCGACGTGGCGCGGCAGCCGTGAGTCCAGAAGGAGCATGCATGAAGGCACGACAGTACGAACTGGTCTACATCGTGTCGCCTGATGCCACCGAGCAGGACGTCAGCGATCTGCACGAGCAGGTCGTCGCGACGATTGCCCGGCTGAACGGCGAGCTGATGAAGACCGAGAACTGGGGACGCCGCAAGCTGGCGTACCGCATCGGGAAGCACCGCGAGGGCACGTACGTCCTCGAGGTGTTCACCGGAACGGGCGAGCTGACCAAGGAACTGGATCGACGGTTGAAGGTGTTCGATCACGTGATCCGCCATCTGATCGTCCGCGTGGACGAAGAGCTCCGCGTGGCCGATCGGACGCGGGCGCGGCGCCAGGCCGATGCCGAGCGCCGGGCGGCGAGACGGCCGGACCGGCCTCCCCGCAGGAACGAGGACGACGCCGGCGACGGCGACGAGGGCGATGACGCTGGGGAGGTGGACAATGGCTGACGACAGGCGCGGTTCATCCGGCGGCCCCGCCAAGGGCGGGCGCGGCGGAACCCGGGGTGACAAGTCCGGCCGGCGGTCCATGTACCGCCGCCGCAAGGTGTGCAAGTTCTGCGCGGACAAGATCGACTACATCGACTACAAGGACGTCAGGATGCTGACGCCGTTCATTCCCGAGCGGGCGAAGATCCTGCCGCGCCGCATCTCGGGCACCTGTGCCACGCACCAGCGCAAGCTGCAGATGGCCATCAAGCGGGCCCGCCAGCTGGCGCTCATTCCGTACCTGACGGACTAGGCGGCTGCCATGGAAGTCATTCTTCGTGATCACGTCGACAACCTGGGCAACCGCGGCGACATCATCAAGGTCGCCGACGGCTACGCCAGGAACTACCTGCTGCCGCGCAAGCTGGCGCTGAAGGCGACGCCGGCCAACATGAAGATCGTCGAACGGCAGCGCAAGATCGCCGAAGCGCGGGAAGCCGCGGAGCGGGGCGATGCCGAGGCGCTCGCCGTCCGGCTGACGCACGCCGAGTGCGTCATGACCCGGCGCGTCGGCGAGCACGCCACGCTCTACGGGTCGGTCACCGCGGCGGACCTGGCCGAGGACCTCGCCGCGAGGGGCTTCACGATCGACAAGCGCAAGATCCAGCTCGACGAGCCCATCAAGACGGTGGGCGAGTTCACGGTCCCGATCAAGCTGTACCGCGGCGTCGTGGCTCAGTTGCGGGTCCGCGTGCAGCCGCTCGAGGAGCAGAAGCCCGCGGACGGAGCCGAGCCCGCGCCCGAGGCCCCGGCCGAGGGCTGACCGTTCCCCCGATGACGGGAGCGCGGGCAGCCGGCGGCCGCCGGCTGCCCGCGTCTTGTGTCGGGCGCCCGGCTCCGGTACGCTTCCCCCGTCCGGAGACTCCAAGTCATGGCCGACGTCGCCGCCGAACGGTCGCTGCCCCACAACCTCGATGCCGAACGGGCGGTGCTCGGCGCCATCCTGCTCCGGGACGAGGCGATCCACGAGGCCCTCGAGCACATCGACGAGAAGGCGTTCTTTCGCGATGCCCACAAACGGGTGTTCGCGAAGATGATTCGCCTGCTCGAGCGCGGCCAGGCCATCGACTTCATTACCATCAAGGACGAGCTCACCCGCGCCGGCGAACTCGACGACGTCGGCGGACCGGCCTACCTCGCGTCCCTCGTGGACGGCCTGCCGCATGGCGTCAACGTCGGGGACTACGCCCGGATCGTCAAGGAAAAGGCCGTCCTCCGCGGACTGATCTACTCGGCCAACAGCATCCTCGCCAAGGCGTACGAGGCCGAGGAAGACGCTGACGCGATTCTCGACGACGCCGAGCGCCAGATCTTCGCCATCGCCGAGTCTTCCCTGCACGGCGGGTTCGTGTCGATGCGGGATCTGGTCAACGCCAATCTCGCGGCGATCGATCAGGCCGTCCAGCGCAAGCAGCTCATCACCGGCGTGCCGACGGGCTTCACCGAGCTCGACGAAATCACGGCCGGCCTCCAGCCGGCCGACCTGATCATCGTCGCCGCCCGGCCGTCGATGGGAAAGACGAGCCTGGTGCTGAACATCGCTCAGCACGTCGGAACGAAGACCGGGATGAGCGTGGGGTTCTTCAGCCTGGAAATGTCGAAGGAGCAGCTCTTCATGCGGCTCCTGACGTCGGAAGCCGCCATCGACGCCCACCGGCTGCGCACCGGCTTCCTCGGTGAGCGCGACTTCCCGAAGATTGCCGACGCGATGCTCCGCCTGAGCGAAGCGCGGATCTTCATCGACGACACGGCGTCGATCGGCGTGCTGGAGATGCGCGCCAAGTCGCGGCGCCTGGCGGCCGAGCACGGCCTGAACCTGCTCGTGATCGACTACCTGCAGCTCATGCAGGGGCGCGGCCGGTTCGAGAACCGCGTCATGGAGCTGGCGTCGATCTCGCGGGGCCTGAAGAGCCTGGCCAAGGAGCTGAACGTGCCGATCGTCGCGCTGTCGCAGCTCAGCCGGGCGCCAGAGAACCGGCCCGGCAAGCGGCCCCAGCTTTCCGACCTGCGCGAGTCCGGTGCCCTCGAGCAGGACGCCGACGTCGTCGTCCTGATCTACCGGGAAGACATGTACGAGCAGACCGAGGAGAATCAGGGGGTGGCGGAACTCATCGTCGCCAAGCAGCGCAACGGCCCGACCGGGACCGTGAAGCTGGCCTTCATCAGGGAGTTCACGCGCTTCGAGAACCTGGAGCGCGCCAGGCCCGCGTAATCGCCAGATGAAACCCCCACGAACCGTCTTCGTCTGCCAGGAGTGCGGCGCACAGTCGCAGAAGTGGCTCGGCCGCTGCGTGGAGTGCGGGGCGTGGAACTCGCTCGTCGAGGAACGCGTGTCGGAAGAACCCGCACCCCCCGTCCCGCACCGCTACGCGCCCCAGGCGGGCGCGGGCGCCAGGCTCTACGCCGAAATCGCCAGCGAGCAGGCGGAACGCTCCACCACGGGCATCGACGAACTTGACCGCGTGCTGGGCGGCGGGATCGTACCCGGCTCCCTGGTTCTCCTTGGCGGCGAGCCGGGCATCGGCAAGTCCACGCTGCTGCTCCAGACGGCCGCCGGCATCGCCCGCGCGGGACGCCCCGTGCTCTACAGCTCGGGCGAAGAATCCGAACACCAGGTGAAGTCGCGCGGCGAGCGCCTCAACGTCGGGGCCGCCCCCCTCTACCTGCTGGCCGAGACGTGCCTCGAGCGCGTGCTGGACGAGATCGCGCGCCTCGATCCCGCCCTGGTGGTCGTCGACTCGATCCAGACCGTGTTCTCGCTGAAGATGCAGTCGGCCCCGGGCAGCATCGGTCAGGTGCGGGAGGCGGCCACGCAGCTGCTCTTCGCCGCCAAGGCCCGCAACATTCCCGTGTTCCTCGTCGGCCACGTCACGAAGGAGGGCAGCCTGGCCGGGCCGAAGGCCCTCGAGCACATCGTCGACACGGTGCTCTACTTCGAAGGCGAGCGCCACCACGCGCACCGCATCATCCGGGCCGTCAAGAACCGGTTCGGCGCCGTGAGCGAGCTGGGAGTGTTCGAGATGACCGCTGCCGGGCTTCGTCCCGTGCCGAATCCGTCGGCCATGTTCCTCGCCGAGCGGCCGGACGCCACGCCGGGATCGGCGGTCGTGTGTTCCGTCGAAGGCACGCGTCCCATCCTGGTCGAGGTGCAGGCGCTCGTCAGCACCAGCTCCTACGGCTACGCCCGGCGCACCGCCGTCGGCCTCGACCAGAATCGCCTGTCGCTTCTGCTGGCCGTGCTCGAAAAGCGCGCCGGCCTGCACCTGGGCGGGGACGATGTCTACGTCAACCTGGCGGGGGGCATCAGCATCGACGAGCCGGCGGTCGATCTGGGCGTCGTCGCCGCCGTCGCGTCGAGCGTCCGCAACAGACCCGTTGGTGCGAGGACGGCGGTGTTCGGCGAGGTCGGCCTGGCCGGCGAAGTCAGGGCGACCGCCCAGGCGGCCCGCCGCCTGCGCGAGGCCGCGCGGATGGGGTTCACCCGCTGCATCGTGCCTGCCGCCAATGCCGATGCGGCCGACCCGGACGTCGCGGCCGCGGGGTGTGAAGCGATCGGTGTCCGATCGATCCAGGAGGCACTCGACCAGCTGCTCGTCGTGTCGTAGTCTGATTGCGTCGTCATACGCGGAGGCCGCATGGCCTGGTTCATTCTGGTACGCGCACTGTTCCTGTTCGGCGTCACCCTGTCGGCTGCGACCTACAGCCCCCTGCCCGGCGGCACCGTGGTCAACGCGCTCTTCGGCGGCGCCCTGGCGCTGGCGGCCATCATTCTGGAGTGGCGCTTGCGGTTCGCCTCGGTGACCGACATGCTCGGCTCGGTCATCGGCGGGGCGATCGGCATCCTGTTCGCCAAGAGCCTCGAGACCGCCATGCACTGGCTCGACGCGGGCGACAGCCGGGTGGACTTTCTCCGCAGCTTCATCCTGCTGTCCCTGCCCTACTTCGGTCTGGTCATCGGAGGGCGGCACGGAGACTGGCTCAAGCCCGCGCGCCTCGTGGCGCTGTTCCGATCGACAGGCCCGCAGCGCCGATACAAGATCCTCGACACGAGCGTCATCATCGACGGCCGCATCGCCGACGTGTGCGAGACCGGGTTTCTCGACGGCACGATGGTGGTTCCGCAATTCGTGCTCAAAGAGCTGCAGATGATCGCGGACTCGGGCGACACCCTGAAGCGGAACCGGGGCCGCCGGGGCCTCGACATCCTGCAGCGCATCCAGAAGATGGCCGGCGTCGAGGTGACCGTGTCGGACGTGGACTTCCCGGACGTGCGGGAGGTCGATCTCAAGCTGATCGAGCTGGCCCGGAGCCTGCAGGGCAAGATCGTCACGAACGACTTCAACCTGAACAAAGTCGCCCAGCTGCGCGGCGTGGACGTCCTGAACATCAATGAACTGGCGAACGCGCTCAAGCCGGTCGTGCTGCCCGGCGAGATCATGAAGGTGTTCATCCTGAAGGAGGGCAAGGAGTACAACCAGGGGGTCGCCTACCTCGATGACGGGACCATGGTCGTCGTGGACAACGCGAGGAAGATGATCAGCAAGACCATCGACGTCGTCGTCACCAGCGTCCTGCAGACCACCGCCGGCAAGATGATCTTCGGGCGCCACATCGAGGGCGCGTCCGCGCAGGCCGCGCCTTCCGATCGCGAGGATCCGGCGCGGCGGCCCCGGGGCGTGTCTCACGTGGGGCCGAACAGCAAGTGAGCCTGCCGTCGTTCCACTGGTGGCGGACCGTCTTCTTCCTGATTCCCGCCATCGGCGTGTACACGGTCGTGCTGGGCACCCTCTCGATCGCATCGAGCCTGTTCGAGCGCCGGGGGCACTTCGCGCACGGGTGCGCCCGGCTGTGGTCGAGGCTCATCCTCGTCACCACGGGCGTGAGCGTCCGCGTGAGCGGCCTCGAGCACCTGACGCCCGGGACGACGTACGTCTTCGTGTCGAACCACCAGAGCATCTACGACATTCCGGTGATCTTCTGGTGGCTGCCCTACCAGCTCCGGATCATCGCCAAGGAGTCGCTCGGATCGTTTCCGTTCCTCGGGTGGCACCTGCGCCGCACCGGGCACCTGCTCGTGGATCGCCGGAACCCGGATCGGGCGGGCATCCTTCGGCGCTGGAAGGGACTCGTGCGGCAGGGGCTCTCGCTCATCATCTTCCCGGAAGGGACGCGCAGCGCCGACGGTCGCGTCGGCCGGTTCAAGGCCGGCAGCTTCCTGCTCGCCATCGAGGCGGGCCTGCCGATCGTGCCCGTGTCCGTCGTCGGCAGCCGTTTCGTGATGCGCAAGGGATTCCTGACCACGAGGCCCGGACAGGTGGATCTGACGGTCCATCCCGTCATCGACACCGCGAACGGGTCATGGGCGCCGGAACCGGAGGATGCCCGCCGGCTTGCCGTGCAGGTTCGAGACCTGATCGCGGGGGCGGTCGAAACCCGGGAGCGGGCGCGAGGCACCTGGCCGGAGGCCTGAGGGTCACCGGAGGGGGAGGCGGGCGTGTCGGAAGACGTGAAGACGAGGGTGGCGGCTGTGATCGCGGCGGGCGGCCGCGGCGCGCGGCTCGGCGCGGGGATGCCCAAGCAACTGCTGAGCGTGGGCGGACGGCCGATCCTGCACCGTTCGGTCGAGGCGTTCGTGGGGCATCCCGGGATCGATGACGTGGTCGTGGTGCTGCCCGCGGACCTCGCGTCGAATCCGCCCGAGTACCTCCGGACGCTGAGCAGGCCGGTCCGGATCGTGGCCGGAGGCCCCCGCCGCCAGGACTCCGTCGCGAACGGGGTCGCCGCGCTCGGGGGGAAGGCGGATCTCGTGGTCATCCACGACGCCGCGCGGCCGTTCGTGAGCGCCGGACTCATCAGCCGGGTCGTCCGGGCGGCGGCCGAGTCCGGCGCGGCGCTGGCCGCGCTGCCCTCCAGCGATACGGTCAAGCTGGCCGGCCCGTCCGGGGATGACGGCCCGCCAGTCGTCGAACGCACGGTTCCCCGCGAGCGCGTGTTCCTGGCGCAGACGCCGCAGGCGTTCCGGCGGGACGTGCTGGAGGCGGCCATCGCCGCTGGTGCCGGCGCCGGCCCGGCGACGGACGAAGCGGCCCTCGCCGAGGCGGCGGGGTTCACGGTCCGCATCGTCCCGGGAGAACCGGGCAACGTCAAGATCACGACTCGGGACGATCTCGAGGCCGCGCAGGCGAAAGCGGTCACTTCGGAGGGCGTGCGCATGCGGGTGGGAACCGGCTACGACTTGCACCGTCTGGTCGAGGGGAGGCCGCTCGTGCTCGGCGGCGTGACCGTGCCGTTCGAGAAAGGGCTCGCGGGGCACTCGGATGCCGACGTCCTGGCGCACGCCGTCACCGATGCGGTACTCGGCGCCTGCGCCCGCGGCGACATCGGGCGGCACTTTCCGGACACCGATCCGCGGTGGCGGGACGCCGACAGCCTGGTGATGCTGACGCATGCGGCGGGCCTGGCGCGCGCGTCCGGGTTCGCCATCGAGAACATCGACGCGGTCGTCATCGCCGAGCGTCCCAAACTGCTGCCGCATCTCGAGGCTATCCGCGCGAAGCTGGCGGCGGCGGTCGGCATCGACGTCGAGCGCGTCAGCGTCAAAGGCAAGACGAACGAAGGCGTCGGCGAACTCGGGCGGTCGGAGGCCATCGCCGTGCATGCGGTCGCGCTGCTGTGCGCGCGGGCGGAGGGAGCGTAGCCATGCGCCTGCGGTTCGCGCCCAGTCCGACCGGACTGCTCCACGTCGGCAACGCGAGAACGGCCCTGTTCAACTGGCTGCTCGCCCGCGGAGGCGAAGGCACGTTCGTCCTGAGGATCGAGGACACCGACCTCGAGCGGTCGAGCCGTGCGTCGGAGCAGGGCATTCTCGAAGACCTGCGCTGGCTGGGGCTCAGATGGGACGAGGGGCCGGACGTCGGCGGCCCCCATGGCCCCTACCGGCAGTCGGAACGCTTCGACCTGTACCGGTCGTACGCCACCGAGCTGATCGATCACGGGCACGCCTACTACTGCTTCTGTTCGCCCGACGACCTCGATCGCGATCGGCGCGCGGCCCTGGCCTCCGGCCGCGCTCCCAAGTACGCCGGCCGCTGCCGTGACATCCCTCCCGACGAGGCCCGTGCGCGGGTCGAGCGACGCGAGGCCGCGGTCGTCCGGTTCCGCGTGCCCGAGCACCGCGACGTGCACTTCCACGACGTGGTGAGGGGCGACGTCCACTTCAACACCGACGTGATCGGGGATCCGGTGCTGCTGCGATCGGACGGCCATCCCGCGTACAACTTCGCGGTCGTCATCGACGATGCGCTGATGGACATCACGCACGTGATTCGCGGCGAGGATCACATCTCGAATACGCCGCGCCAGGTGCTGCTCTACGAGGCGTTCGGATTCACGCCGCCGGTGTTCGCGCATCTGTCGCTCGTGCTGGGGCCCGATCACACGCCGCTCTCGAAGCGGCACGGTGCCACCTCGGTGGCCGAGTTCCGAGCGCGCGGGTTCCTGCCCGAAGCGCTCGTCAACTACCTGGCGCTGCTCGGGTGGTCGCCCGGCGGGGGAGACGAGATCCTGCCGGCCGACGAGATGGCCCGGCGCTTCTCTCTGGAGCACGTCGGGCACAGCGCCGCCGTGTTCGACATTGACAAGCTCGCGTGGATCAACCGGCACTACCTCCGCGAGATGCCCCCCGACCGGCTGACCGCCCTGGCGGAGCCGTACTTCGTGGCTGCCGGCCACGCGGGGGAGCTGGACGGGAGGGGCCGGGCCTTTCTGGCTTCGGTCGTTCCCATGGCGGCCGGTTCGGTGGACCGCGTCGAGCAGGTGCCATCGCGGCTCCGGTTCCTGTTTGCGTTCGATCCCGTGCAGGCGCTGGCGAACCCTGAGGTGGCTGCCGTGGTGGCCGAACCTGGGGCCAGGGCCGTCATCGCGGCCCTGGCGGTCGATCTTGCGTCGTGTCCGCGGCTCGATCGCGAGGCCTTCCGCGCCGCAGCCGGGCGGGTCAGGCAGGCGACCGGACAGAAGGGGCGGCACCTGTTCCATCCCATCCGAGTCGCGCTGACAGGCGAGGCCGGGGGGCCCGAACTCGACATCGCCGTGCCCGCCATCGACCGCGGGGCCGAATTGAGCCCGGGGGCCGGACTCGCGCCGATCGCCGGGTGCCGGGAACGGGCCGAGGCGTTTGCGAGGGCGATTCTGACCGAAGAGCCGAGTCAGAAGACAGAAGACAGAAGC
>CAYZYG010000061.1:26438-28638 GCA_964481395.1 uncultured Vicinamibacterales bacterium
CAGAAGACAGAAGCGGATGAGTCGCGCTGATCGCGCGACCTCGTTGGGCCGCGCTGCACGAATCCATGTCCGGCCACGAGCGGGGGGCGAGAGTCGCCGACTGCTCGGCGAGTACGCCTCCGGCAGGTGCCAGACCTTCCGTGCTCCCGCCGAGAGAGTGGGGGCACGTTTCCGGTCGGCCTGACGCTCTGTCGTCTTTCCGATCCGCAGAGAGGCAGAGAGCCTCTGCTGTGCTATCGTCGTCCGTCTCCTGTCTTCTGTCTCCTGTCTCCTGTATTCTGACAATCGTCAGATGGTGATCTACGGCCTCAACCCCGTCCTCGAAGCGCTGCGTGCGGGACGCGCCCGTGTGGTGCACGTGTCAGGCGGTCGCGGCGGGCGTTTCGACGCGCTCAGACGCGAGGCCGCGGCCGCCGGTGTCGACGTGCGCGAATCGACGCCGGCGGACCTGAGCCGCCTGGCGCGGACGGCCGATCACCAGGGGGCCGTGGCGCTCGTGCGTGACGCGGAGTCGTGGTCCGTCGGGGAACTGGTCGCGGCCTCCGCCGGTCCTCCGCTCCTCGTGGTGCTGGACGGGATCGAGGACCCGCACAACCTTGGCGCGATCGTCAGAACCGTTGACGCAGCAGGCGCGGGCGGGGTGATCCGGCAGACCCGGCACGCGGCGCCGCTCGGCGGCGCCGCGGCGAAGGCGTCGGCCGGTGCCGTCGCGCACGTCCGTGTGGCGGACGTCGTCAACATCGCGCGAAGCCTTGAGGAACTGGCGTCCGCCGGGGTGTGGACCATCGGTCTCGACGCGGACGCGGCGGAGCGGTACGACGAGGTGGATCTGACGCTGCCTTCGGCGGTCGTGCTCGGTGCGGAAGGGCAGGGACTGCGCCGTCTTGTGCGCGAACGCTGCGACCGGCTCGTCTCGATTCCGATGAGGGGACGCGTTTCCAGCCTCAACGTATCGGCCGCAGCCGCGATCGTGCTCTTCGAGGCCGTCCGCCAGCGCCGCCGCGCTTCGCCTCTTCCCTGATCCCTGGTGCCCGATCCCCGCTCTTCCCCCGTTGCCTGTCGCCTGTTCCCTGATCCCTGCTATAATGTCCGTTTGCACCCCTGCCCTGCGGGCGCGGCGATCCGACCGGGTGAGGCGTGGGTGTGGGCGCGGCTTGGCACGGCTGAGCAGCCTCGGGAGGTTGCGGGATGGCACGAAACGTGCTATTCTTCCGCCTTTCGTCTGGCTGGCGTAGCTCAGTCCGGTAGAGCGGCTGATTTGTAATCAGCGGGTCGGGGGTTCAAATCCCTCCGCCAGCTCCAGTCCGGGCCGGTGGCGGGTCGGGTGTGTGAGCGAGGGGGGTGCGGCCGAGCGAGTTCTGTCGGGGAGGTTGCAGAGCGGTCAAATGCAACAGACTGTAAATCTGTCGTCCAAGTGGCTTCGGAGGTTCGAATCCTCCCCTCCCCACCATTCGACTCGGCCTCCTTCGCGCCGGAGTCTCGGGTGAGCGTCGGCTAGGCAAGCCAGCGACGGGCGAAGGTCGCGCCGCAGCCGCGGGAGGAAGGTCGCGCGCCGGACCGTGGCGAAGGCGGACGGCTGGGCAAGCCCTGGACTGTAGTGACGCGAGGAGGGCGCAGCAAGCCGGAGCGTGACGAAGGCGGGAGTAACTCAGTGGTAGAGTCACAGCCTTCCAAGCTGTTGGTCGCGGGTTCGATCCCCGTCTCCCGCTCCACTCGACTCGGCCGATGGGCCGATGCCGAATGCCCTGAGTCCCTCGACCGTGCTCGGGGCTCCCTGAGCAACGTCGAAGGGAGCGAACGTCGTGAGTTGAAGGGCAGCCGGCTTCGCTCATGGCGAGCCAGGGCATGAAGGCGCGGCGGTCGACTTGCGAAGGCGAGCCGCGCCGAAGCTGCGAGCGCAGCGAGCGTTGAGCGAAGGCGGGCCGATGTAGCTCAGTCGGTAGAGCGCGTCCTTGGTAAGGACGAGGTCACCGGTTCAATCCCGGTCATCGGCTCCAGTTCCGGTTCGTCGTCCGCGACGGGGATGGGCTGCCGGGCCTTCGGGTTCTGGCGGGCGGACGGGCAGCATGCGGCTGGCGAGCCAGCCAGTGGGTCAGGAGTCGGGAACAACGTCGCCTCCGGCACGGAGGCCGAAACCAGCGAAAGCGGAGACCAGCCATGGCGAAGGAGAAATTCGATCGTTCGAAGCCGCACGTGAACG
>CAYZYG010000062.1:0-28518 GCA_964481395.1 uncultured Vicinamibacterales bacterium
CTGGTAGGGAAGACCAGGCGTCAGGCTTCAGGCGTCAGGCGACAGGGGGCGGCCAACCTGTGGTGAGCTAGATGAACCACGGGGGCCGCCCCCTTCTGCCAGAGGCTGCTACACTCGATGCATGGCTCGCCGAAGGCGCCCTGCCGGGCCCCGTGATACGACTCAGGTCGATCGTCGAACGACCGGGACAGGCCGTTCACCGGCATGGGGTCGCTGGGTCCTGGCGATCGTTCTGGCCGGTGCCGTCGGGTGGGTGTACGCGCCGGTAATCTCCGGGGACTACATCTGGGACGACAACGACTACGTGTCCCAGAATCCGAACCTCGACACGTGGCAGGGATTGTGGCGCATCTGGTCCGACCCGCGCAGTTCACCCCAGTACTATCCGCTGGTCTTTTCGTCCTACTGGATCGAACGACACCTGTACGGACCAGGGCCGACGGCGCACCATGTCGGCAACCTGTTGCTGCACGTGCTGAACGCGTGGCTGGTGTGGAGAATCCTCTCACGCCTGCGCGTCCCTGGGGCGCCGGTTGCCGCGCTCGTGTTCGCCGTGCATCCGGTCCACCTCGAATCGGTCGCCTGGATCACGGAACGCAAGAACGTGCTGTCAGGGGCCTTCTATCTGGGCTCGCTGTGGGCCTACGCGGCCGTCGTCTGGCCGGAACACGCCGACGGCCGTGAGGCCGGCGGTCCCCGATCGACGCCGCCAGGGAAGGCCTACCTCCTCAGTCTCCTGCTGTTCGCCGGCGCGCTCTTGAGCAAGACGGTGACCGCGACGCTTCCGGCCGTGCTGCTGGTCCTCCACTGGTGGAAGGACCACCGTATCACGGTGCGCGACCTGGGACGTGTCACGCCGTTCGTCGTGCTGGGCGCCGCTGCCGGTTCGGTGACCGTGTGGTTGGAGATGCACCACGTCGGGGCCATTGGCGAGGCCTGGGCTCTCAGTGTGCTGGACCGACTGCTGCTTGCCGGACGTGTGCCCTGGTTCTACGCCGGGAAGCTGCTGTGGCCCGATCCGCTCATCTTCTTCTACCCCCAATGGCAGATGTCGCTGTCCCTCGCGCAGGTGATATTTCCGCTGGCGACGGTTGGCTCCCTGGCCGGGCTGTACGCCCTGCGAGCACGCGTGGGACGCGGACCGTTCGTCGCCGCCGCCTGTTTCATCATCACGCTGCTGCCCGTGCTGGGGTTTTTCAACGTCTACCCGATGCGGTACGCGTATGTGGCTGACCACTTTCAGTACCTGGCCAGTATCGGGATCATCGCGCTCGTGGTGGGTGCCGGCGCCCGGTTGCTCGGCCGGGACGGGGTCCCGCGCCTCGCTGGCGTCGCCGCCGCCGCGGTGGTCGTCGTCGTGCTGGCGACCGTCGGTCGAGCGGAGACGGCCAAGTACCGGGACCTGGAATCGCTCTGGGCGGACACCATCGCCAAGAACCCCGATGCGTGGATGGCCCACAACAACCTGGGCACGATGCGACTCCGCCAGCAGCGCTGGAGTGACGCCGAACGACATTTCGCTGCCGCCCTCCGGATCAAAGCCGATGCGCCAGAGGCCAACAAGAACCTCGGTACGGCGCTGTACTCCCAGGGCAAGATCGACGAGGCCGTGGCGCAGTATCGTGTGGCCGTGACGGTGACCCCCGAGGACGCCGGCGCCTGGAATAACCTTGGCATTGCCCTGGCCGCTGGCGGGCGGTTCGACGAGGCACGACAGGCGTACCGAACCGCGCTGAACCTGTCGCCGTCGTACGCCATGGCCCACTACAACCTGGGCAACGTGTCCTACCGAACCGGAGATCTCGCGTCGGCGGTCGGGTCCTATCGCACGGCCGTTCGTCTCGATCCGAATCTGGCGATGGCGCACTACAACCTCGGCCTCATCCTGCTGGGCCAGCGCGACGAGGACGCGGATGCGCACCTTCGTCGGGCGTTCGCCCTGCTGCCGGGTTTCGCGCTCGGACACTACCAGGTTGGCGCCACGCAGATGGCACTGGGGCTGGCGTCGCAGGCGGTCGAGTCCTATACGGCGGCGGTCGAAGCCGACCCGTCGTACGCCGACGCCTACAGCGCCAGGGGTGAGGCGCTCGTGCGACTCGGCCGACACGCCGATGCCGTCCGCGACTACGTCGAGGCGCTTCGTCTGAACCCCGACCTGCCAGGAGCCAGGAGCGCCCTCGAAAGCCTCGAGCGGTCCAGTCGGCGTCAGATACCGTAGTCGCCGGACGGACGCGGCCAACCGCAGCCGGGCGAGTGGCGACGCACCCCGCCGTTCGGCACCCTGTACCGCTCAGGGATCGCCGGCGATCGACGAGAAGTACTCGACGACCCGCGCGTGCGAACCCGGCCACGTGTACACGTCCGGCCTGCGCGACTCGATGACGCTCGCGATGACGGCGACGGCATCGTCCACCTCCTGGAACTCCGGCATCATCCGCGAGTCGATGCCTCCATGGCGGGCGTTCACGCCGAACTCCGTCTTCACGCCCGGTGGCGACACCAGCGAGACCTGGATGTTCGGGTGCGTGTTCTGGATCTCGGTCCGGAAGTTCGCGGTGAGCGCGTTCAGAAAGTGCTTGGCGGCTGAGTACGCCGAGCGGACGAGCGTCCGCGGCACGCGTCCCAGCATCGACGAGATGTTGACGATGTGGCCCTCGCCCCGCTCCTTGAAGTAGGGGAGGACGGCCTGCATGCCGTACAGCGCCGTCTTGACGTTCATCCGCATCATCTCGTCGATGTCCTCGTCGGTGAGCTCCGATGGCAGGCGTGAGATGCCCTGCCCGGCGTTGTTCACCCAGACATCGATGCGGCCGAACCGGGCGAGCGCCTCCCGCACGACGCGAGCGACATCCTCGCGCGTCGTCATGTCGGCGACCACCGGCAAGGCATCTGGCCCACAGCGGGCGGCCACGCCCTCCAGCGCGTCCTTGCGGCGGGCTACCAGCACGAGCGACGTGCCACGGTTCGAAAGAACGTCCGCGAGCCTCGCCCCAATCCCGCTGCTCGCCCCGGTAATGACGACGACTCTGTTGCTCATGACATCCGTGCCCACGTGACGGATCGTATCCCTACCGGACACGTCAGGGCGAGACCCGTCTGGCGTCTCGGCGCGGCCATCGACCGCGCGCAACCGTGATATCGAATGGGACCGGGAACGCCATACCTGGCCCCCGGGCCGCGGTCCCCGCTCCCCGGCTCCCGAATCCCGACTGACGATGAGACAATGAGTAACCGAGGGAGGTGGCGACGCGAGGTGTCTCGAATCCTGTCGATCGACGAGAACGCCCTGGACGAGCGCTTCGTGCGGGCCTCTGGCCCCGGCGGCCAGCACGTGAACAAAGTGGCGACGGCGGTGGAACTGCGGTTCCACGTGCGGCGTTCTTCGCTGCGGCCAGACGTGCAGGACCGGCTGCTCGCGCTGGCGGGCGCGCGCGTCATTGCCGGGGACATCGTCCTGATCGACAGCCGCGAACACCGGACGCAGGCCCAGAACCGGGAGGCGGCCCGGGCGCGGCTGCTCGCGCTCATCCAGCGGGCGGCCAGACGGCCGCGCGCGAGGACGGCGACGAGGCCGACGCGGGCCTCGCGCGAGAAGCGTCTCGACGCGAAGAAGCGCCGGGGGGCGGTGAAGGCCGGACGGGGGCGCGGTTCCTCCGGCGACCGCGAGGGCTCGTGACGCGTCAGTCTGCTGGGCGCAGCGCGACGTCGACCGCCGCCTCGGCGTGAATCGTGGCCGTATCGAACAGCGGAACGTCCGCGTCCTCCTGGCGCAGGAGCAGGCCGACCTCCGTGCACCCGAGAATGATTCCCGCTGCCCCGCGCGCGACGAGGTCGCCGACCACGCGGCGGTACGCGGCCCGCGAGCCCTCTCGCACCTGACCGAGGCAGAGTTCCTCGTAGATGACCCGGTGCACGAGATCGCGGCCCCCCCGATCCGGGACGAGCACCTCGAGTCCGTGCCGCTCCTCGAGCCGGCCCCGGTAAAAGTCCTCCTCCATCGTGAACCGTGTGCCCAGCAGACCAACGCGCCGGAGACCGCGTTCCCTGACGCGCGAGGCTGTGGCGTCGGCGATGTGGAGCAGTGGGATGCCGACGGCCGCCTCGATCCGGGGAACGACCTTGTGCATGGTGTTGGTGCACAGCACGAGGAACGCCGCGCCCCCGCGCTCGAGTGCCGAGGCGGCGGAGGCCATCTCGTCGCCGGCCTCCTCCCAGCGGTTCTCCCGCTGCAGCACCTCGATCTCGTGGAAGTCGACGCTGTACAGCAGCACCTTCGCCGAGTGCAGACCCCCGAGCCGCCCGGCGACGGCCCGGTTGATGGTCCGGTAGTAGGGAACGGTGGATTCCCAGCTCATGCCCCCGATGAGGCCGATGGTCTTCATGGGCGCAGCCGCTTGTTGACCTCGGCCCAGTCGATGACGTTCCAGAAGGCGCCGATGTAGTCGCCGCGCCGGTTCTGGTACTTCAGATAGTAGGCATGCTCCCACACGTCCAGGCCGAAGATGGCGCGCTTGCCTTCCATCGAGGGCGTGTCCTGGTTAGGGGTGGAGTGGATGACCAGCTTGCCCTTCTCTTCGCTCAGCCACGCCCATCCGCTGCCGAAGCGCGTCATGGCCGCCTGGGTGAACAGTTCCTTGAACTTGTCGAAGCTGCCGAACGTGCCGGTGATGGCCTCGGCCACCGCGCCCGTGGGCGCGCCGCCCGCCTTAGGCGCCATCAGCGTCCAGAACTGCACGTGGTTGACGTGACCGCCGCCGTTGTTACGGACGGCGGCCCGGATGCTCTCGGGCACCCTGGCGAGATCGGCCAGCATCGCGTCCAGCGCCATCCCCGCAGCCGCGCCGGCGCCCTTCAGCGCCGCGTTCAGGTTGTTGACGTACGCCTGGTGGTGCCGGCCGTGATGGATCTCCATCGTCTGGGCATCGATGTACGGTTCGAGCGCCGATGTGGGATAGGGCAGTGGTGGAAGTGCGTACGGTCCGCCGGCCGCCGGGGCCTGCCCGAAACTGATCTCCGGCGCGATGGCCAATCCGACCCCTCCAAGCGCCAACGCCGATACCGCGTCTCTGCGAGTCATGCTCATGAAGGCTGGTCTCCTTGTCGAGTGAATACCTTGATTGTATCAAGTCAGCCGCATCTGACCGTACATTGACGTGTGCTCAGTCGTCCTGAGTCTCGCGTCGTGGGTCACGAGGCATCGGGACTCCGAACTCCAAACTCAGAACCCATAACTCACGACTCACAACTCAGACCTCACGACGGCCGTTCGGAATTCTCATCACCACGTGAGTTCCGGGGTTACCATGCGGGCAGCAGCCCCCGCGAGGACCCGGCGATGCAGCCAGGCAACGTCCCGTCCCGTACGGATGGCCGGACAAGCGGTCCCGGGATCGTGCGAGCCGTGACCGAGCCACGGTCCGAGTACACCAGCGCCCGGACGATCGGCGCGAACATCGAGCACCGCCTCTCCGGATCGCGCCTGCCCCGCCATCCGGGGTACGGGCCGCCCGAAATCGACTACACGCTCGAGGACGGCTCCACCGTTACCATCGCGGTCCGCGACTGCGACGTGCGATACCTCGACCGGGTCGGGCGAGACGAGGCCATCCGCCATGTGGAACTGATCCACCGGGCGCGGCGCGGGGCCGGTGAGGCCGCCGCCGAGCTCACCCGCCGTATGGCGGTGGTGGGCGAAGCCATTGCCGCGCGTTTCCGAGGTCGTCGTCTCACCGATAACGAGTACGTCGTGCCGTACACCTCGTCTGGCCGGTTCACCGAGGAACAGATCAGCCAGAAAGGCGCGATCCTGCTGCGCCTGTTCCAGCAGGGCTTCGCCACGGCCGACTTCACGCTGCTGTCGGCGAGCGCCTGTCAGCTGCCGCGGGACGCCCGGGAACAGTCGCTGCGCGACGCCATTGCCGACCTCGAGATGCTCAGCGGACGGCAACTCGGCAACCCCGAGAACCCGCTCCTCATCGCGATCCGCTCCGCGATGCCCGCGTACATCCCCGGGTTCATGCCGACCTATCTCAACGTCGGCCTCACGCCGGCCGTGCTGCCGGGCCTGCCGGCGCGCTACGGCGAGGACGG
This sequence comes from uncultured Vicinamibacterales bacterium, assembly GCA_964481395.1. Lineage (GTDB taxonomy): Bacteria > Acidobacteriota > Vicinamibacteria > Vicinamibacterales > JAKQTR01 > JBFMFH01. Next base: position 6,091 of record CAYZYG010000062.1, read on the forward strand.
CGCCTCGCGGATCCGCCTGAACGCGAGACGGACGCTGCTCGAAGCCCTGGATCCGGACGCGTACGCGGCGCTGGTGTCGACGGTGAGTCAGGAACTGACGCGGGCGGAAGCCGACGAGCAGTCCCGCCTGCTCGAAGACGTCATCCTGCAGCGCGCGCCTGGGCTGCTCGCGGGTCCCGTCGATCAGGTCCGCTTCTTCGTCGACAAGGCCTACCGGTACTACGCCGACCATCTGGACGTGCTGCGGAACTTCATGCCGGACGACACCCACTACCCGGCCATCATCGTCCAGCGGATGGTGTGCTCGGTGCTCGACGACCGGTCGTACGCAGGGATGCTCTACAGCCGGCACCCCCGTCAGGGGTCCGGCGTGTTCCTGCAGTACGCGACCGCGGTCTTCGGCGAGGAGCTGATGACGGGCCGCCTCGCGCCCAAGGAGCGCCACTTCCGTCATCGGGAGGAGGCCCGGGACGAGTTCCCCGCCGTCTACCACTTCTGGCCGCGCCTCTTCCAGCTGGAGGAGATCTTTCGGAGTCCCGTGATGGTGGAGTTCACGGGCGTGCACGGCACGTTTACCGTGCTGCAGGTGAACGCCGCCGAGCTGGCCGGCAGCGGGATGCTCACGGCCGTGATCGACATGTACCGGTCGGGCGAGATCTCCGCGGAACGCGTCCGTGAGCTGATCAAGCCCTACCACGTGCGCCAGATCGAATCCGATGCCATCGATCCGAGATCGATTCGGACGCTCGAACCGTTCGGCCGGGGCGTCTCGGTGCTGCCGCGGTCGGCCGTGACCGGGCGCCTCGCGTTTCAGGCTGAAGCAGCGCACGCGGGGTCCGGCTGCGGCGACCGCTTCAACCTGATCCTGGCCAAGGCGCGATTCACCCCGCAGGACGCGATGGAGATGCAGCGGGTCAACGGGATCTGCAGCCTCAGTCCCGCGGCCATTCACGTGGTGACGACCGCGCAGAATCTCGGCATCCCATCGCTGCTGAACCTGGAGGAAGACGACGTCCGAATCGATCCGGAGGGGCGGAGGTTAATCAACGCCGCAGGCCGGGTGCTCGGCGAGGGCGACTGGGTGACCATCTCGAGCCGCACGTCGACGCTGTACGCCGGACGAGCGCTCTTCGCACCGGCTCGTCTGCTTCGCTTCATGGCGGGCGAAGCCGTCGAGTTGAGCGACGCCGAGCGGCCACGCTTCGCACAGCTCGCCGAGTACTACCGGGAGTATCGGGCCATCCTCGAGTGCGTCGATGCCGCCGGCTTCCACAGCCTGCAGGATCTCGGGCACGCGATCCGCTACGGCCAGCTCCGCGACAGTCCCGAGCGCGCCCGTGACTACGTGAACCGCTGTTTCGACGCGAGGGCCGCCGAGCTGGCGGCGCGCCTCCTCGACACGACGCTCGGCACGCACCTGATCAACGTGACGGCGTTCGACCTGCTCACGCGCGACCGGAAGATCCGCCTGTTCAAGGCCGCGGCCGCGTCATGCCGGCGCCGGGGTCTCTCCGGATACAGTGCGGGCGCGTTCGTCATCGGGAACTTCGTCGATCCAGCGTCCTCCGTCTCGTTCTGGGAACACCTCGATCCCGGCGAGATCGCCTTTCTGATCAACGAGTGGATCCTGCACCAGAAGTACCTCGACGTGATCGAGAGCATCGGCGAGAAGGAGCTTCGGCGGGCGAAGCAGGCCATCCTGGCCGGAGAACTGGCTCCGCTCGCGAGGCCGGAGGCGGCCGCGGCTCGCTTCATCCGTCTGAAGCTGAGCCAGGTGGATGTCGAAGAGGTCCTGCGGGCCGTCCCAGAAGGCGCCGATCCGCAGTGCGCGGAGATCGTGGGTATCCTGGCGAGGCCCATCGACGCGCTGGTGGACTTCGCCGACGCTCGTGAGGTGGCGCGGTTGCGTGTGACCTGCGAGGCCGAGGGCGTTCGCATGCCCGGCGAGCGATGAGGCGCAGCTCAGACCCAACCAATCCCCAATCGCCAATCCCCGGCTCGAGGATCACAGACGAGCCGGGCCGCGGCCTGCGGCCGGAGTGGACAGGACGGTGACCCTCGTCGGGGGCCGGGATCCGGGCCCCGGGATCCGGTGCTGCAGGGCACAGGCGCCTGGGACGGGCGATGACAGGGCCGGTGGTGACACGCCTGGCCCGAGGAGCGTACCTGGTCGGCCGTGCGGCACGCAGTTCCTGTAATCCCGATGTCTCGCGGACACCAGACGATGGCTGCTCGGACATCAGCTGAAGCCGAGCCGCCTGCGCGGCGGGGGCGATGATCCCGATCGAGAAGCTGCTGCACCGGATCCGTTGGGACGAGTCCTTTGGGCGCGGGGCGCTTACGATCGGCTACCTCGACCGCGTGGCTGGCGGGATCGTGCGCGTGCCGTTCAGCGAGGTCCGGCTGGTCGCGGGGCCGCGCATGGCTCTCGAGTTCGTCGGCGACGACGGGGGGCTTCGCACCGTGCCGCTGCACCGGATCCGTGAGGTGTGGCGCGACGGCGTGCTGATCTGGGAGCGGTAGGCTGCGGTCCGCCTTCGGTGGCTTGCCAAGCCTCGCTGTGAGTGGAGGCGGGTGGCTTGGTGCCCTTCGACTTGCTTGCTGACGCCGACTCGCTCAGGCCACCATTCGCCTCGGTCGGTGAGCCGTGGCTTGCCATGAGCGAGGGAGCGGAGCGACCGAGTCGAATGGTGCGGAAGAGAGGATTTGAACCTCCACGACCTTGCGGCCACTAGCTCCTGAGGCTAGCGCGTCTGCCAGTTCCGCCACTTCCGCACACGGGTCTCACAGGCAGGAATGCTCAGTATAGCAACGCCGGACCGGGTGAGCAACCGGCGGGCGACCGGCCGAGGGACCGGCGGACATGACCAGGAACTGGCGGACCCAGGGATAGAGCCTTTGGCTGAGTCTACTGATAAGATGAGGGGACATTTCCGTCATTGGCGGCCCGTCCAGTGGCGTGCGGTTCGGCCCTCACGAGGAGTTGTCCATGCTCTCGGCCAAGGCGAAGTACGGCATGAAGGCCCTTCTCAGCCTCGCGATGGAAACGCAGCCGCGCCCCGTCCTGGGCAGCGAACTGGCCGAGCGCGAGCAGATCCCGAAGAAGTTCCTCGAGCAGATCCTGCTGGAACTGAAACACCGCGGTCTCGTCCAGACCAAGCGCGGTCGCCACGGCGGATACGTCCTGACGCGCAAGCCGGGCGACATCACCGTCGGCGAAGTGATCCGGGCGCTCGACGGGCCGATCGCGCCCATCCCGTGCGTCAGCCAGACGGCCTACGTGAAGTGCGACGAGTGCCGCGACGAGAACACCTGCGGGATCCGCCTCGTCATGAAACAGGTGCGCGATGCCATGGCGCGCATTCTCGACACGACCAGTCTCGCCGACGTCACGCGGATGATCGATTCGGCGGCAAGCCCCGTCGGCCGGGAACTCGCGCGTGCCGAAGCGGCCGAGACGAAGCGGGGCAAGGACACCGGCCCCGGCGTCAGCCTGAAGGATCCGCGCCGCGGCCTCCGCCGCTAACCGGGACATCAACGGGGCCATCGAGGGGGACTGGGGACCTCCACAACCGGTCCCTGGTCCCCGATCCCCGGTCCCGCCCATCGTCAGAACGTAATGACCTTGTCCGCGTCCAGCATCTGCATGGCCGTCTCGCCGAGACGCGAGGCCCGGCAGCCTGCCATCAGATCCTCGGGTTTGAGCCCGCGCGTCGCCATGCAGGTTTCGCAGACCAGGACGAGCCCGCGGCGCAGCACAGGCTTCAGCATGCGACCGATGTTGTAGTAGCCGTCGGGCGTCTGCTGGCCGTCACGGGCCGCCCAGACCGCATCGCCGAGCAGACATACCGTCAGTTCGAGGTCGTCCTCGAGCGTCAGCATCGTGTCCGCAAGGCGCAGGGCGTTGAACGTGCGCTCGCTGCCGTAGGGCGCGTCGTTGATGAGCATCGTGATTTTCATGGCGCCATGATCCGGAGGGCAGCGACAGGATACCGGAACGCCCGGCGCGAGGCGAACACCCGGCTCTGCCTATCGGCGCGCTTGGCTGAGCCGGACCGCGTCGTACCGTTCCCTTTCTTGACAGCCCGCGATCCGGGTTCTATGCTGCCTCGGATGGCCGGCGCTCACGGCCATCGCGCAGTTCAACCAGCCCCTCTCACGGTACAGCCATGAATCTCATTCTCTTGGGCCCCCCGGGGGCCGGGAAGGGCACGCAGGCCTCGGCCATCGTCGCCTTCGCCAACGTGCCGCACATCTCCACCGGCAACATCATTCGCGACGCGATCGCGAAGGACACGCCGCTCGGCCGCGAGTTCAAGACCTACGCCGAGTCGGGACGCCTCGTCCCCGATGATCTCGTCAATCGCCTCGTGGAGGATCGGATCGCCCGCGACGACTGCCGGGGAGGCTTCCTGCTGGACGGCTATCCGCGCACGGTGATGCAGGCGCTCGAACTCGACGGCATGCTCGGCCGCCAGGGGCGGTCGCTCGATCACGTGGTCCTGCTCGACGTCGCGGATGAGATCCTGATCGAACGCATCACGGGCCGCCGGACGGACCCCGACACCGGCCGCGTGTACCACGTGACGTTCGATCCGCCGCCCGCGGAGATCGCGGGGCGTCTGGTGCAGCGTGCCGATGATTCGGAGGAGGTGCTCAAGAAGCGCCTGAGCGAGTATCACGAGAAGACGGACCCGCTCATCCCGTACTACGAACAGGCCGGGCTCCTGCGCCGCGTGTCCGGGACGGGCAGTGTCACCGACGTGCAGCGGCGGACGCTCGAGATCCTGCGTTCGGTGCCTGCCGGGACCGCCCACGCGACCGGTCCGCGCGCTTGACAGCACGGATCGCGGATAGTAAAACCGAACCTCCAGCCGGGGTACGAACAGGACGTGGAGGTGGCGAGGTGGGACTCGGCAAGGTCTATCTGGTCGGGGCCGGGCCGGGACATCCGGACCTGCTGACGCTGCGCGCGGCGTCGCTCATCGAGGCCGCCGAGGTTCTCGTGTACGACCGTCTGGTCCAGGAGCGGATGCTGGATCGGGCGCGTCCGACGGCCGAGCGGATCCCGGTCGGCAAAGTCATCGGGGGCCCGCACTCCCAGCAGGACCACATTCATGAGGTTCTGCTGGCGAAGGCCCGCGAAGGCCGGATGGTCGTGCGCCTCAAGGGCGGCGATCCGTTCATGTTCGGCCGCGGCGGCGAGGAGGCGGAGTTCCTCACCGCCCATGGCGTGCCGTTCGAGGTCGTGCCCGGCGTGTCCTCGACCGTGGCCGCCCCGCTGCGCGCCCTGATACCTGTCACGCACCGCGGCGTGGCTCCGTGCGTGGCCTTCGTGACCGGCCACGAGTTCCAGGAGGACGAGTCGCTCGTCGACTGGTCGGCGCTCAGCCGCATGCCCACGCTGGTCGTCGTCATGGCCGTGCAGGGCCTGACGCGGACCGTCGCACGACTCATCGAGCACGGCCGCGACGCCTCGACGCCCGCCGCCGTCATCCACGCGGCGTTCTGGGACGACGAGCGGGTCGTCACCGGCACGCTCGGCACGATTGTGCAGATCGTCGAGACGGCGGGGATCCATCCGCCGGCGACGCTGGTCGTGGGCGAGGTCGTGCGCCTGCGCGACCGGCTCGGTGCGGGCGCGCCGGTGCCGGGTGGCTCCGGGGGCTGACGCGGCGATGGGGTTCCTGATCAACCTCGATGTCGCGCGCCGCCCCGCGCTCGTGGTCGGCGGCGGATCGATCGCCGCCCGGAAGATCGGCGCGCTCGTCGACGCCGGGGCCGATGTGACGGTGATTGCCCCGGCGATCGGCGAGCCGGTGGCCGCGCTCGAGCGCGACGGACGGGTCCGCGTCCTGCGCCGGGCGTTCCAGGCCGGCGATGCCCGCGGCGCGTTCGTTGTCGTCGGCGCGACGGATGACGACGAGGTGAACCGCGCGGTGGCGCAGGACGCCCGCGCGTGCGGCGCGCTCGTGAACGTCGTCGATCGGCCGGCGCTGTGCACCTATACCGTGCCGGCCGTCGTGCGGCGCGGGCACCTCACGGTGGCCGTGGCGACCGACGGCCGCTGCCCGTCCGTCGCGCGGGCGATCCGGGAGCGCCTGGATCGGGAGTTCGGTTCCGAATACGCGGAGGTCGTCGATCGGCTCGGCCAACTGCGGCAGACCCTGATCGCGGCGGGGTGGACCTCGGATCGCATCAACCGGGCCATTGCGGGCCTGCTGGATGCGGGACTGGCCGCGGCGATCGCGAGCGGCGACGAAGGCCGTGCGGCCGGCCTGGTCGCGTCGGTGCTGGACGAGGCGCGGGGAGCACGCTGAACGCCGGGGCACCCCTCGCGGGGCGCCCGCAAGTACGGGAGCAGGAGCATGGCGATCATCACGATTTCGCGGGGATCTTTCAGCGGCGGCAAGATGCTCGGCGAGTGCCTGGCTGACAAGCTGGGCTACCGCTGCATCGACCGGGACGTGATCGTGGCGCGGGCAGCGGCGTACGGAGTTCCCCAGGAGGACCTCCTCGACGCCCTGGCGAAGCCGCCCTCCTTCTGGGACCGCTTCCGCCACAAACGGTACGTGTACCTGACCCTGATTCAGGCGGCACTGACCGAGGAGGTGCAGCACGGCAAGGCCGTGTATCACGGCAATGCCGGCCACCTGCTGTTGCGGGGCGTGAGCCACGTGCTGCGCACGCGTATCATCGCGTCGATGTCGTACCGGGTGGCGGCCGTGCAGGATCGCCTGAAGTTGAGCGATACCGATGCGATGGCCCACATCCAGCAGATGGATCAGGACCGGCAGAAGTGGACGCATTACCTGTACGGCGTGGACTGGGGCGATCCGTCGCTGTACGACCTGGTGGTCAATCTGGCGAGCATCGACATCCCGGGCGCCTGCGAAATCATCAGCGCCGCGAGCAACATGCGGTGCTTCAGCGAGACCGACGAAAGCCAGGCCGCCATGACCAACCTGGTCGTGGCGAGCCGTGTGCGGGCCGCCCTGGCCCTCGCACCGCGGACGGCGGAACTCGAGGTGGCGGTCGTGGCCCGGGGGGGAGCGGTGACGATTCGTGGGCGCCTGTCTCCCGGTGTGCCCTTCACCGAGGTGGAATCGATCGTGCGCGGCGTCGAAGGCGTAACCGACGTTCGCCTGGAGGTGGCACCCGATATCGACGTGTAGAAAGGGTCAACAACACATGCGACACGCTCGCACAAGCGCTTTGTCTAAATACCCTATCAAGGTAATTCCCTCACTCGGAATTCTCCGGTTTTCCTTGACACCTCCTCGCTCCTAGCCCTATCGTCCCTCCCTAATCGGCTGGAACGGCCCGCGTGCCGGCCAGTCGAGCCCGCCTGGACAGAGCTCCCCGCGCCAGGGCCGGTGCTCCGGCTTTCCACTGGCCGATGCCAGCCCCCGGGGCGCCCGGCTGCCCCTTCGTGACCGTGTGGTGACCCTGGACGGTTCCGACCGGCCCGAGCGGGCCGTGCGCGGAGGGCTCGTGGCAGCGACCAGTACCGGCCCCGCTCCGATTCGCGTGCTCGTCGTCGATGACGAAGTCGATTTCGCCACCGCGCTCGCGGCGCGCCTGCGTCGGCGGGGATTCGCCGCGGATGCGGTCTTCGACGGCGCAGCGGGCCTTCACCGCGCCGCGGAGGGCGACATCGACGTGCTCGTGCTCGACCTGAGGATGCCGGGCATGGACGGCCTCGAGACGTTGCGGCAGGTGCGCCGCGCCGCGCCGGCCGTGCGGGTGATCGTGCTGACCGGTCACGGGACGGTCGAAAGCGGGATCGAAGGCATGCAGATTGGCGCGGCCGACTTCCTCCAGAAGCCGGCCGACATCGAAACCCTGTCGGCGGCGATCGTCACCGCCGCATCGCGCGAGCCGGCGGGCGAGGCCGCCGGCCGGACGGAGGAGGGAGGAACATGACATCGAACGGGAAGGGGCGCGGCAGCGCCGTGTGGCGCCGGACGGCCGCCTCTGCCACCACGCTGTGGCTGCTGGCGGTGAGCGCGGTCCTCGCGGCCCCGGCCAAGCCGGCGACGACGCTCGTCAACGTCGCCGATACGCGGGCGATGGACCCCGGCATCGGCCGGTGGATCGCGGACATCTACAACACCAACCTGTGGTGGTTCGGCGCCCTCGTCGTCATCACGATGGTCACCATGGGCCTCGTGCTCGGCCTCGTCACGGACCGGCTCGTCGGCCTGCTCGGCATCAACCTCGGCAAGATCTCGCACCACGAGTAGCGGGGATTCCGGGGGGGAGCGTTGTTCATGGACTTCTTCAACGTCTATCTGCCGATCGCGGGACTCGAATTCAACGTCCTCATCCTGCTGCTCATCGGGTTCACGGTGGGAGTCTGCGGCGGCTTTTTCGGCATTGGCGGCGCGTGGATCGTGACGCCGGCGCTCAACATCTTCGGCTTCCCGATGCCCTACGCCATCGGCACCGACCTCGCCCACATGGGCGGCAAGTCGATCGTGTCGACGATCCGGCACGGGAAGTTCGGCAACGTCGACATCCGTCTCGGGGTGTCGATGATCGTCGGGACGACGGTCGGGATGGAACTCGGGGCGACGCTGGTCATGGCGCTGGAGCGCGCTGGGCTGGCCGAGTCCTACATCCGGATCGCGTACATCATCTTCCTGACGTTCATCGGGTCGTACGTCCTCTACGACTACATCAACCACACGCGTCGTCGCCGCTACCAGGAGATCACCGAGGGCGTGCCGGCCGAACCCGAGACCTTCGCCCGCCGGCTCCAGCGGATGCGCATCCCGCCGATGATCCACTTCCCGGCCTCCGGGATCACCTGCTCGCTGTGGCTGCCCATCCTGGTAGGCCTGACCACAGGCATCGTCGCCGCGGTGCTCGGCGTCGGCGGCGGGTTCATCAGGATGCCCGCGCTGATCTACCTGATCGGCTGTCCCACCGCCGTGGCCGTCGGCACGGACCTGTTCGAGGTCATGATCACGGGGGCGTACGGGGCGTTTACCTACGGCGTGAAGGGGCGGGTCGATCTGCTCGCGGCGATGTGGATGCTGCTCGGCGCCGGCGTCGGCGCGCAGCTCGGCACGGTCGCGGTCAAGTACGTCACGGGCTACTCGATCCGGCTGCTGTTCGCCATCACCATCTTCATCGCCTGCGCGTCGGTCGTCATGAAGCAGCTCGAACTGCAGCTCGCCTCGTCGATCACGATCCTGGCGGCCGGCGGCGCCATCTCGCTCGTCATCATCGGCTGGCTCGTCAAGGGCGTCAGGCAGGAACGCGCCGCCCGGCGAGATGCGTCCAGGCTCAGCCTGTAGGGGGACACGATGAGATACCTCATACTGCTGCTCATCGGCGCGGCCGTGGCCGCGTGCGCCGCCTGCGGCGAGCGCCCTCTGGTCCTGCAGGGCGTGGTCGTCAGCTACGACCAGACCAACGCGACCGTCGTCGTAAAGGACGAACTCGCGCCCCACGCGGAGGTCGCCTTCTCACTGACGGGCACCGCTGTCGGAGCGGAACCCGCACCTGGCGACCAGGTGCGCCTCGCGTACCGCGAGAGTGCCGGCGCGAAGCAGGCCATCCGGATGATGAACCTCACGCGCCAGGCGGAGCTCGCCGGCAAGGGCGGCGGGGGGCACTGACCGGGGAGGGGGACCGGCAGACCCGGTTGGGGCCGGGGATCGGGGATCGGGGATCAGCTGTCGATGTCCCCAGTCCCCGATCGTTCGCCTTCGCGCGCGCTCGCGCGGCGCGCCGCGGCCCGCGGCCGGGGTGGACAGGAAAGTGATCCTCGTCGGGACCCGGCCGTTCGACTCGTGTTCGCTCGCTCAGGCCGCCCCGAGCCCAGTCGAAGGGCGGACCCGGGATCCGGTGCTGCAGGGTACAGGCGCCTGGGACGGGCGATGACAGGGCCGGTGGTGACACGCCTGGCCCGAGGGTCACAGACGAGGCAGGACGTCCGTCCCGGTCCTCAGAACCGTTCCATTTCGCCGGAGAGGAAGGCGCGGGCGAAGTACTCGGGGCTGGCGTCGCTGTCCATCAGCATGTCCATCTGCCGCGTGCACATGCACAGCCGGCCCACCTGTTCGAGGCGGCTGATGGCGGCGTCCTGATCGACGTGCGCGAGCCGCGCCACGAGCAGATCACCACGCGTCTGCACCGCGAAATCGAGACTGGCGAGCACGCTGGCGATGAAGCGTACGCGCCGTTCCCGGCGTGACACGTCCGCAGCTCCCCCGGCGAAGCGGAAGTGGATGTAGTTCTTGTTGACGCTCTGGCCGCAGTACGTGTCGATGGTTGCGAAGTGGTAGCCGGCCTTGGTCGAGAAGTTCAGATACCGATCCGAGACGATGGCGTAGGAGGCACCGCCTACCCGCAGGGCTTCGCCCGGCAGGCCCGCCATCCGCTCGCCGACCACGGCCAGGAAGCCTCGAGCCGAGAGCGGGCGGGGCCGGTCCCACCTGAGCCGTCCGTCCAGCATGCCGGTGAGCAGCGCGCGGAACGGCACCGACGCCACAGCGTCGACGTCCACGACTGAGGCGGCCGGCGCCGCAGGAACACGGCCGTCCTCGTCCGATGAACCGTTCGCTGCGTCGGCGTCGCGAAGGCCGCCACCGACGTCGATGACCTGGATCGTGATCGGCAGGTGCACCTGTAGCCGGCGCGCGTGGCGCGTGTCTCCCCAGTTCACGCTGCCCCAGTGGAACACCACCTCGAACGTCTTCTCGTGGACGTAACGCGTGATGTCGTGCAGCGACCGGCACGACTCCGGGCGGAACGAGGGACTGGCCGGGTTGGTCAGCGACAGCGGCGTGACCAAACGCGCGACCCGCTGAAGTGTCTGCAGGGCGGGCGCATCGGCGGCGAGCACGGGGCGCACTGGGGGCGCCGGCGGCGCCAGCAGGCCGGCGTAGACGCGCCCGCCCGTTGCGTCGACGGTTACGTGGGCGCCGGGGCGCAGGCCGCTCGTCGCCTGGCCGCACCCGACCAGGGCCGGCACGCCGTACTCGCGGGCCAGGCTGGCCATGTGTCCGGCGGGCGATCCGATGTCGGTGACCACCGCCGCGCACCGCGAGAGGATCCGCGAATAGACCGGCAGCGCCTGCCGGGCCACCAGCACGCTCCCGGCGGGAAAGCCGTCGAGGTCGCCCTCGCTGTTCACGAAAACCACAGGGCCGGCTCCCACCCCCGGACATGCGGTGAGGCCGCCTTCCAGCAGCGGCGGAGCGTTACTGAGCGGCGCGGCCCGGGCCGCGTCCGACGGGCCGGACGCGACGAGCGGCCGGCTCTGGACGATCACGAGCCGCCCGGGAGGTTCGATCGCCCATTCGATCTCCTGCGGGCCGCCCAGGCAGGCCTCGAGGCGCCGGGCCGTTGCGGCAAGGTCCTCCAGGTCCGCGCCGGACAAGAGATCGCTGTCGGGCACGCGGCCGCTCTCGCCGGTCACCCACACGTGCGCGTCCGCCTCGCCGGCGACCAGGGCCGCCGCGATCCCCGGAACGGCGGCGACCACGATGGCGTCCGCGTCGGGCGCGTCGGGTCGGCGCGAGAACAGCACGCCGCTGCATCGCGGGGCGAGCATGCGGAGACAACCCACGGCCATCGCGCTGTCGCGGGCCCCCACGCCGTGCTCGAACCGGTAGGTGATGGCTGCACGGCTGTAGGCGCTGGCGAGGACCGCACGGTACGCGTCGAGCAGACCTGTTCGTCCGACGTTCAGCTCCGTGTGGTACTGCCCGGCGTGCGAGGCGCGGGTGTCTTCGCCCACCGCACTCGACCGCATGGCCACGCGGACATCCTGCCCGCCGCCGAGCCGGTCGTAGGCGGCGGCGATGGCCGCAGCCACGGGCTCCGGAACGGGCGCCGACAGGATGGCGCCCTGTACCTCCTGGCAGGCCAGGGCCACGGCCGGTCCCTCACCTTTGGCCTGCACGAGGTCTTCGAGGTGCGCCGCGCGCTTCCAGAGACCGTTTGCCGACATGAACGCGGAGAACGCCGACGTGGTGATGGCAAATCCCTCGGGCACGCGAACGCCGGCGACGGCCTGCGCTTCGCCGAGCCGTGCCATCTTCGATCCCACGGCCGCGGCGTGGGTTGCGCGGACGTCGGCCAGATCCATCGCCTCGGCTTCCCCGGACGCCGGTTCGTCCGACGGGATCAGGTCGGCGATGTCCGCGGAGAGCCCGCGCAGCCTCGCATAGAGCCCGGCATGCGCGTCGGCCGAGAGCAGGTTGAGGTTCTTCACCATGACGAAGACGTCCATCTCCGCCTTGTGAATCCGACGGGCGAGACTGTCGAGCGTGAAAGGCGATCGGCCGGCGAGACACTCGTCGATGTCGGCAATGAGGTGCAGAGTGGCGTCGTTGCAGGCCAGGATCTCGCGGAAGCGCTCGTACGTCAGACGAGCCCGGGCCAGTCCGGCGTCGGTCGCTCCCGTGACCGCCTTCGTCCGCAGCGCCCGCCACGCCTCGTGCAGGCGACGCCTCAACCCGTGCCGGTTTCCGTCTCCTGTCACGGTGAGGGCGGCTCCCTTGGCACCTCGGCCGCCCGCCGCGCCACGTCGAGCAGTTCGTCGATGTCCACCGGCTTGAGCAGGTAGTCGAAGGCGCCGAGTTCCATCCCCTGCACGCCCATCTCGACCGACGCGTGCCCGGTGAGCAGGACCACTGGCGTGGCCGCGTGCTCGCGCCGGATCCGCCGCAGCAGTTCGAGGCCGTCCATGCCGGCCATCTTGACGTCCACGACGGCGCAGTCGAATGTTGCCCTGGCGAGGACCCGGAGGGCCTCGTCGCCGCTGGTCGCGGTAACGCAGGACACGCGGCGCCGCGTCAGCCGCGTGCAGAGCGGTTCGAGGAAGTCCGGCTCGTCGTCGACCAGGAGCAGCCTCAAGTCTGGCATGTCGTACCTCCAGCGTTCACGGGTCGTATCGGGATCGCCTCACACCCTCGCGCGCGGAAGCGGGTTGGTCTCGCCGGGCGGCGCGGCCGGGAACCACGTGATGAACCTCGTGCCCCGCCCCACCGAGGTGTCGATGTCGATGCGGCCGCCGAGCGCCAGCATCGTTTCGCGGCAGATGGCCAGGCCGAGGCCGGAGTTGTGCGTGGAACCCGTCTTCGTCGAGAAGAACGGATCGAAGACCCGATCGCGCAGCGACTCGGGGATGCCGGGTCCGTTGTCGGCTACACTCACCTCCACACCGTCGCCTTCCCGCCTGACCGTCAGCCGGATCTCACCCTCGCGCCCGACCGCGTCGATCGCGTTGTTGATCAGGTTGAGGAACACCTGCTGCATCTGCGCGACGCTCGACCGGATGAGGGGGGCGTCCTTGTCGTACTCGCGCACGATTCGGATCTTCGAGGCCTCGGCCTCCTTCGCCAGGAAATTCACCGTTTCGTTGAGCGCTTCGGCGACGTCCACCGGCTCGACTCCCGGGCCCAGGCGGCGCGAGAATCCGAGCAGGCGGTGCGTCACGCCGCGGCCCCGCCGGATCTGCGCCTCGATCTTGCGCAGGCGCTCGCGCAGCTCGGACTCGGGGACGCCGCCCTCGTCGGCGAGACCGTCGACGAGCACGCCGACCTGCTCCTGGATGATCGCGAAGGGGTTGTTGATTTCGTGCGCGACGGACGCGGCCATGCGGCCGATGGTCGCCATCTTCTCCGACTGCGCGACCGACTGGTACAGCTCGGCGCGTTCGCGCTCGAGTGCGCGGATCTGGCCGAGGCGATGACGCGCCACGAACATGGACAACGGCGGGACGGCCAGCAGGCCGAGGGCGAAGACAATGGTGACGATCGGACTCGAGACCACGAGGGCGACGAAACCCGGCACCCGCTGCCGGGCGACGAGCACCCAGTTGTCGTTCCGCAGCCACACCGTGGCGATGAACTCCCGCGACCCGCGGTCGGCACGGTCGACGACCCGGACGCCGGAGTGCAGCGGCGGAACCGGCAGGTCGGCCCGCTCCATCAGGCGGTGCTCCTCCGAGTAACGCGTCTGGTACTCGCCCGCGCGGTTGAGGATGAACACGTCCGCGCCCGACTCGAGGCCGCCTTCCCGGACGAGGTCGCTGAGCTGATCGGTGTCGATCGTGGCCCGCAGGATCCAGACCCGCCCGTCCTCCCGTTTCTTGACGGCCATCACCATGTGCGGGAACCGGCGGAACCCCATGAAGATGTCGCTCTCGTAGTGGCCGCGCACCATGACCTGTTCGAACCACGGCTGATCCGAGTAATCCGCGTCCTGCAGGCTGTACGGCCCGACGTACGCCACGTGCCGTCCGGTGTCGTCGATGAGGCCCAGGTCGACGATCGCCCCGTGGTCGGCGCGAAGCTGGTCGCGCAGGGCTTCCACGACCTGCGGCCTGCCCAGCTCGCTGACCGGGAGGGCCGCGGCGAGCAGTTCGAGCTGGCGCTGCTTCTCCTCGAGAAACAGCTCGATGGTCGCGCGGCGGTTCTTCACCATCGCCTCGAGGACGTTGCGCGTTCTGACCTCGACGGCGTTCAGCTGCGCGGCGAATCCCGCGAGGCCCATCACCAGGAGGGGGACCAGCCCGAAGGCGAGGAGCACCAGGAGCATCTGGTTCGCCAGCCGGCGGTACGGCCCGCTTCCGCGGTCAGTCATGGCGTCCCTTCCCCTTGAAGCGGTAGTTGCCGGCCAGGAACGCGGCCTCGTACTGGCCCGCCACCGCGTCCGACGTCAGAGCCATGTCGAGGTGGTTGACGTACCCGAGCAGCCGGCCCACCAGGACCAGGGCGTCTTCCATCCCGGCCGCCGGCCTGTGGCGCAAGCGGGCGTTGACGAGGTCCACCCGGCAGTCCGTTTCGAAGTCGTACGCCTCGAGCAGACGGCGGATGAGCGCGGCACGGCGCGATCGCTGATCCACGCCAGTCGACCCTCCCACGAACCGCAGCGAGACGTAGTTGGACTCGGGCGTGTCGCACACCCGGGCATCGACGGTCGTGAAGTGGTAGCCGACCCGCGAGTTGAGATTCAGGTAATCCGCCGTGATGAACGCGTACGACGGCTCGCCCAGGTTCCGCATCCGCTGGTCGTGATCGAGATTGTAGTTGACCAGCGCGGACGCGAGGCCGGTGAGCGACACGGGCCGCTCGGCCCGCCACACCACCTCGGGGTCGGTCATGCCGCGCCACAGCGCCCGCATGGGCCGGCAGGCCACGTCCTCGATCCGGATCTCTCCCGGCGGCAGCCCGTCGCGGAAGCCGCCGCCGAGATCGAAGAGACGGCAGTCGATAGGCACGTCGGTCACGAGCCGCCGAAGCGGCTCGCCGCCGTGCAGCGCGCGGTCGCCGAGATTGAAGATGGCTTCGATCGTCGCCTGGTGGCAGAACCGGATGATGTCGTGCAGGGTCTGGCAGCCGGCCGGCGTGAATCCGCTCGCCAGGCGATCCTTCAGCGTCAGCGGGACGATGCGGTCCGCCACTGAGGCGAGCAGCGCCCGGTTCGGATCCATGGTTCGCACGACGACCGGAGACGGCGGCGCGTCGAGCAGCTCGGCGACCCGGCCTTCGTAGACGGCGGCCGCCTCGGCGTCGACCGTCACCAGGGTTCCCGGTGCGAGCGCCGACGTGGCGCGGCGCGCCGCGAACACGGCCGGGACCTTCAACTCCCGCGCCACGGCGGCCAGGTGGCCCGTGACCTCGCCGAGATCGGCGACGACGGCCGCGACCCTCGGCAGCAGGACCGCAAGCCGCGGGTTGGCCTCGGTCGTGACGAGCACCGCTCCCGCGTCGCAGCGCAGCATGTCGAGGTCGCTCTCTACCCGGCAGACGGGGCCCGCAGCCACTCCGGGTGACACGACCGATCCGCCCTCGAGGAGCAGCGGCCGGCCCGGCACGCGCCGATCGACCGGCTGTGCGCCGCGTCCCATCTCGATGGGCTGCGGCCTCAGCTGCAGCACGACGAACCGGCCGTCGCGGTCGAGCGCCCATTCCATGTCGAGCGGCGTCCCGAGGCGCGGCTCGAGCGTCCACGCGAGCGCGGCCAGCGCGAGGACCTGGTCCTCGGTGAGAATGGGCTCCGGCACGCTCGTACCGCCGAGCGCCTCCTTGATCGTGCCCTCGTCCGGCGCGCTGACGATACGGAAGGACTGGCGGCCCAGTTTCGTGTCGAGGACGCGTCTGGTCCGGGTCCCGACCGCGTACGAATCGGGCTCGGCGGATCCGTCTACGGCCGCGAGTCCCAGTCCTCTGACCGCCTGGATGAGCGTCGTGGGCTCCGGGTCGCCGCCGCACGCGCTGTAGAGGACGCCGGCCGCCACGGCATCGACCATCTCGACGACGCAGCAGCACATCGCGACCTCCTCGTCGTCGATCCCCCGCAACGCGCGGTACGAGATGGCCTCGGGCGAGTACTTGCTGGCGATGACGCGCGTGAAGGCGTCGAGCACGGCGTCGGGCGGCACGTTCAAGAACGAGCGGTACTGTCCGGCGAAGGACATCTCCGCCCCGCCCTCCATCAGCGCGCTTGACCGCACCGCGAAGCGGCGCTCGTCGCCGCCGGGCACGGCGTCGATGGCCGCAGTCATCGCGTCGGCGACCTCGGGCGGCACGTGCGCACCTTCGATGAGGCGAACGATCTCCGCCGACAACCCGAAGCACCCGGCCACGTCGGCGGTGGTGCCGCGCTGCAGCACCTCGGCCACGCGCGCGCCGAGATCTCCGGTGCGCATGAACGCACGGTACGCGGCGACCGACGTGCCGAAGCCGCGCGGCACGTGCGCCGGCAGCCAGCGCCGCGCTTCACCGAGAAACGCGCTCTTCTGGCCGACGACCTCAGCGAACGAGGCGTCCAGGCTGTCGAGGGTCATCGCGCACCCGACCTCGGCGGCGTCGGCCGGCACCTCGACCGTTCTGGCCAGCGAGGCCTTGATCTCGCGGAAGCGGGATTCGACTTCCCGGTACCGTCCGGCCGTGATCTTGTTCAGGTTGACGATCATCCGGAACGTCTGGGTCATGACGCCGGCGATGAGGCGTCGCACCTGGGCCGCCGGCAGCGGATCGTGACCGGCCAACGCCTCCTGAATCTGGGCGAGGAACCCGAGCGCCGCGTTGTTGGCCTGGAGCACCTCGCGGCAGTACGACACCCGGGTCGTCAGGTCGAGCGGCGCGCGCCTGCGGCGCCGCAGGGCGTCACGCAGGTGCGCGAGTTTCACCGCGTCACCCGTTCCGCGCCGGTGTTGCGGACGATCCGCGGCGGCGTGGCGAGCCAGCGACCCGTGAGGCGTTCGTCGTCGGGGATGCTCGTCTGGGCGTACGTCCAGGGCTCTGCCATGTCGGCCAGCCTTCGGGGGGACATCCGAGGGTTCGGGGGGCGGCGGGAACGGGGCAGACGGCGACGGGTCGTTCCGAGCCCCAGAAGTGCCCTCAGCTTAGCACGGGCGTCAACAGGGCCGCCTTTGTCTACACAACCCCTAGCCATTATCGTAATTCGTTGCATTGGTTGGAGTTGCTTGACACCAGGCCCGCATCGCCCGTAGTCTCACCGGGCAGGTGCCGGTACCGGCGGCATGCCGCCGGCTTGCCGCCCGAGGTGCCGTCACCGCCGTCATCCGCCCCCTCGACAGCGCCATCGACTTCCCGGAGGAGGTGCCTATGTCGGCCACCGGTTCTCCGCCGCCGGCTTCCTCGTCCCGTGCCGCCGATCCGGCGGTGCCCGTCCGCTCCGGTCTGCTTTCGAGCGAGGACTGGTGGTCGGTCTGGCTGGGCCTCGCCATCTTCGCCCTGTCGATGGGGGTCATGGCCGGCAGCGACCTCCTGGGCTGGGTCGCGAAAGCGCACGTCTGGCTCTCTCCGGGCGCCTCGGTCAAGCCGACGTCGGCCGCCTGGGCCTCGGCACCGGTCTTCGTCTCGATCGTCGGCACGTACCTGTTTCTGCTGGTCCTGACGACCATCGGCGCCCGCTTCCTGGGCCTCGCGATCCCACGCTTCATCGCGGCGTTCACGGTCGTCTTCTGGATCAGCTTCGTCTGCTGGGTCGCCGGCCACTACGCTTACATCGCCGCCACCCCCGACAAGCTGGAGGGTCTGGGCATTCCCTGGTCCCTCAACTTGACGGGCGAGGCGGGGTTCATCCTGGCGCTCCTCGCGGGCCTTGCGGTGGGCAACTTCTTTCCGAAGCTGGCCACCTGGCTGCACGTGGCGACGCGGCCGGAGTGGTACATCAAGACCGCGATCGTGATCATGGGGGCGGCCCTCGGCGTCAAGGCGGCCCAGGCGACGGGGCTCGCCTGGACGGTCGTTTTCAGGGGCCTGTGCGCCATCGTCGAGGCCTACCTGATCTACTGGGCGCTCGTGTACTACGTGGCGCGCCGGTACTTCCGCTTCTCCCGGGAGTGGGCGGCGCCGCTGGCGTCGGGGGTGTCCATCTGCGGCGTGTCGGCGGCGATCGCGACCGGCGCGGCCATCCGCGCCCGACCGACGGTCCCGATCATGGTGAGTTCACTGGTGGTGATCTTCGCGGTCGTAGAGCTGCTGCTCCTGCCGTTCGCCGCGCAGCTCTTCCTCTATCACGAGCCCATGGTGGCGGGCGCGTGGATGGGCCTGGCCGTGAAGACCGATGGGGCCGCCGTGGCGAGCGGCGCCATCGTGGACTCGCTGATCCGGGCGAAGGCTCTGGCCGTGCAGGGCATCGAGTACAAGGAAGGCTGGATGCTGATGGCGGCCACCACGACGAAGATGTTCATCGACGTGTTCATCGGCGTCTGGGCGATGGTGCTGGCCGTCATCTGGTGCACGAAGATCGACCGGCGCCCCGGTGAGCGCGTCAGCGCGGGCATGGTCTGGGAGCGGTTCCCGAAGTTCGTGATCGGGTACGCCCTGACGTTCCTGGTCCTGCTGGGGATCTGCGCGGCCTGGCCGGACCTCGCGGCGCCGGGCGCCGTGGCGAGCGAAGAGGGGACGTCAATCCGCGTGCTCTTCTTCGCCATGACGTTCTTCACGATCGGCCTCGTGTCGAACTTCCGGAAGCTGCGCGAGGAAGGCATCTGGCGGCTGGCCGCGGTCTACGTAGTCAGCCTGTTCGGTTTCATCATCTGGATCGGCCTGCTGATCTCGTGGATCTTCTTCCGCGGCATCACGCCGCCCGTGGTGGGGGGGTAGGCGGCAGGCGGGTCGGGGAGGACCGTCGTGGCAAATGACCCGAAGCTGGTGGACGAACTGGCGCGGATGCAGGACGAACCGCTGCTGGACGTCGAGAAGAAACTGGTCGCCTGGAGCCTCGTGCTGGGCGTCGTGCTGCTCGTGGTGCTCGGCGCGCTGAGTTTCTGGCTGACCGGCACGCACTGAGTGAGCCGGTCGGCAGTGCCGGCCACGGATGGCCCCTGGGCGTCGGCTCGTGGCCGCTCGCTCAGCACTCGGTCCTGAGGGCGCACGGAACGTAGCCGTGTTCGTGCCTCGAAGGACTGACGGCAGGTTCGCGCGGATCCGGGGCGAGGGGTGCGACCCGGGAGAAGGGCAGGGGAGACGGGATGGCTGTCATCACCATATCTCGCGGATCGTTCAGCGGCGGCAAGCGGCTGGCCGAGTGTGCGGCCGGCCGGCTGGGCTACCGGTGCATCGATCGCGACGTCATCGTCGAGAAGGCGGCGGCGTACGGCGTGTCGCAGGACGAAGTCCGGAACGCTCTGGAGAAGCCGCCCACGTTCTGGGATCGGTTCAAGCACACCAAGTACGTCTACCTCACGCTCATCCAGGCCGCCCTGACCGAGGAGGTCAGTCTCGGCAAGGCCATCTACCACGGGCACGCCGGCCACCTGCTGCTGCGCGGCGTGGGGCACGTCATGCGCACCCGGATCATCGCCCCGCTGCCGGCGCGGGTGAAGGCCGTGCAGGCGCGGCTCGACTTGAGCCACGACGATGCGGTGGCGTACATCCAGCGGATGGACCAGGACCGCCAGCGGTGGACGCAGTACCTGTACGGCGTCGACTGGGGCAACCCCGCGTACTACGATCTGGTGCTCAATCTGGAGCACGTGGACGTGCCGCAGGCCTGCGAAATCATCGCGGCCATGGCGCGACTCGAGGCGTTCCAGGAAACGGACGAGTCGCGGGCGGCCATGCGCGACCTCGCCCTGGCGAGCCGGGTCAGAGCCAACCTGGCCGTGGCCCAGGAAACCCAGGGGCTCGAGGTGGACGTGACGGCCCGGAGCGGCGCGGTGACCATCGGTGGGGATGCCCTGGGCCGCGATCGGGTTCAGGAAATCGAGGTGGTCGTCCGGCGCGTGCCGGGCGTGGTGGACCTTGCCGTCGAGGTGCCGCCTGCCGAGACCCAGGCCTAGAGTGTAGAATAAGCCCCTTTGTCCCGTTCGTCTGACGAATGGAGGAGGTAGCGGTGGATCCGAAGAACATCGTCATAGTCGTGCCGGTCGTCGCCGTCCTCGCGCTGATCTACGCGTACATGCGCGCGGCCTGGGTGAAGCGCCAGGATCCGGGGACCGACCGGATGCAGATGATTGGCAAGTGGATTGCCGACGGCGCGATGGCGTTCCTGCGGCGCGAGTACCGGTTCCTGGTCTGGTTCGTCGTGGCCGTCGCGATTCTGCTCGGCATTTCGAACACGCTGGTGTCGGAGGACACCAACGCGTTCATCGCCGTGTCGTTCATTCTCGGTGCGTTCTGCTCGGCGCTGTCGGGCTACTTCGGCATGAAGACGGCCACCGCGGCCAACACGAGAACCGCCAGCGCGGCCCGCAAAGGTCTGAACGACGCCCTCATGGTCGCCTTCGGCGGCGGATCCGTCATGGGGCTGTCGGTCGTTGGGCTCGCGCTGCTCGGACTGGGCGCGCTGTTCCTGGTCTACATGCAGATGAACCCCGACGCGCTCACGAGCGAGAAAGTGATGATGCTCGTGCTCAACAACCTGTCGGGCTTCTCGCTGGGGGCCTCGTCGATCGCGCTCTTCGCGCGCGTCGGAGGCGGCATCTACACGAAGGCCGCGGACGTCGGCGCCGACCTGGTCGGCAAGGTTGAAGCCGGGATTCCCGAGGACCATCCGCTCAACCCGGCGACCATCGCGGACAACGTCGGCGACAACGTCGGCGACGTCGCGGGCATGGGCGCCGACCTGTTCGAATCGTACGTCGGCGCCATCGTTTCGGCGATGATCCTCGGCGTGGCCTGGACGCAGGGCCTGACCACCATCCATCCGTCGCTCGCCCTCAATGCGGTCTATCTGCCGCTGGTCGTGGCCCTCGTCGGCATCGTGGCCTCGATCATCGGGTTCCTCTTCGTGCGGACGAAGGAAGGCGGCAACCCGCAGGCCGGCCTCAACCGCGGCACCTTCGGCGCGGGCATCCTGATGGTCATCGTCACGGTTTTCGCCA
Organism: uncultured Vicinamibacterales bacterium; assembly: GCA_964481395.1. Taxonomy (GTDB): domain Bacteria; phylum Acidobacteriota; class Vicinamibacteria; order Vicinamibacterales; family JAKQTR01; genus JBFMFH01. The sequence continues at coordinate 27,416 of CAYZYG010000062.1, forward strand.
TCCGCTGGATGATCCCCGCCGGGGGCGTGGTGGTGCCCGACATCATCACCGGGCAGTCGTACACGTACCAGTGGTGGGGCGTCATGCTGGCCGTCGCCGGCGGTCTCATCTCCGGCATCGCCGTCGGGCTGATCACCGAGTACTACACCGCGACCTTCAAGGCTCCGGTTCAGACGATTGTCGACGCGTCGAAGACCGGACCCGCCACCACGATCATCCAGGGGCTCGCGGTCGGCATGAACTCGACGACCCTGCCCATCATCGTGATCGGCATCGCGATCATCGTGGCCTACGAGTTTGCCGGCCTCTACGGAATCGCGCTCGCGGGCGTGGGCATGCTCTCGACGCTGGCCATCCAGCTCGCGACGGACGCGTACGGCCCCATCGCCGACAACGCCGGCGGCGTGGCCGAAATGTCGCGCCTCGGCCGGGATATCCGCGCCCGCACCGACAAGCTCGACGCGGTGGGCAACACGACGGCCGCCATCGGCAAGGGCTTCGCCATCGGCTCGGCCGCGCTCACGGCGCTGGCGCTCACCGCCGCGTTCCTGACCAAGATGAACGGCAAGGTCGATATGGACGCGGCCAACCCGTACGTGCTCGTCGGACTGCTGGTCGGCTGCATGCTGCCGTTCCGGTTTTCGGCGATGGCCATGGTCGCCGTCGGGAAGGCCGCGCAGGACATGATCCAGGAAGTGCGCCGCCAGTTCAGGGACATTCCCGAACTCCGGCCGGCGCTGACCGCTGCCCAGCACGCGGAGTCTGAGGAGCGCGAGCCTACGGAGGCCGAGCAGAAAATCATCCGTGCGGCCGACGGCAAGGCGGAGTACGCGCACTGCGTCGACATCGCGACCGCGGCGGCCATCAAGAAAATGGTCGCCCCCGGGCTCATGGCCCTCATCGCCCCGCTCGCGGTCGGCCTCTATTCGGTCGACATGCTCGGCGGACTGCTCGTAGGCGTGACCATCTCGGGGGTCTGCCTCGCGATCTTCCAGGCGAACGCCGGCGGCGCCTGGGACAACTCCAAGAAGCAGGTGAAGGAAGAGGGGCACAAGGTCTACGGCGAGGCCATGGCTATCCTGGCCGGCGACGCACTGCTGACC